>JAWWBR010000046.1:0-23683 GCA_033720855.1 Alphaproteobacteria bacterium
ATGCGGAACACCACCTGGGTCGCCGATTCGCGGCTGCGTGCGGTGAACACCGGGCGCGCCTGAGGCGGCGCCGGCGCGGCCGCGGCCGGCTCGCCCGCCGCTCCTCCTTGGTCCGCCAACCGGGTTTCGGCCAGCGCCATGCGCTCCTGGGCATTGGCCGCGCGCTTGGCGAGGCTGGAGCGCCCCAGGCGATCGCGGGAACGGTCGGTTTTGCGAAGATCCGGTTTGCCCGGCGCCGTCTTCTGCTCGCTCTCGGCGACGGCGCCGCCGACCACACCCTTGTCCGCCCGCGGCAGGATACGGCCCAGCACCTCCACCGGCACTTCGGGGCGGCTGACGTAATAGGCCTGGTAGATCGCCTGGTGGAAGGTGACGGGATTGCCCGAGACCAGGGTTAACTCGACCCCTGCCCAATCACGCCCGGTCATGTTCTCGAGCACCGCCCAGCCCTGCAGATGGCCGGATCGGGCGGATGCATCGCGCGCCAATGTCAATCGGTAGGAGGTCTTCCACAGCGGAGTCGGCACGACATAGGCGACATGCACCTTGCGCTTGCCCGCTCCCGCCACTTTGATGGTGAGCGTCCGCCGGTCGGCGATACGATGCTGCGCAATGGCGGCAAGGGCGGCGTTCACCTGGGCCTGCAGGGTGGGATCGGAAAGGGTCACCGCCTGCGCCTCTTCCAGGATTACGCTTTCCAGTCCCTGGGCCGTGTAGAGGGTCACGCGGTGCTGGGTAAGGACGGCGCCGGTGTTCGGGAGGGTGGTGGTCTCGCGCGTGATCGACAGCACCCGGCCGCTGACCTGCCGCGGGCCGCGCACCGAGACCTGGGCGCCCTTCAGCGCCGTCAGCAAAGCCGCCGGCGAGGCCAGAGCCCCGCGCCCGAAGGGCAGGTCTCGGAACGCCTGGGCCAGCGGCTTGCGCCCCGGCAGGCCGATGGCTCCGACGCGGCCGGTGGCATCATAGACGACGATGCTCTTCAGCACGTCGTCCACCTGGTCGAGCCGGACCTGGAGGCTGAGCGCCCCATCGCCGTCGACCGTCGCTTCGTGCTCGAAATACCCGACGCCGCCGGTCGACAGCATCACCCGCTTGAGCGTCAGCTCCTGAGCCGATGCCGCACCGCCCGTGAGGCCCAGAAATAAGGCCAGCGCAATCATCCGAAATCGTCGTGAAGCCATCATCGTCCCATGGCCCCTGGTTTTGTTCCAAAGGCCCCCTATCGTTGAGCGTCCGGTGACGCCGGTCGCGACACCTAAGCGTATCAGAAGGGGGTAAAGTGACGAAACCGTGTCGGAAGCAGGGTGATTGTTGGACGAGGCCTGGCCCCGGTCACTCGAACTTGAGCCCGTAGCGCTTGGCCAGCAGGTAGAACAGTGCGCTCAGCACCGTCATGAACGCCGCCCACGTGACGCCGACCGCCGCCAGCTCCACCGTCTGGCCGTTCTCCCAGAGATCGAACATGGTCACGGCGATGACCTGGGAATCGGGGCCCGACAGCAGGATCGGGATGGAGACCGCCTTGGTGGAGACCAGGAAGACGAAGATCCAGCAGGTCACCAGGGCCGGCGCCACCAGCGGCGCGACCACGCGCAGGAAGGTCTTGGGACGCGAGGCGCCGGCCAGCGCGGCCGCCTCTTCGAGCTCGTTGTGCACCTGCAGCACCCCGGCATAGGAATACCGCATCCCGTAGGGCAGATAGCGCACCGACGAGGCGATGATGATCGACGCCAGCGTCCCGTAAAGGGGGATCGGCGATTCCAGGAACACCTGAAGGAAGGCCGCACCCATGACGATGGAAGGGAAGATCAGCGGCATGGTGGCGAGCTGGTCCAGGAGCCACGCGCCGCGGTAGCGCCGAACCGCGAGCCAGGCGCAGAGCAGGGTGAACGGCCCGACGATGGAGGCCGTCGCGACACCGAGGATCACCGTGTTCCAGATCGCGTCACGGAAGGAACCGGGCTTGAAGACCTGGTGGAAATTCTCAAAGGTCATGGTCGAGAAGCCGGCCAGGGTCACACCTTCGTAGAACGGCTGGAACGCGGCGTAGAGGACGATGCCGACGGGGAAACCGATGATGATCAGGAACAGGAGGACGAGAACCGCCGCCGTCAGGTAACGCCAGCGGCCGAGGTCCATGACCCGGGGGCGGTAGCCCTTGCCGGTGATGGTCTGATAGCGCTCGGCCCGGCGCGACAGCTGGTTGTACCAGTACAGCAGCCCCGAAACGATGATCAGGAGGGCGACCGCGAAGGCCCCGGCCTGGCCGTAATTGGGCGGCTCATCGACCTGGATGTTCTCGAAGATGTTGGTGGTCAGCACGTAGATCCCGCCCGGACGCCCGACGAAGGCCGGGGTCTCGAAGGACTCGAAGGCACGGATGAAGATCAGGATGAGGAGCGCATAGACCCCGGGCAGGGCCAGCTTCAGGGTCACCTTCCGGAAGGTGCTCCTCACATCGGCGCCGCTCATCATCGCCGCTTCCTCGAACGAGGCATCGGTGGATCGGAACACCGACGACAACAGCAGGAAGGCAAGGGGCGCGAAGTCGATCCCCTCGATCACGATCATGCCCCACATGGAATAGACGTTGATGCCGTTGCGGCCGGTATCGAAGAAAAAGTCGAGGAGCTGGTTGACGGGCCCCGATTTGCCCAGCAGCAGCAGGAAGGAGATGGTGTAGAGAACCGAGGGAATGCCCAGCGAGATGATCGCCACCAGGAAGACGTATTTGCGAAGCGGCGTGTTGGTGCGCTCGACGATCCAGGCCTGGACGACGCCGAGCAGGATGGCGACGGCGGCCGAGCCGATGGCGTAGATCGCGGTGTTGGTCAGGCTGGTCAGGAACAAGGGGTCCTTGACCAACTGCACGTAGAAATCGAACGTGAACTTATCGAATTCGCCGGTGAAGGTGGTGGTGTAGACGCTGGTCTTGGCGAGATAGACCAGGGGCGGAACGATCAGGAGCAAAAGCACAGCAGCCAATATGAGGACCGCCGGCGATATGGCGACGCGTTGCCACAACGACCGGCCCGCTGCCCGCGGCACGGCGCCCATGGGCGCCTCGATCTTATCGCCGCCTGCCGTCACGCCCCTCTTCCCCCGCCTCGGTTTTGATCACGTGCGCCCGAAAGCTTCGCCGGGCGGCACCGCAAGGATAAGGATGCCGCCCGGACGCGCACCGGGATGCTATTTGAAGTACTTCTTGGCGAGCTTCTTCGACTTCTTGGTGCTCTTCAGCAGCGCCGCGGGGCTGACGAAGAACTCCTCCATGCCGGCCTTGGCGGGGACGATCTGCTGCAGATCCGCGGCCGCCGGAACCTCCGGATGGGCGGGCAGGTAGCCGGCCTTCTGGAACAGCTTCTGGCCCTCCTTGGAGAGGATGAAATCCACCATCAGCATGGCGGCATGGGGACGCGGCACGCCCTTCAGGATCGAGATGGTCGCATTCAAGGCGGGCACCGGCTCGAGCAGCATCGGCCCCACCGAGGCGCCCTTGCGGGCACTGATCACCGGATGATGGGCGGAGGCGCCCACCGCCAGCCAATATTCGCCCTCGATCACGCGGTCGACGACGCCGCGGTTGCTCATGTGCAGCGGCACCGGCCCCTGTTTCGAGAACTGCTTGAGGAAGGCTTCGGTCTTCTGGTCGCCCCAGGCCAGCAGCAAGGTGGTGATGGTGATCAACTGGCCGCTCGACGACGTGCCTGCGCGCCAGGCGATCTTGCCCTTCCATTTGGGATTGAGAAGGTCGTCCATCTTTTTCGGCACGTCCGCCTTAGCCACCAGTTTGGTGTTGTAGGCGCCGCCGATATAACGGAAGCGCGTGGTCGCCCACAGCCGGTCCGGATCCTGGTATTTCTTGGGATAGGCGGCAAGCTCCGGCGTATAGAACGGCAGGCCGATCTTGGCCTTGACGATACGCCCGGTGATGCCGCTGCCTTCGATGACGTCGGCCTGCAGCTGGCCGGCGCGCATTTCGGCGGTCACCTTGCGGAAGGTCTTGCCCGAAGAGCCGCGCCAGTACTTTACCTCGAGGAAGGGGTACTTCTTCTTGAAGCCCTCGGTCAGCGGACGCAGCATCTGGTTGACGATCAACGACGAGTAGATGACCATCTTGCCTTCCTTGCGCGCCCCTTCGATCAGCATCTTCTGCCGGTCGGGCCCCTTGTAATTGAGGATCTCCTCAGTGGAGAGCGCCCGCACGGTGCCCGCGCCCAGCGTCAAGATGATCGCCGCGGCGCTTGCCCCGGCAGCCAATCCGTAAACCCGTTTGATGGTCCTGTTCATTTCCGTCTCCCTTTTCGTCGTTTGAGAAAACCGTGTTTCGTTCCTGTCTTCGGGTGTGGGTGCCTCAGGCATCGGCCGGCATCGGGTAGGCATCGCTCCCCGCCTCCTCGGCCTCGGGCTTGAGGGACGCGCCGGACCCCGGCCCCGGCGGTACCGTGACCTGGCCGTCGATATTCTCGATGCCCTCGGTCGGATCGTTGGTGAGGCGCACGAATTCGCCGAACTCGCAAGCGAAATCGAGCCCCGCCAGGCCTGCCGCCAGATGCGCGGCCTGGGCGCTCATCAGCCTCGGCCCGACATGGGCGCCGAAGCGGCAGCGCACGCGCCCCGCCTGGCAAATACGGGCGGCGGCAACCGTGTTGCGGAGCCCGCCCAGTTTCGAAACCTTGAGGCTGACCCCGTCGACGATACGGCCGGCTACCAGCTTCATGACCTCGCGCAAGGAGGCGGCGCTTTCGTCCGCCTCGATGGTGATGGCGGTGTTGTCGGTGACCAGCTTGAGCCCCTCGTGATCGTCGGCGGTGACCGGCTGCTCGAAGATCTCGACACCGAGATCGGCAACCAGGTTGGCGATGCGAATGGCGTCCTTGGGCGCGTAAGCCTGGTTGGCGTCGATGGTGAGCCGGATATCGGGACCGACCACGTCGCGGATCGCACGGACGCGTTCGAAATCGTCGCCCACATGGCCGTCGACCTTGATCTTGATGAAGCGATAGCCGGCATCCAAAAGCTCCTGGGCGCGCGCCGCCATCTCGTCCGCACTTTTGATCGAGAGGACCCGCATCACCGGCACCTCGGTCCGCAGCCTGCCGCCGAACAGCGCATTGAGCGGCAGGTCCAAGGACCGGGCGACGATCTCGTGAAGGGCACAGTCGATGGCGGCCTTGGCCTGATTGATGCCGGCAAGCTCGTGATCGAGTGCGGCGAGGATGGCCTCGATGTCGAACGGATCCTTGCCGACGACGAACGGAGCGAAGGCCTCCAGCGCCCCCCTCAGCCCTTCGGCGCTGGCCCCCATGTGGCGGGTGGCCGAGGCGTAGCCGTAACCGACAACGCCGGTATCGCTGGTGAGCCGCACCAGCCACCCCTTGGAAATCCGGTTGGCGTGGATGGAAAAGCGCCAGCCGGGGTCCGATTGCGGCATGTTGCAGGGCAGCACATCGAATTCAGCGACGATCATCGGGCCTCCCTTTCCCGGCGTGCCGCCCGACCATCAAGGACCGGAGTGCAGCTCGCCAGGCATCGGTTTTGAAGAAATGCTACCATGCCTGCCCACCCCAGCGCCATGCCCGCTGAGGCCGGCGACGCGGGGCACATCTAGGCTTGGCAATCCCGGCGATGGGATGGGATGATCCGGCCATGAAACTGAGCGCGTCCTCGCTTTGGCAGGGCCTCAAGACCCATTGGAAGCTGGCGCTTGCGGTCATCGTTCTCATCGCCGTGAGCGCCACCGGCGCGCTGGCTTACGTCTCCGGCATCCTCACCATCGAGCGCCACCGCGGTTTCTTCGCCCCGGTGTGGAGTGAGGACGGCGCCTCGGTCTATTACGTCGAGCGCAGCACCCGCGGCCTGATCTGGGGCTTCGGCTGGGAATTCTTCACCCCGCCGGCCCGCGCTTACGTGCTTTCCGACCGCTTCGGTTTGCGCCGCGTGGGCATGTGGGACGGAAAAATCGAGCGGCTCGCCGATTTCGACAAGGACAGTCCTCTGGTGGGCCGGACCACGAAGCATTACCGCGGCCGCATCTTCAACACCCTGAGCGCGCGCCTGACGCCGGGGCCGGGCGGCCTCGCCTTCCGCATCAGAATGCAGGTGCCCAAGGTGCCGGGCGCGGAGCACTGGTCGCTCGCCGGCCTATGGCGTTCCGACCGGGCCGCCGAGGCGGCCTGGGAGCGCAAATGGACCAGCCATGTCGGCGTCGGCGAGGAGGTGCTGAAAAACGGGTTCGAATTGATCGCCATCAAGGGCGTGGAGTCCTATCCCGCCGCCATCCTGGCGGTGGACGCCGGCGGCGACTACCGGGTGCTGGTCAAGAACGCGCGCTTCCGCCGCCTTTACCCGCAAGGCGTGCCCCGCCGCCTGATCCAACAGGTCTCCCGCCGCAAGGCCATCGAGCGCAGCCGGATGCTGCGCCGGGTGCAGGCGGAGCTGATGGCGAAGTACCTGGCCGAGGGCGACAACGACGGCACCGCGCGCCTCAAGACCCATGACGAGATGGAACGGCTCGGCTACTACCCGAAGAGTCCGAGGCTGATCGCGCGCCTCGTCGAGATCCCGCCCGATGGGGTCCGCGTTTTCACGATCCCTGCCCAGCGCTTCCGGGTCGGGCTCTATCAGGATATCGCCCGGGCCATCGCCAAGCCGGGAGCCGAGGTCAAGACCGACACCGGCACCTATCTCAAATACGCCGACGACGTCACCGGACCGGAGCTCAAGGCCTGGCGCGAAGCCGGCAACGACCGCTTCGCGGTCCGCACCGAAGGCAAGCTCTATCTGATGGAGGTGCGGCGCTTCGAACGGGAGCCCAAGGCCGAGGACGGGGCGCGCTGATGGCCGCAACGGACGACGCGTTCGATTACGTGATCGTCGGCGGCGGCTCGTCCGGTTGCGTACTCGCCAATCGATTGAGCGCCGATGGACGCACGACCGTTGCCCTGATCGAGGCCGGCGGCAAGGACAACTGGATCTGGCTGCACGTTCCGGTCGGCTACCTCTATGCCATGAACAATCCCCGCGCGGACTGGATGTTCCGCACCGAGCCCGATCCGGGCCTGGGCGGCCGCGATATCGCCTATCCCCGCGGCAAGGTGATCGGTGGTTCGTCGGCCATCAACGCCATGATCTACATGCGCGGCCAGGCGGCGGATTACGACGGCTGGCGGCAGATGGGGCTGGACGGATGGGGCTGGGACGACGTGCTGCCCGTCTTCAAGGGCCACGAGGACCATTACCTCGGCGCCAGCGAATTCCACGGCGCCGGCGGCGAGTGGCGGGTGGATGCGCCGCGCATCGGCTGGGAGATCCTCGACGCCTTCATCGACGCCGCCGGCGAAAGCGGCATCCCGCCGACAAAAGATTTCAACACCGGAGACAACGAGGGCTGCGGCTACTTCCACGTCAATCAGAAGGGCGGCCGGCGCTGGAGCGCGGCGCGCGGGTTCCTGAAGCCGGTGATGGGCCGCGCCAACCTGACCCTGGTCTCCCGGGCCCTCGCCCACCGCGTCACGTTCGACGGCACGCGCGCAACCGGCGTCGTCATCGGCGTGGGCGGGGCCGAACGGGTCCTCGGCGCGCGGTGCGAGGTGATCCTCGCCGCCGGCGCGGTGGCGACGCCGCCTTTGCTGGAGCGCTCGGGCATCGGCGATGGCGCGCGCCTGCGGGATCTCGGCATCGAGACCATCCATCACCTCCCCGGCGTCGGCGAGAACCTGCAGGATCACCTGCAGCTGAGGCCGATCTTCAAGGTCGAGGGCGTGCGCACGCTCAACCGGGAATACCGGTCCCTCGCCCGGCGCGCCCTTTATGGCGTCCAGTACGCGCTCTTCCGCAAGGGACCCCTGACCATGGCGCCGTCCCATGTCGGCGCCTTCACCCGCTCATCGGACGAGTTCGCCACCCCCAATCTGCAGTTTCACATCCAGCCCCTGTCGCTCGACAAGTTCGGCGACCCGCTGCACCCCTTCGATGCGCTCACCATCAGCGTCACCAACCTGCGCCCGACCAGCCGCGGCTCGATCCATGCCCGGTCAGCCGATCCCGAAGACCCGCCGGAGATCGTCACCAATTACCTCTCGACCGAGGAGGACAAGCGCGTCGCCGTCTCGTCCCTGCGCCTGGTGCGCCGCATCGCCAAGGCGCCGGCGCTGGCGCGCTATCATCCAGAGGAATTCAGGCCCGGCGCCGAGATCGAGGACGACGCGAGCCTCGCCCGGGCCGCCAGCGACCTCGGCACCACCATCTTCCATCCCGTCGGCACCGCCAAGATGGGCATCGACGGCGATCCCATGGCGGTGACCGACGAGCGCCTCCGGGTACGCGGGATCGCGGGGCTCAGGGTCATCGACGCCTCGGTCATGCCGAAGATCGTCTCGGGCAACACCAATTCGCCCACGCTCATGATCGCAGAGAAGGGCGCGGGGATGATCCGCGCCGACCAGCTGACGTGAGGCCGCGGCCCCGCTTCCGCCCGCTTTGGCTTTAGGGTGGCCGGTGCTACCCTGAGGCAAACAACAGCGGGCGGTGGGGGCGCCACCAGGGAGGCACACATGCTGGAGCTCTATCACGGCGGGACCTCGGTCTGTTCCGTCAAGGTGCGCCTGGTGCTGGCGGAGAAGGGCCTCGAGTGGAAGAGCCGCTACTTTTCCCTGGTCCGCCGCGAACACCAGACCGAGGCCTACCGCGCCATCAACCCCAACCTCAAGGTGCCGGCGCTGGTCGACGACGGCGTGCCGGTGATCGAATCGACGATCATCAATGAATACCTGGACGACCGCTTTCCCGACCCGCCGCTCAGGCCCGCGGACGCCCAGGGCCGGGCCCGCATGCGGCGCTGGACCCAGCAGCTCGATACCGGCATCCACGATGCCGCCGGCACCGTCACCTATTGCATTGCCTACCGCTACCAAAGGCTTGCGCTCTCCCAAGAGGACTTCGAGGCCTATCTCGCCAAGAAGCCGGTGGCGGCGCACCGGGAACGCAGCCGCGACCGGGTGATGAACGGCATCAAGTCCAAGCTGTTTCCCCCGGCGCTCGCGCGCATGGCGAAGATGGTCGCCGACATGGAGCGCCAGTTGAGCGAAACGGCGTGGCTCGCCGGCGAAAGCTATTCCCTCGCCGATGCCGGCTTTACCGCCTACGTGAACCGGCTCGACCAGCTGCAACTCGCCCCCCTCTGGGCCGATTGCCCCAATGTGGAGGACTGGTACCGCCGCGTTCGCGCGCGCCCCAGCTTCGCGCAAGCGACGGAGGCCTGGTTCGCGGGCGAGGCCGAAAGCATCGCCCTGATGGCCGAGAAGGGCGCGGAGGAGTGGCCCCACATCGAGGAGATGCTGGGCGCGATCGCCGCCTGACGGCGCAGGCCCCACCCGCCAATTCGCAAGGAGGCTTTGTTGATCACCCTTTACGGCTTGAAGAACTGCGATACCTGCCGCAAGGCGCTGAAATGGCTCGACGCCCAGGGCATCGCCCACCGCTTTCACGACATCCGCGCCGACGGCCTCGGCCCCGACCAGATCTCCGCCTGGACCTCGGCGCTGGGCTGGGAGGCGGTGCTCAATCGGCGCTCGACCACCTGGCGGCAACTCGGCGAGGCCGAGCGCGCCGGTCTCGACGAGGCCCGGGCCGTCGCCCTGATGGCGGCCCATCCGACCCTGATCAAGCGCCCGGTGATCGACACCGACGGCGGTTTCCTGGTGGGCTTCACCAAGGAGACCGAAGCCGAACTCGCCAAGGTCCCCGGTTAAGCTCACCGTGACCCTGATCCTCTCCAACGACGATGTGGAGGCGGTCCTCACCATGGACGCCTGCATCGGCGCGCTGGAGGACGGCTACCGCGAGCTCGCCGCCGGCGCCGGCATCTCCCGGGTGCGCTCCGATTGCCTCACGCCGACTTCCCATCCCGATGCCATCTACGGTCTCAAATCCATGGATGGGGTGGTGCCGAGCCTGGGTGTCGGCGCCGTGCGCATCAATTCCGACATCATCACCTGGCCCAAGACCGGCAGCCACCGACGCCGCGTCAAGGTGCCGGCGGCACCGGGCGCGCGCTACGTCGGGCTGATCCTGCTGTTCTCGACCGCCACGGGCGAGCCGCTCGCGATCCTGCCCGACGGGGTGGTGCAGCGCATGCGCGTCGGCGCCACCAACGGCCTCGGCATCAAGTACATGGCGCGGAAGGATGCGCGCACCGTCGCGATCCTCGGCTCAGGCTGGCAGGCGGGCGCCCAGCTGATGGCCGCGGCCAGCGTGCGCGACATCGCCGAAATCCGCTGTTTCAGCCCCAATCCCGATCACCGGCGCGCGTTTGCCCGAGAGATGAGCGAGACCCTCGGCATCCCGGTCAGTGCCATGGACTCCCCCGAAGCGGCGCTTCAGGGCGCCGACATCGCGCTCTGTGCCACCAACGCCAACTCGGCCATCTTCGGCCCCGAATGGGTAGCCCCGGGCCTGCACATGAGCGCCATCAAGCATGTCGAGATCGACGCCGCGGCGGTGGCCTTGGCCGACCGCGTCGCCACCCACATCAAGGACTCAACGCCCCTTCATAACGTGATCGAAGGCATGGGCGGCATGGAGGCGCTACCCAGCCGCTACACGCCCAAGGGCTGGGCCGATATCGCCCATCTCGACTTTTCCGCCCTGCCGCAATTGACCGATCTCGTCACCGGGCGCGTGGTCGGCCGCGAAGGAACGGAAGAGGTGACCTGCTTCATCAACAATTTCGGCCTCGGCTACCAGTTCGCCGTGGTCGGCGCGCTGGCCTATGAGAAGGCGGGCGCGGCCGGGCTCGGCCGTGATCTCCCCACCGATTGGTTCACCGAGACGGTGCATCCCTGAGGGCGGCGCCAGCGACCGGCCGGCCGCGGCCCGCCGCCATCACCCGTCGCAATTGAATTCGGCCCAGAGCGGGTAGTGATCCGACAGCCGGTGCTGAACGGCCTGAGCGGTGAAGCCGGTTTCGGTATAGGCGTGAGGCAGGAAGTCGAATCCCCCGGCGGTGACGAAATCCATTTTGAGCCGGCGGCGGCTGCCGGTCTCGAACCAGGCGATCTGGTCGTAGTACTTGTTCAGCTGCGGATCGTTGTCGCGGGCAAAAATCGACCTTTTCACGGAGTGAAGTTCCGTCGGTACCGTAAGACCCGTGCTGGTGAAGGCTTCCCACAGCTCGTCGCCGCGGCGATCTATATTGAAATCGCCCAAGGCGATGAAGTTGTGACCGAAGGCGTTTGTGCGTGTCGCCCAGCGGTTGAGCCACTGCGCGATCCCCTTGAGCTCCGGCACCCGGCCCTCCGACGAGCTTCCGTAATCAACGTGCAGGGTGACCAGGATGAAGGTTTCCGACCCGGCCCTGAAGCTGACCGCGAAAGGCGTCCGCGCGAACTGCCGCCGCAAGGCATCGACGCCGACGGCGCCGCCTTCGGGGATGACCAGCTCCCCGGCCAGGCCGGACAGGCGGACCCGGCGGGTATCGAAGATGAATCCCATCCGCTCGTCGTTTCCGGCGTCGCCCCGGGTTACGTCGGTCATGAGGAAATTCCATCCCTCCCCCAGCGTCTTCATCAAGGTCCGCAAGGCCCTGAGATTGCCCTTGATTTCCTGGACCGCAACCACGTCGAACCGCGACATGATCTCGGTGATTGCCCAGAGGCCGCGATAATCCCGCTTCGGGCTGTCGTTGCCCGCGGCCGTCCACTTTCGCGTCAGGGACGAAAACGCCTTGATGTTCCAGGTTCCGATCAAGAGGTTGCGGTTGACGGCCCGCTTCGGCGGCACATCGTTGTCGAGGGCTGCACGCAGGTGTTCCATCTCGCTTCTGATCGGATTGGGGACGTCACTCCCCCGCCACGACGGTAGTGGATCAGACATCGCTCGGCCTCCCCGCGCTCTGATGACGATGGAATAGAGAACTTTGCTATCGCGGCGGTCAGGAAACGGTAACGCCGGCATCATCAATCTGCCGTGCGCCCGCCCAGCCGCAGGAAAATACTGCCACGCAGCGCCGACAACGACAAGTAGATCGGCACCATGTATACAATCTTAAATATTCATGACGCTGGCCACGACGCGCTCAGCCTTCCTTGAGGGCGGCGCGCACGGTGGTCTCCATCGCGTCGAGGAAACGCGAGCGGTCGCGCTTGGAAAACGGCGGCGGGCCGCCGGTCACGGTGCCCGCTTCGCGCAGCTGCGTCATCAGGTTCCGGGTCGCCAGGACCTCGCCGACGCCGGCCTCGGTGATCGGGGTGCCATCGGGCCGCAGCACCCGGGCGCCCGCGGCCACGGCGCGGGCGGCGAGCGGAACGTCGTTGGTGATCACCACGTCGCCCGGCCCGGCGCGCCCGGCGATCCAGTCATCGGCGGCATCCAGCCCCTCGCCGACGATCACGGTTTCCACCAGAGGCTCGGCCCTAGGCCGGATGCCACCGTTGGAGACGATGAAAAGCCTTAGCCCGTGCCGGGTGGCGACGCGGACGGCCTCGTCCTTGACCGGGCAGGCATCGGCGTCGACGTAGATGGCGGTCATCGCGCCGTCAACATGGGAGGGCAGCGGGGCCGCGCCTCACGGCACCATCGTCCGCCCGCCGTTCACGGACAGCCCCTGGCCCGAGATATAGGAGGCCTCGGCGCTCAGCAGGAATCCGGCGGCACGGGCGATGTCCTCGACCTGGCCGATCCGCCCCAGCGGAATTTGGCTGCCGCGGGCGCGAATCTCCTCGACCGGCGCGCCTTCCATCGGCATATCGGTTTCCGTCACGCCGGGCAGCACGGTGTTGGCGCGAATGGCCGGGCCCAGCTCAAGCGCCAAGGACCGGGTCAGCGCCAGGATCCCGGCCTTGGAGGCGCAATAGGCGGCGGCGTTACGGTTGCTGCGGAGCGCCGCGCCCGAGGAGATATTCACGATGGCCCCGCGCCCGGCCTCGAGCATCCCCGGGGCGAAGGCGCGCGAACACAGGAAGGTGCCCGTCAGGTTGACCGCAAGCGCCCGGTTCCATTCCTCAAGCGGCGTTTCCAGCACGGAAAAGCGCGGAAACACGCCGGCATCGTTGACCAGCCCGAAGGGGATGCCCAAGCTGTCGCTCACCTGATTTGCGAGCGCCGTCACCTGGCCCTCGTCGGAGACATCGCAGGCGAAATAGCGCGCCTCTGCCCCGGCCTCCTCGCACAACCCCACGGTCTCCGCCCCGTCACGGATATCGACCACGGCAAGGCGCGCCCCGCGCCCCGCCAGCAGGCAGGCGATGGCCCGGCCGATGCCCCGCGCCGCCCCCGTCACCACGACCGCATCGCCGGGTTTAAGGCCAAGGGCCGCGTCGCTCTCGGAAATGCTCATCCCGTCCTCCCCCGTCGTCGTCTCGCCTCGATGCGCGGAGCCTAGCAAATCGGGGATACCGGCGCACCGCCGCAGGCGGCGCACCGGGGCGGGCGCCCGCGGGGCCCGGGCAAACCGCCGATCGGCCTGGAACGACACGCCGATCCCGGCTACGGTGCGGCCAAAGGCGTCCACGACGGCGCCGATCCGGCCCGGAGGGGGACATATGGAACTGATCATCATGATCGTCTGCCTGATCGCCGCAGTGGCGTTCTATATCATGTTCACCTACAACGATTTCGTCGGCCTGCGGGTGCGCATCGAGGAGGCCTGGAGCGACATCGAGGTGCAGATGAAGCGACGCTACGACCTCATCCCCAACCTCGTGGAAACGGTCAAGGGCTACGCGGCCCACGAGGCCGGAACCCTGGAGGAGGTGACCCGTGCCCGGGCCGAGGCCTTGGCCAACCACGGCAGCCCCGCCGAACAGGCGGAGAGCGAAAACATCCTCACCGGTGCGCTCAAGTCGCTGTTCGCTCTGGCGGAGAACTATCCCGATCTCAAGGCCAACGAGAACTTCCTTCATCTCCAGCGCGACCTGTCCCAGGTCGAGCACACGATCCAGGCGGCGAGGCGCTATTACAACGGCACGGTGCGCAACAACAACACCAAGGTGGCGCGCTTCCCCTCCAACCTCGTGGCCAACTACTTCAAGTTCGGCCCCGCCGAATTCTTCGAGCTCGACGAGGAGGAGGACGCCGCCCGCAGGCCCGTCGCCGTCAGCTTCGATTAGGCCGCCCACCGATGGCGATGATGATGCGCGTCTCCGCCGCCCGTGCCCTGGCCCTCGCCTTGGGGCTCGGCGTGCTGCTGGTCGGCGTGCCGGGAACCCCCGCCCAGGCGCGCGAGCGCATCGTCAGTTTCGCCTCCGACATCACCATCCATACCGACGCCTCGATGACCGTCAGCGAGACCATTTCCGTGATTTCCGAGCGTCGCGACATCCGCCGCGGCATCTATCGCGATTTCCCGACCAGCTACCGCAGCCGCAAGGGCGCCCGGGTCACGGTCGGCTTCGAGGTCTTAAGCGTCACCCGCAACGGCGCGCGCGAGCCCTATCACACCGAGAAACGGTCCAACGGCGTGCGCGTCTATATCGGCAACAAGCGCAGGAGCATCCGCGCCGGCCCTCATACCTACGTCATCCGCTACCGCACCACCCGGCAGTTGGGCTTTTTCGATGGCTTCGACGAGCTCTACTGGAACGTCACCGGCAATGGCTGGACCTTCGAGATCGCCAAGGCCAGCGCCCGCATCCGCCTGCCCGCCGGCGCGCACATCGCCAATCACGCCGCCTATACCGGACCCAAGGGCGCCACCGGCAAGGACTACCGCTATCGCCCGCTGGACGACGGGAGCGCCTATTTCGAGACCACCCGCGCGCTTCAAGCCGGCGAAGGGCTCACCGTCGCCGTCTCCTGGCCGCCCGGGTTCGTCGCCCGACCCAGCGAGAGCCAGCGGCTCGCCTGGTTCCTCAAGGACAACAGCGTACTCATGGCCGGGCTCGCCGGGCTCGGCATGGTGTTGATCTATTTCATCCCGGTCTGGACGATGGTCGGCCGCGACCCGGAACGGGGAACCGTCGTCCCGCACTACGAACCGCCGTCAGGATTTTCCCCGGCCGCCGCGCGCTACGTGATGCGCATGGGGTTCGACGACAAGACCTTCACCGCCGCCATCGTTTCCATGGCGGTCAAGGGCTTCCTCACCATCGCGGAACAAGCCGACGGCAGCTACCGGCTGGAGAAGACCGGGCGGGGACGCCAGCAGCTGTCCCTGGGCGAAAAGGCGGTGGCGCGCAATCTGTTCCGTGGCCGCGATGTCTTCAACGTCAAGCAGGCCAACCACAAGACTCTGGCAAAGGCGCAAAAAGCCCTGAGAACCTGGCTCAGGAGCGAGTTCGAGAAGGTCTACTTCCTGCGCAACACGGTCTATTTCCTGCCCGGCTTGGGCCTCTCCGTCCTGGCCGCGGGGATCCTCATCGCCGCCTCCGATCAGGTCGGAGCCGCCGCCTTCATCTCGGTCTGGCTCGCGATCTGGTCGGTGGTGGTCTATTTCCTGTTGCGCCAGGCGTTTCGCGCCTGGCAGGGCGCCCTGGCAAAGGGTGGCGTGTTGGGCCTCTTCGGTGCCGCCTTCATGACCCTGCTGGCGCTGCCGTTCTTCGGCGGCGAGATCATGGGCCTGATGTTCTACGCCGAGGTCACCTCTCTCGAGGCGATGGCGGTGCTTCTCGTCATCCTGGCGGTCAATTTCCTCTTCTACCACCTGCTCAAGGCGCCGACCCTTCTCGGCCGCCGCATGATGGATCAACTCGAAGGTTTCGCCGATTACCTGTCGGTCGCGGAGAAGGACCGCATGAACCTCCTGAACCCGCCTGAGCGAACGCCTGAATTGTTCGAGCGATTCCTCCCCTATGCGCTGGCATTGGACGTGGAGCAGGCCTGGGCCGAGCAGTTCGCCGGCGTCCTCGCCCGGGCCCGGACCCCCGACGGCACCGAGCGGCGCCATTACAGCCCCGGTTGGTATTCGGGACGCGGCTTCGGCACGCGCGGTTTCGGCGACCTCGCTTCGGCACTGGGCAGCGGCTTCGCCGGCGCCGTATCGTCGGCCTCGACGGCACCGGGCTCCTCCAGCGGGTCGGGCGGCGGCGGGTCGTCGGGCGGCGGCGGCGGCGGCGGTGGCGGCGGCGGCTGGTAGAAAGAGGGGGACGGCGCCCTTAGGCCCCGCCCCCCATCACGATCGAGGGGTCTTGGTCTCACCGCCCAGGCGGTCGCCGCGACCTATTTGGCCAGCGGGTTGGGCCTCAGCTGGAAGTGCACCACCAGCGGTTTGGTGCCCTTTCCGCCCTCATAGTGCCAGGGCGTGCGGTCGCCGCTGGTCGTCCACAGGCCCCTGCCCTTCCAGCCGGCCTTGGCATCGTCGATGCGCCCGTCCAACCCCTTGGCGAAGAAGCCCATCGGATAGGGCACGCGCAAGGTCACCATCTTGCCGTCCTTGAGCGCACTCAGGCCGTCATTGAGGTTGCCCGTCGACATCGGCACGTCCTTGCCGAGCCCGAAGGTGTCGTGCTGGTCGACCCAGGTGAAGTAGCTCGACTCCGCGCTGTTGGGGCCGATGCCTTTGAACCCGGGACCGGGATACTGATAGAAAGACCAGCCCTCGGGGCAATGGTCCCCGGTCGCCTTGGGGCCGTTGAGCGGGCCCTTGCACTTGCGCCGGTCGAAGGCGCCCATATGGCCGCTTCCGAGCGACACCCAAACGACGCCCTTGCTGTCGATATCGCCGCCACGGATGGCGAAGCCGGGCTTCGGCACCTTGTAGATCTCGGCCAAGGCGGTTGCCGGCGGGTTGTTGCCCGGCTTGAGCCTGACGATGGCGCCGGGGTAGCCGCGCACGGTTCCCCAGACCGAGTCATCGATCGGGCTCGGCATGACCGCATACAAGCCGCCGCGGCGGATGCGCATATCCTTGGTCGGATCGACCGGGTCCTTGTCGGTGGTGTAGCCCTCGTCCCGCTTGCCGTTGCCGTTGGTGTCGATGATCACCGCGGTCCAGCCCTGGGAGGCTGCCGCATCGCCGGTCTCGAGGAACTTCTTGCTGTCGAGCCAGCCGATGACGGTGCGCCCGCCGCTGGTCCAAAGGGTGTCGTTCTTGTCGAAGCCGAACTGCAGGTGATGGGTCGAGAAGCAGGTCTCGACCATGGTGTATTTCTTGGTCTTGGGATCGTAGAAGGAAAGATGCCGCGTGCTCCTCTTGAGCGGGGTCAGCTTGGCCGAGGGGTGGCTCGAGCCCTTGCGGCAAAACGCCGGGGTGTCGTAGTCGCGCACCCGGGCGGCGAACCACACGCGGCCCTGCTTGTCGATCATCGGGTTGTGGTTGGAGCTCTTGTTGTTCCAGATTTCCTCCATGCCCCAATAGGCCGACGGCCCCACCGGCTTGGCCTTGGCGTGGCCCGCCGTCGCCCGCTTGGTCCCTTTGCGCACGGTCGCTTTGAACATGGTGGCGGTGTTGGTCCGCGGATCCAGTATGGGGATCATGTCGGTCGAGAATTCGGCCGAACCGTATACCGGCCCGTAAGGGTTGACCGTGGGGTAGCGCTTGTCGGTGGAGATCAGGTCGTGCAGGTAGTGCTTTTCGGTGAGCCAGTCGCGCACGGTGACGACGATATTGCGCTCCACCCCCTGCGGCCGATCGGGCTTGGTGTGGGGCAGCGCACCCTTGGCGATGGCATCGGTCCATTCGGCGAAATACTTGAAGGGCGCGCCGCCGAGGCGCCCGGCCGCGGTCCGGACCATCGCGCCACCGGCCTGACCCGCCTGTATCCGCTGCATCCAGGCCTCGATCGACGACCGGCCCTTTTTGAAGAAGGCGGGGATGGTGCGCGTCGCCTCGTTGCCCATCTGGTGACAGCCGACGCAGCCGTTGTTCTTCATGTAATGCAGCCACTGACTTTGGCTGACCTTCTTGGGGATATCGCTCTTGCCACCGAACTGGTCCTTGCCCGGGATCCGCAGCATCGAATACCAATGGATCGCAGGGTAGTAATTCGCCGCGGCCGCCGCATTGGGGGCGGGAACCGCTTCCAGGGTGGTGACGCTTCCCGGTTGCAGCCTGACCTTGGGCGAATCGACCAGTCCGTAACCGCGTACCCAGACGTCGTAGCTCGCCTTGGGCAGGTCGGGCACGACGAAGCGCCCTTGGTCGTCGGTGACCACCATCTTGGCGTAGCGGGTCTTGAGATCCTTGGTCTCGGCGATCACCCAGACCCCGGCCTCGGGACCGTTGGGGCCGGTGACGACGCCACCGATGTCGTCGCGGTCGACGGCCGGCACCTGGGCCGCAACTGGCCCGGGATTCAGGGTAGAGGCGATCCCCAACAGCGCCGAGGCGACGAGCGTTCGCCGGAAATAGGAAAAAACGGTCTCTGCCAGTTGCATGGCTTGGTCCTCCCGAAAGAATTCGCGTTTTGTATTTCGATTGGGCGGCGCGATGATCAGGTCTCTCTACGCCGCCGCAGAAAATTAAAGCGCTAGACGATTTTGCGGTCAACAAAAGGTTGATCACGAACCCTCGCCGGCATCCGATCGAGAAAAAGAGCGTCTCGGGGATGCTTTTGGGCCACCGCTTCCCATATCTAAGGAGCTTCGGGGAGGGCGCGAAAAAGGAGAGACCCGGCGATCAGAGGCATCTGGTTGGGCCTGGTGGCGGTGCTCGCCGCGTGCAGCGCCGACAACGTGCATTTACAGGCCGAGTACAACCGCTCCACCTACGACTTCCTCAATTTCACCACCTACCATTCCGAACGCGACACCAAGGTCGTGATCCACGGCAATCCCTTCGCCATGGAGCCGGCGGCCTTCGCCCAAAGCGTTACCGGCGCCATGCAAGGCGCCCATTTCGGGCGGCGCACGAACTTCACGACGACGCCGGGCGCCACCGCGGAACCGAACATGATGGTGGTGATGGCGTTCGACGCCGATGTCGGCGTCTATGAGCTGTGCCGGGGCCGGCCGGTCCGCAGCCATGCGCCGGGCGACCATCTCACCCTGACCGCCGCCTGGTGTTTCGACGGGCGCGAGGACTCAACGGTCTATGCCCGGGTGGGACGTCCCGCCAATATCGACGACCCGCGCTTCCGCGCCCTGGTGCGCCAAACCGTGCTCAACCTGTTCCCGCCGCACAAGCGGCGGGAGTTCCGCGACGACAACGACAGAGAGCGCCGCCATAAATGAGGCCGGAAAGTTGATTGCGGACGACCGTCGGTCGCGCCGAAAGTAGCGTTTTGCCGATTCGGCCCGCCAAAAGGGGCCGGCCGCAGATCGCCTCAGGTATTGGCGAGCAGGTCGGGAAACTTCTTCTTGAGCGCGGCCCGCAAGTCCTGGCTCACGTCGACGACCGGCGGGAAGGTTCCCTTGAGCTTCTGCTCGTAGGGAATGCAGGCGTCGATCAGGATGCGGTTGTTGAAATTCCCCGGCAGGTAGAGCGGATCGCGCTTCGAGGCCCAGGCCTTCTGAATGATGTCGGAATCGGTGATCGGGTCGAAGCGGGTGCACATCGCCCACAGCACCTGGTCCAGTTCGCCGGCATCGATGTCCTCGTCGACGACCACGGTCCACTTGCCGGCATAGGCGCCGCCCTGGCAGTTGGAGGCGACGTGAAGGGCGTTGCGGGCGTGGCCGGGATAGCGCTGGCGGATCTGGACGACGGTGAACCGGGTCGCCGGGCCCGCGGTGTGGTTCCACACCCCGAGAATATCGGGCAGGCCGCAGGCATCGAGCGCCCGCCAGATCTGTGCCGACCCGGCGACGCCCTTGAGCAGGCCGGTTTCGTCCACCGGCTTGTGCTGGGGCGCGCAGGTCAGGATCGGATCATTGCGATAGAGGATGGTCTTGACGTCGAGATAGGGCCGTTCGACCGCATCGTCGGAGTAATAGCCCATCCATTCGCCGAAGGGGCCCTCGGGCTTGACGTTGCCGGGGACCGCCTCACCCTCGATCGCGATCTCGGCATCGGCGGGGATGGGGAACCCGGTGAAGGGGCCGCGCACCACGTCGATGGGCGCGCCGCGGATACCGCCGGCGAAGTCGTATTCGCTGACGCCCTCGGGCAGCGGGCTGCTGGACAGCAGGTAAAGCAAGGGGTCCTGGCCGCACAGGACGACAAATTTCATGGATTGGCCGCGTTCGAAGTTGGTGTCGCGATGGATGCGCCCGTGCTTGCCTTCGGTGATCTGACAGCCGATGGTCTTGCCGTCGTAGACCTGGCAGCGATAGGCGCCGAGGTTGAACCAGCCGTCGTCGGGATCCTGGGTGATCACGCAGTCGGCGGTGCCGATGTAGCGCGCGGTATCCTGTTCGTGGTGTCGCGGCACGGGAAACTTCAGGACATCGACGTCGTCGCCTTCGACGACGTTTTCCAGGACCGGGCCATCCTCGACCCAGCGCGGGGGAATCAGTTCGAGGTTCTGCATGCGGGCGTGGTAACGCTGCACGATATCGACCTTGCGCTCGTGTTCGATCGGCAGGCCGAGGGTGAGCGCCATCCGGCGCACCGACGACATCTGCCCGTAAAGCGTGCGGAACCCCTTGGGATAATCGGGGATGTCGTCGAACAGGATCGCCGGCGCGGTGCCGCCGCTCTTCTCGGTCAGCATATGGGTGATAGCGCCCATCTCGGCGTCCCAATGGGCGCCGCTGACGCGCTCCAGTTCGCCGAATTTCTCGATTTCCTCGAGCCACCCGCGCAAGCCGTCGTATTTGACCCGGAGTCCGGTTCCGGTCTCTTTCGACACAGCGTCCGTGTCGGCGTCTGCCATGGATGCCTCCCAGGTTCCCAGTTCAACCGACCGGCATTATGAACAACTCGGCCGGCGATTCCCAGCGCCCCCGCGGAAGGTGATCAGAACCGCGGCTCACCGGCGCCGATCGCGCAGGATGCGCATCATCCGTTGCGGCGTCACCGGCAACTGCGTCACCGCGCCGGGCATGCCGACGGCGGCATCGATGGCCGAGGCCAGGGCGCCGCCGACCCCGGTGATGCCGCTTTCGCCTGCGCCCTTGATGCCCAGTGGATTGCGCGGCGAGGTCGCTTCCTCGAGGAGGAGCACGTCGATCGCCGGCGTTTCGCTGGCGGTCGGCACCGCATAGTCGGCGAAGGTCACCGCCAGGGGTTCTCCGCTTTCGTCGTAGACGAACTCCTCGTAGAGCGCGCCGCCCAGGCCCTGGGCGAATCCGCCGACGATCTGGCCCTCGACCAGCATCGGGTTGATCGCCCGGCCGATGTCGAAGGCGGCAAGGAAGCGCTCGACGGCGATGCGCCCGGTCTCGGCGTCCACCTTCACCACCGCGATGTGCACGCCGTAGGGATAGACCTGGTGGTCGCTTCGGAACCAGCCCTTGGCCGACAATCCGGGCTCCCGCTCCCCCAAACTTGCCGAGGTCGGCGACAGGGCCTGGGCGATGGCGCCGAGGCCGAGCGACGGACCGCCGTCGCTGTCGGTGCGCACGACCTCGCCGTCGACGATGTCCAGCGCATCGACCGGCGCCTGCAGCATCTCGGCGGCGACGTCGAGGGCCTTGGCGCGGACCTTCTCCGCCGCCACATGGGTCGCCGAGCCGGTCATCACCGTGGCCCGCGAGGCATGGGCGCCGATGCCGAACTCGATCCTGTCCGTCTGCCCGTGGACGACGCGCACGTGCCGGTAATCGACGCCGAGGGTATCGGCACAGATCTGCGCGATGACGGTCTCGAACCCCTGCCCCAATGACGCGCCGCCGGTGACAACCTCGACGAAGCCATTGGTGTCGACGGCGATATCGACCCCGTCCCGCGGGCCGAGGCCGCTCTTCTCGATGAACAGGGCGAGGCCGGCGCCCACCAGCTCCCCGTCCGCCCGGCGCCGCTCGGTCTCCTCCTTGAGCGCTTCCCACTGGACCGTCTCCAGCGCCTTGTCGAGCAGCGCGATGTAATCGCCCGAATCCATGGAGATGTTCTCGCCCAGCGCCTCGAGCGGCAGGTCATAGGGCATCTCCTCCGGCGTGATCGCGTTGCGGCGCCGCACGTCGATGGGGTCGATGCCGAGCTTCGCCGCAACCGCGTCGACCAGCCGTTCGCGGACGAACGTGGTTTCATAGCGCCCGGGCGCGCGATAGGTGGCGGCCGGCGTCTTGTTGGTCAGGCGCACGCGGCCGACGGCGCGATAGGCGGGAACCCGGTAGGGGCCGGGCAGGATGCCGCAGGTCATGTGCGGAACCCGCACCGCGTGGGTGCGCAGGTAGGCCCCCTGGTCGTGGAAGAACTCGTCATCGATGGCGAGGAAACGGCCATCGGCGTCGACCGCGGCGCGGATGCGGTGGTGCTGCTGGCGGGAATGGTTGGCGGCCAGCAGGTGCTCGCGCCGATCCTCGATCCATTTCACCGGCCGCTCGAGCCGCATCGCCGCGGCGCAGACGAGCACGTCTTCGGGGTAGAGCTCGCCGCGGATGCCGAAACCGCCGCCCACATGGGACTCGAAAAGATGGACCCCGGCGAGGTCGCGCCGGAACATGCGCGCCAGCGCCTCTCGGTTCTTGTGCGGCACCTTGGCTGCGCCGTGCAGCTCGAGGCGGTTGCGAGCCGCGTCATAGCGGGCGACGGCGCCGCGCGTTTCCAAAGGCACGCCGGAGTGGCGGCCGATCTTGAGATCGAGCTCGACCACCGCATGGGCGTCGCGGAACGCGGGCTCGACATCGCCGTAGCCCTGGTGAATGACCGTCGCCTCGGTGGTGTGGCCATCGTCGAAGGCGGCGGGTGGCGCATCGGCGTCGATAACCGGCTCGAGCGGCTCGATCTCGACGGTGACCAGCTCGGCGGCGTCCTCGGCGAGATAGCAGTCCTCGGCGAAGACCGCGGCCACCGGCTCGCCGACATAGCGCACGCGCTCGGCCGCCAGCACCGGCTGACGGAAGGGCTCCAGGGATTCGATGCGCCCCTCGCGAAAATCGATCGGCGGGATCTCGGGAATGTCGCGGGCGGCCCAGACGGCGACCACCCCGGGAAGGGCGGCGGCGGCCGCGGTATCGATGGCGACGATCCGGCCGTGGGCGTGATCGGAGCGCACCATGCGCATGTGGAGCTGGCGCGGGAAGGAAATATCGCCGACGAAGCGTCCCCGCCCGGTCACCAACGGCGGGTCTTCCAGCCGCGGGACCGAACGGCCGATCCACGAGGTCTTTTCGCGCGCCATCAGCTGGCCTGCCGCGGCGGGGCCACCGCCCAAAGGACCCTTCCCGGCCGCCCCTCAAGGACCATCGTTCGCGTCATCGGAAACTCCCCCTGCCCCAGTCGAAGACATGACACGCGGCATCGCGCTCGCGGCAACGATACCCCATTCTTGACGATGGCGCGCCATACTTCCCGCCCCCCGGCCATCGCGAGTCCATGGCCCAAGCCGCGCGAAGGCCGGGCGATGGACTTGGCCCGCCATCCCTTTTAAAATTCTGCAAAGCAACGGCGGGAAGGTTGCCACCGCTTCAGGGCTTCCGCGTCCCCGGATCACCCGGCGGGGAAAACCGGTGGCCCGCGCAGGCGGCGAGGACTGAACGGAACCTCGAGACCTCCGCAGCGGGTCCGCTGGGGGCGACAAAGAAGGACATTCCATCATGCTTTCCAAAGAACAGAACGATTTGGTCACCCAGACGGGCCCCGGCACGCCGTGCGGGAAACTGCTGCGAAGCTACTGGCAGCCGGTGGCGACCTCCGAGGAGATGCCGGTGGGCGGCGATCCCCTGCCGATCCGCATCATGAGCGAGGACCTGGTGCTGTTCCGCG
>JAWWBR010000047.1:0-23625 GCA_033720855.1 Alphaproteobacteria bacterium
GATGGCCATGCCGACGGCGTTGCCCAAGCCCTGGCCGAGCGGCCCGGTGGTGGTCTCGATGCCGGGCGCGGCGCCGTATTCGGGATGTCCCGCGGTGCGGCTGTCGAGTTGACGGAAATTGCGCAGCTCATCGAGGGTCATCTCCTCGAAGCCGGTCAGGTGCAGCAGCGCATAGAGCAGCATCGAGCCGTGTCCCGCCGACAACACGAAGCGGTCGCGGTCGGGCCAGGACGGGTCGCTGGGATCGAATTTCAGGAATCGCGTGAACAGCACCGTCGCCATGTCGGCGGCGCCCATGGGCATGCCGGGATGGCCCGATGCGGCGCGCTCGACCGCGTCCATGGCGAGGAAGCGGATGGCATTGGCCATCCGGTCATGAAGCGCTGGATCGATCGGTGAAGGGCTCGCCTCCGGCGCTTCTGCGTCCGCCACTCTTTATCCCTCCCGGTGAACACTTCGCGCGAAACGCGCATGGCTAAGTTGGCAACCAGACACAGAGGTTGATAAGCAATCGCGGCGCGCCTGGCAACAGGTGAATCGCGCTTCCCCGCCGCAACGGCCGAATCTCGCCAAGTTCGGAGCGATCGGCTATTGTGCCGCGCCCGCCGTTTCCTCTCCCCGCAAGATCGAGCGCGTCCATGATCGACTTTTCCGGCTTCCGCGAACGCCTTCCCGGCATCCTTCGCGCCCTCGCCATAGGGGTGCCGGCGGGTTGGCTGTTCGATTGGCTGGACACGCCGATCCCGTGGATGATCGGTCCCATGATCGCCGTCGCCAGCGTAAACCTGATGGGTTTTACCCTGTTCGCGCCGCCTTACGCCCGTCAGACCGGACAGGTGATCCTGGGCTCGGCGGTGGGGCTCTACTTCACCCCGCCCGTGGTGGCCGCGCTGGCGGCGAATTTCGGCGCCATCGCGGCGGCGACCGCCTCGGCCTTCGTGATCGGCGGGCTCGGCGCCCTGGTCTTGAGCCGCGCATCGGGGGTCGACGGCAAGTCCTCCTTCTTCGCCTCGATCCCGGGCGGCGCCATGGCCATGGCGAACCTGGCCGACAAGTACGGCGCCTCGATCCCCCCGGTCGCCGTCGCCCACAGCCTGCGGGTGTCGATCATCGTCATCATCATTCCCTTCGCGGTGACCTATGGCGGCATCCCGCTGGAGGCCGCGGCCTATCGCCCGGAACTGCCGCTGGTGGTGTGGATCCTGATCCCGTGGCTGGCCGTCGGGGTCCTGGTCGGCGAGGCGTCGGAGCGCCTGGGCCTGTCCAACGCGCATCTCCTGATGCCGATCGTGATCGGCGCGGTGCTGACGGTGAGCGGCGTGGAGCTCTCGGCGGTGCCGCCGTGGATGACGGATTTCGCCCAGCTGATGTTCGGGCTGGTACTCGGCGCCCGCTACGAGCGCGCCTTCTTCGTGCGCTACAAGCTGTTCATCCCCTTCGCGCTGCTCAATTCCGTCTTCATCCTGATCACCTCGGCGCTGGTCGCCATCGCGCTCTCCTGGGCCTTCGGCCTGCCCATCGCCACCATGCTGATCTCGACCTCGCCCGGCGGCCTGGCGGAAATGACGATCCTGGCCCAGGCGCTGCAGATCGCCGTGCCCCTGGTGGTGGCCTTTCATCTGTTCCGCGTGCTGGTGGTCAACATGGGAACCCCGTATATCTACGCCATCGGCGTCAAGCTGCTGGCGCGGTGGGGCCGCGCCCCCGGCGCCGATTGATCGCACCCGGGCGCGAAGCCGGGCGCGGGGAAAAGCAAGCGAGGAGACCGATCATGGCGACCCGCATCAAGGACGATTGGGAGGGCGCGCCCCGCCCCGGCACCGAGGACGAGCCCGCGCCGCGCCCATTGCCGCTCCTGCACGGCCTCAGGGTGATCGAAGGCTCGGCGTTCGTCGCCGCGCCGCTCGGCGGCATGACCCTGGCGCAGCTCGGCGCCGAGGTGATCCGCTTCGATCCCATCGGCGGCGGTCTCGATTACGAGCGCTGGCCGGTGACCGCCGACGGCGCCAGCCTGTTCTGGGCCGGCCTCAACAAGGGCAAGCGGTCGATTGCCATCGATCTCGGCCGTCCCGAGGGCGTGGAGATCGCGACCCGCCTGATCACCGCGGACGGCGCCGACCGGGGGATCTTCCTGACCAACTTTCCGGCCCGTGGCTGGCTCGATTACGACCGCCTCGCGGGTATGCGCGAGGACCTCATCATGGTCAACGTCACCGGCGACCACACCGGGCGCAGCGAGGTCGACTACACGGTCAACGCCGCCATCGGCTTTCCCATGGTGACCGGCCCCAGGGATGCCGCCGGGCCGGTCAACCATGTGCTGCCCGCCTGGGACGTGGCCACCGGCGTTTGGGCGGCATTGGCCATCGTCGCCGCCGAGCGCCATCGCCGGGAGACCGGCGGCGGCCGGCTCTTGACCCTGCCGCTCGCCGACGTGGCCCTGGCGGTGACCGGTGCCCTCGGGCTGATCGGCGAGGTCATGATCAACGGCGCGGACCGCGAACGGCACGGCAACGATCTGTTCGGCGGCTTCGGCCGCGACTTCGAGACCGGCGATGGCCGGCGCATCATGGTGGTCGGCCTCACCGCCCGCCAATGGCGCGGCCTGATGGCTGCGACCGGCCTGGAGGCGGAGATGGCGGCGCTCGGCGACAGGCTGTCCCTGGACCTGGCGCGCCAGGGCAACCGCTTTATCGCCCGGGACGAGATCGCCGCCTTCATCGCGCCATGGATCGCGGCCCGCAGCCTAACCCAATGCGCCGAGGCCTTCGACGCAAACGGCGTCTGTTGGGGGCCGTATCAGAGTTTCCGCGAGCTGGTCGAGAGCGACCCCCGATGCTCGACCGCCAATCCTATGTTCGACATGATCGAGCAGCCCGGCATCGGCACGCTGCTGGCGCCGGGCGCCCCCCTTGCCGAGGCCGGCGGCGGGCGGCCGCCGGCCCGCCCGGCGCCGCTGCTCGGCGCCGATACCGATGCCGTCCTGAGCGAGGTTCTCGGCCTGTCCGAGGGCGAAATCGGCCGCCTGCACGATTCCGGTGTTGTCGCCGGGCCCGGGGCCGACTAGCCTGCGGCGCGCAGGATCGCCGCCCCCGCGCCAAGACCACAACGCTTCGGTTTGGAAAAAATATGTTTTGCCCCTTGAAAAATCGCCGATGGAAATTATTAAAGTGCGCGGGCACCCGGCAAGGGCGCCCGTAAATGCCGAGAGAAGCACGCAAAAAACCAGGGAATCAGTTGTAGATGCCAGCGATGATCGAGGTCGAACACCTGAGCAAGCGGTTTGGTGCGATCCAGGCCGTGGACGACGTGTCGTTTCGGGTGGAACGGGGCGAGGTGCTCGGGTTCCTGGGGCCCAACGGCGCCGGGAAATCGACCACCATGAAGGTCATCACCGGTTTTCTGGAAGCCGATTCCGGGACCGCCCGGCTGGATGGCTACGATATCCGGACCCATCCCATCGAGGCCAAGCGCAACCTCGGCTACATGCCCGAAGGCGCCCCCAGCTATCACGAAATGACGCCGCTCTCCTTCCTCCGTTTCATCGCCGGGATCCGCGGCTTTTCCGGTGACGAGGCCGAGGCGCGGGTGGGCACCGCGGCCGAACAGACCCAGTTGGGCAGCGTCCTCTATCAGCCCATCGACACCCTTTCGCGCGGCTACAAGCGCCGGGTCGGCCTCGCCCAGGCGCTCCTGCACGACCCCGATATCCTGATCCTGGACGAGCCGACCGACGGGCTCGACCCCAACCAGAAGCACGAGGTCAGGACCCTGATCCAGGAAATGGCCGCCGACAAGGCGATCGTCATCTCCACCCATATCCTGGAAGAGGTCGATGCCGTGTGCAGCCGCGCCATCATCATCGCGCACGGGCGCATCGTCGCCGACGGCACGCCCGATGCGCTGGAGGCGCGCTCGCCCCGGCATATGGGCGTCGCCATCACCGCCAGCCCGGAGACCTGCACCCAGCTGGCCGGCGATATCGGCGGGCTCGACGGCGTCGCCAATGTCGAAACCGAACAGGGCGGGCTGTTCGTGACGCCGAAGGACGGCAAGGACATTCTCGATCCGGTCCGCGTCCTGGTGCGCCAGCGCGGCCTCTCGGTGGCCGATATCCGCCTCGAGCGCGGCCGCCTGGAAGACGTCTTCCGCGAGGTGACCACCGGCGCCGGCAGGGGAGGCGGCCGATGAGCGTGATCTGGGTCCTCTTCCGCCGGGAATTCATGAGCTATTTCATCACCCCGGTCGCCTACGTGTTCATCGTCTTCTTCCTGGCGCTGCTGGGCGCCATGACCTTCTTCCTGGGCGGTTTCTTCGGCCGCGGCCAGGCCGATCTGGCGCCGTTTTTCGCCTTCCATACCTGGCTCTATCTGCTCTTGATCCCGGCCATATCCATGCGGCTCTGGTCCGAGGAACGCAAGACCGGCACCATCGAGCTGCTCCTGACCATGCCGGTGTCGCCGACCCAGGCGGTGATCGCCAAGTTCCTCGCCGCTTGGGCCTTCGCCGCGATCGCCGTGGCGCTGACCTTCCCCTTCTGGATCACGGTCAATTACCTGGGCGAGCCCGATAACGGCGTGATCGTCGCCGGCTACGTCGGCAGCCTGGTGATGGCGGGCGCCTATCTCGCCGTCGGATCGTGCTTTTCCGCGGCCTCCAAGAACCAGGTCATCGCCTTCGTCCTGGCGGTGCTGGTGAGCCTGCTGTTCACGGTTTCCGGAACGCCGTTGGTGCTCGAACTGGTGAGCGGCTGGGCGCCGACCATGGTCACCGATATCGTCGCCGGGCTGAGCTTCATCGCCAATTTCGATGCCATCTCCAAGGGCGTGCTCGACCTCGTCAACCTTGTCTATTTCCTCTCGGTGATGGGGTTGTTCCTGTTCATCAACGTCATTCTCGTCAACCTCTTGAAGGCGCGTTAGGAGACACCCATGGCCGGCACCGGTTCCTTCCTCGCCCGCATCAACCGCCGCCAGCTGGCGCTGTGGTCGGTGGCGCTTGCGGTCATCCTGTTCCTGGCGGTCAACATCGTCGCTCGGGGCACGCTGGTCGGCTCCCGTCTCGACCTCACCGCCGACAAACTGTTCACCCTGTCGCCGGGCACCCACAAGGTGCTCGCCCAGATCGACGAGCCCATCACGCTCAGGCTCTATTTCTCGTCGGCGCTGGGCAAGGAGCTCCCCGGGCTCGCCAAATACGCCGGCCGGGTCAAGGACATGATCGGCGAATACGTCGCCAATTCCGGAGGCAAGATCCGGCTGGTCGAGATCGATCCCGTGACCTTCTCCGACGCCGAGGACGAAGCCGTGGCCTTCGGCCTCCAGGGCCTGCCCCTGGACCGCACCGGGGAGCGGGTCTATTTCGGCCTCGCCGGCACCAATTCCACCGACGAGGAAGAGATCATCCCGTTCTTCTCGCCGAGCCGCGAGCCCTACCTCGAATACGACCTGACCAAGGTGGTGTTCCGCCTCGCCAATCCCGAGCGCAAGACCATCGGATTGATGTCCTGGCTGCCGGTCCGCGGCTTCCCCGGCTCGATGATGGCCCGGATTTCCGCCATGGGCCGGCCCTGGCAACTGGTGAGCCAACTGGATCAACTTTTCCAGGTCGAGGATGTCGACACCGACGCCGACGAGATTCCCGAAAAGATCGACATCCTGTTCATCCTTCACCCGGCGGAGCTTTCCGACAAAACCGCCTATGCCATCGACCAGTTCGTGATGCGCGGCGGCCGCGCCCTGATCTTCGTCGATCCGCTGGCCGAGATCGCCCAGCGGTCCCCGGGGGCCGGCGGTAAGTTCGTCAACACCGCCTCCGACATGGCGCCGCTGTTCAAGGCCTGGGGGCTCGAATACGACAAGACCAAGGCGGTGGGCGACATGCTCGCCGCCCAGCGGGTCAATGCCGGCAGCCAGGGACGCCCCGTCCCGGTCGAGTATCCGGCCTGGCTTCAGCTGAAGAAATCCAATCTCGCCGCCGATGACCCGATCACCACCGAGATCGACAACATGTTGATGGCGAGCGCCGGGGCGCTCAGCTCCAAGGCGGGGACCGGTCTCAAGTTCACGCCCCTGATCCAGGTGTCCGAACAGTCCATGCTGCTGGATGCGGAAGACCTCAAGGGACGGCCCGATTTCGTCACCATCGCCAAGAATTTCAAGCCGTCGGGCAAGCGCTATGCCATCGCGGCGCGGATATCCGGTTCGGTGCCCTCGGCCTTCCCCAAGGGACCGCCGCCGGCGAGCGCCTATATCGAGACCGGCAAGAAGAAGAAAAAGCCGGGCGAAGACGACCTGATCGAGAAGCCCGAACCGAGCGAGGAAGAGAAAAAGAAAAAGGCGGAAGCGCGACGCGCGGCCCTGGCCAAAACCCATCTCGCCAAATCCAAGGAGCCGTTCCATGCCTTCGTGTTCGCCGACAGCGACATGCTGCGCGACGAGTTCTGGGTGCAGGTGCAGAACCTTCTCGGCCAGACCATCTCCATCCCCGTATCCGACAACATGAACCTGGTGACCAACGCGATCGACAACCTGACCGGCTCCGACGAGTTGATCGGGCTGCGCTCGCGCGGCGTTTCGGTGCGCCCCTTCACCCTGGTCGAGGAACTGACCCGCAAGGCCGAGCTGGAATTGCGGGCCAAGGAGCGCGAGCTTCAGTCGCGGCGCGAAGAGACCGAACGCAAGCTGCAACAGCTGCAGTCGCCGGCGCGCGGCGAGGGCGACCGCACCATCCTGAGCCCCAAGCAGATCAAGGAGATCAACAAGTTCAAGGGCGAGTTGCTCTCCATCCGCAAGCAGCTGCGCGACGTTCAGCTGGGCCTGCGCAAGGATATCGAGGATCTGGAAGCCCGCTTGTGGGTCTTCAACATCGGCCTGATTCCGGTTCTGGTGGCGCTGGCGGCGGTGGTGCTGGGCCTGGCGCGCACGCGGCGGCGGCGCCAGCGCATGGAAACCGAGGCGCGGGGGTAGGCGACGATGAGCCCGAAATCCTTCCTCGCCCTTCTCGCCATCACCGTGGTCTTCGCGGTGGCCGCCGCCTGGATCACGTGGTCGCGGGACACCGGCATCGGCATTCGCGGCGAAGGCACCCTGATGTTCCCGGACCTCGCGGCCAAGGTCAACGACGTGCGTCGGGTCAAGGTGACGCGGGGAACCGGCACCTCGACCCTGGTGGCGACGGAAAAGGACGGCCAGGTAAGCTGGTCCCTCAAGGAGCTTTACGACTATCCGGTGCCGCTCATCTCGGTGCGTGCGGTGGCGGCCGGCATGGCCCAGCTCGCGGCCATCGAAGCCAAGACCACGCGCCCGGCCAAATACCCGAAGATCCGCGTCGAGGACCCGACGGGCAAGGGGACGCGCTCGGCCCGGGTCGAGCTGTTCGACAAAGCGGGCGAGAAGCTCGCCGATCTCATCATCGGCCTGGAACGGGCCTCCCTCGGCGGGCCCGGCGAGGTCTACGTGCGGCGCCCCGGAGAGGCCCGCGCCTGGCTTGCCCGGGGCAAGGTTACGGTGCCGGAAAAACGGGTCGACTGGCTCGACCGGATGATCGTCGAGGTCGACCTGCCGCGGGTCCGCGAATCGACCCTCTTCCTCGAGGGCGAAAAGCCGCTGCGCGTGTACAAGAAGGCCGAGCGGGACCAGGACTTCATCGTCGAAAGGATGCCCGAGGGCTATGAGCTCAAGGAGCTGTTCGGGGCCGAGGACATCGCCCGCTCGATCCAGAACCTGGCCTTCGAGGAGGTCAAGCCGGCCAAGGAGATCGGGCTTGAGGCCGAGGGCCAGCCCCATGTCCGCCATATCACTTTCGACGGGCTGATCGTCGAGGGATGGATGAAGACCGTGGGCAAGAAGCACTGGTTCACCTTCCGCGCCCGCGTCAATCCCTCCCCCCTTCCCGGCGAAAAGGTGGACCGGGAAAAGATCGCCAAGGAAGCGGCCAAGATCAACGAGGTGAACACCGGCTGGGCCTATACGCTCAATGATTTCGAGACCAAGAATATGCTGAAGACGCTTGAATCCCTGATCCAGCCCAAGCCCGGCGCCAAGACCGGCTCCGACGGGCAGGGCGGCGCCAAGGACAAGAAATAGCGGCCGGCCTTCATCGCCGTAGACAATACCTACCCTAATCCGCTATCACCCGTGGGGTTCGGCGCCCCCCGCACGGGGGCAAGAGGCCGGACACGCGCCTTCAAGCAGGCCAAACAACCGAATGGGATGGGCATATGAGCGATGGCGACAGCGGCCGCAAGCTGCTTTACGACCCCCATATCTTCGTTTGTCTCGAGGACCAGGAAATCGAGCCGGGACGAGGATGCTGCGCAGACAAGGGCGTCATGGACCTGTTCGGCCATATGCGCGCCTACGCCAAACAGCATGGCGTCACCGGCATCCGCATCAACCGGGCAAGCTGCCTCCGCCGCTGCGAGGCGGGGCCGGTCATGGTGGTGTATCCCGAAGGCGTTTGGTACACGGTCAAGACCAAGGAGGATGCCGAAGAAATCGTCAGAACCCATATCATCGAGGGCAAGCGGGTCGAGCGGCTGATGCTGCAGCGCGACGACCCGGAGTCCCAGGGCCTGGCGGTGGCGGACAAGGCCGAATAGGCATACCGGAGGAGACAGCGAACCTATGGCGTCACAGCCCCAGGACACGGAACTTTTCTACGAAACCCAGATCTTCTGTTGCTGCAACCAGCGGCCGGAGGGCCACCCGCGCAGCTGCTGCGCCGATCGCGGCGGGCGGGAGTTCATGGAAGCGATATCCAAGCGCGTCAGTGATGCCGGCCTCGACCACGTCACGGTGACCGAGGCGGGCTGCATGGAACGCTGCGAACTGGGCCCGACCATGGTCGTCTACCCCGATGCGGTCTGGTATTCCTTCGAAAACGAGAGCGATATCGACGAGATCGTCGAGAGCCATCTCAAGGGCGGCAAGCCGGTCGACCGGCTGGTGCTGGAGCCCGACCAGAAGCTGCCCAAGCCCAAGACCGTCGACCTCCTCGACGTCACCGTGGCCGAGATCAGGGACGAGACCGCCGACATCCGGTCCGTCGTCCTCAAACCGGCCGGCGGCGGCACCATGCCGGCCTTCGAGGCGGGCGCCCATATCGACGTGATGACCGGCAACGGCATGCGCCGGTCGTACTCCATCGCCTCCGATCCGAAAGACCTGTCGTCCTACCTGTTGGGAATCCTGCGTGAGCCCGAGAGCCGCGGCGGTTCGGTCTGGATCCACGACAACCTGAAACCGGGCGACAGCCTCAAGATCACCAAGCCGCTCAACAATTTCCCTCTCAGCGCCGACGCGGACAAGCACCTCCTCATCGCCGGCGGCATCGGCGTCACGCCGATCCTCGCCATGGCGCGGACGCTGGCCGCCGCGGGCGCCGATTTCGAGTTCCATTACTGCACCCGGACGCCCGAAGGCACCGCCTTCCGCGGCGAGGTGGAAGCCATCGCCGGAGACAGGCTGTGCTACCACCACGACGGCGGCGACCCGAGCCAAGGCATCAAGCTGGACGAGGTCCTGGGCGCCCAGCCGCCGGGCACCCATGTCTATGTGTGCGGGCCGAAGACCCTGATCGACGCGGTCCGCGCGGCGGCCGGCGAGTGGCCCGAATCCCGGGTCCATTTCGAATTGTTCTCCGCCGCCCCCGACCAGGACTGGAAGAACGAGCCCTTCGACATCTATCTCTCGCGCCGCCGCATGGAACTGACGGTCCCGGCCGACCGGACCATCCTGGAAGTCATCCGCGAGGCCGGCGTGTTCGCCGATTCCTCGTGCGAGCAGGGGCTGTGCTCGACCTGCCAGGTGCGGGTGATCTCGGGCGAGATCGAGCACCGCGACCAGATCCTCTCGCAAGAGGAGAAGGCCGCCGGCGACACCATGATGATCTGCGTCTCGCGCGGCAAGGGCGAGGACAGGCTGGTCCTCGACATCTGATCTTTCGCCGCGGCCGCCGCCGGGCCGGGCCCGGAGGATGAGACCCGCCGGGCCCCGAACGCGCCGGGGCGGTGTCAGCTGACGCTGTTGTAATAGTGGCAGTCTTCGGAATTGATCCACATCGTCCGAAGCTCGATGGGCTTGCCGTCCAAGGCATAGCAAATGCGCGTGATCTTCAGCAAAGGCGCCCCGACCTCGACATCCAGCGCCCTTGCCTCCCTTGGCTCCGCGGCAACGGCGCAAACCCATTCTTCGGCCCGGACCGCGAGGACGCCGTATTGCTTCTCCATCACCACGTAGGTGTTGGCCCGCGGGTCTTGCTCCAAGCGTTCGGAGATGTCGGGAAACTGCTCGTTGACGAGGACGATCTCGTCCAGGATGACGGGTTGCCCCTTGACGGTGCGGATGCGGTGGACGCGCACGACCTCCGAATCGGGGGCGATCTGCAGGGCCTTCTGCTCGCTGGCGGTGGCCGAGCCCACCTCACGGCTGATGGCGGTATTGATCCGGTCCGCCAAGGGCTGGCGATCGGCGGTGGTCATGGAAAAGAAATGCACCGGTTGCTCGGCGCCGCGGCCGGTGACGAAGGTGCCCTTGCCCTGGTGACGAACGACCAGGTGCTCGGCCGCCATTTCCTCCAAGGCCTTGCGGACCGTCCCTTGGCTCACCCCGAATTCCTGCGCGAGTTTGGTCTCGCTGGGGAGCATCTCGCCGGGCTTCCAATGGCCCGTGACGACGCGCTGGAGCAACAGCTCCTTGACCTGCCGATAAAGTGGGTGAAAGTCGGGTCCTTGGACCGTCTCCGACATTCAGATTCCCGATGCGGTTGCCCCAACCCGTGCCGGGCCGCGCGGGCCCGCCTGCACGAATACATTTATATTATATTTTATATTCAAAAACCCGGCAACCGATTGCCCTTAATACCGTATTTTCGCGGCAGAACCAAAGCGTTTGCGGCCACCCAACGGGCTCAGGGCAGGTAGGCGCCGCCGGTGACGTGGATGGTCTGTCCCGTGATGTAGCGCGAATGCGGCCCGCACAGATGGCGCACCATCGCCGAGACCTCATCCACCCGCCCACGGCGCCCGACCAGGACCTCCGACAGCATCTGCTCGTGGTCTTGGGCCACCTCCGCCGTGGCGCCGCGAACGGTGTCGATCAATCCCGGAACCACGCAGTTGACGGTGATGCCGTCGCGCGCAAGCTCGGTGGCCAGCCCCTTGGTGAAGCCGACCAAACCGGCCTTGGCGGCCGTCACATGGGAGCGCTCGGTGGCACCGCGATGGGCGGTCAGGCCGCCCATGTTGATGATCGTGCCGCTACCCTGTTCGCGCATATGGGGAACCACCGCGCGGACGCAGAGGAAGGCGCCATCGAGGATGATGGCCAGCACCTGGTGCCACTCCTCCAGGGTCATGTCGGTGACCGCCGTGCGCATCCGGATGGCCGCGTTGTTGACCAGGATATCCACCCGGCCCCAGTCCTCGACGACGGCATCGACCATGCGCGCGACCTCGTCCTCCTGGGTGATGTCGGCCTGGACCACCATGGCCTCGCCGCCCCTGTCCTCGATCTCGCTTTTGGTCTCCTCGGCCATGTCGACGGAATGCTGCACGTTGATGGCGACCTTGGCGCCGGCATCGGCCAGGTCCAGGACCGTGGCCTTGCCGATATTGCGCGCGGCCCCGGTCACGATCGCCACCTGTCCCGCCAGCTCGTTGTTCTTGTCCATCGCCATCTGTGCTCTCCCTCTCTATCAGTCTCCGAATGCCGCCAGACCGGTCAGGTCGGGCAGGGTTTGCAAATCGCGGCACAGCCCCAACAGCGCCTCGGTCCGGTCTTCGCCCATGCCGCCATAGGCGAGATTGGCCCTGAACTTGCGCACGATGTCGGCTTCCGTGAGCGGGTCGCGGCTGCCGCCGCGCAGGCAGGGCTGGTTTTCCTCGACGCTGGTCCCGTCCTTCAGGCGGGCGAGGATATGGCCGGTGTAGTTGACCGGGTATTCGTTATCGGGATCGACCTCGAAGCCGATTCGCCCGGCCAGGTCCAGGACCTCGGGATCGCCGACCCGGTCGTCGGTGAACTGCGCCAGCCCGGCGTCGCCGTCGATCAAGCCCACACTGATGCAGTAGGGGCCGGAGAATTTGGCGCCATAGGCGGACGGCGGGCGATGCTTGAGGGCCAGCGGCTCCCACAGCCGGTGCACCGTCCCCTCGCCGACCTTGCAGGTGATGGCCTCGATATCGGCCGCCTTAACGCCGGCCTCCGCCAGGCGCACGGCGCAGTCGACGTAAGGCTGGCACATGGTGCCGCAGGCATAGGGCTTGAACGACAGCCGCCCGGTTTCCCAGCGTTCGCCGAGCTCCCCGGTCAGGGGCGCGAAGTCGGGCACGATGGAATGGGCGAAAGCGGTATAGAACCCGTGCTCGCCCTCGAACACGCTGACCGGGCCGACGAAGCCGGCCTGGGCCATCATCGCCGCGCGGATCCCCGCCTGGGCGGCCCAGCCGGCGTGCATGCGCTTGGTCCAGGAGCCGTCGGCGAGGTATTCGATGATGCCGGCCGCCATCGACCCGGCCAGGCCGAAGGCGCGCACCAGGCCCGTGCGGTCGAGCCCCAAAGTGACCCCTGCCGCCGCCGCCGCACCCATGGCGCCGATCACGGCGGTGGGATGGAACCCCGCCGCGTGCACCCCCTTGCCCGCCACCTGGCCCATGCGGCACATCACCTCGATGCCCGCCGCCATGCCGGCGAACGCCCGCGCCCCGGCGGCCCCGCGGGCCTGGCCAAGGGCGAGCACCGCCGGCACTATTACGGCGCCGGAATGCACCGGGCATCCCTCGTAGGTGTTGTCGAAATCCTCGCCATGGGCGGCGGTCCCGTTGAGCATCGCCGCCGAGGCCGCGTCCAATCCGCCCAGGCCGAGCCCGAAGGCGGTCGCCTGGCCGGCGCCCCGCTCCCAGCCCGCGGACAGCGCCGTCATGTATTCGGTGTCCCGGGCGGCGTAGGCCAGGCCGACGGTGTCGATCAGGGTATGGGTGACGCCCGCCGCCGCGGCCTCGGGGATGTGGTCCGCCTCGAGGCCGGCCAGCCACTGGGCCAGGGTTTCCGATACCGTCATCGCGCCCCGCCTCAGCCGGTCTGGATCACGTCGGCCAAGCCGCCGGCGTCGTCGCTGTCGAGAACCCCCCAGGCGGCGGCGATCAAGGCGTCCCTGCGCCCATCGTCGAAGATGCCGGCGACGCAGGCCGCGACCTTCTGCTCGAGCCCGCCGTCGGTCATCGGGTTGTCGGGGCCGCCGCGGTAGCGCGTATCGGCCTCCTCGACCAGCCTGTCGCCGGAATCGAGGGTGACCTCGATCCGCGAGCGGATGACGTCCATCCCCTGGGCCTCGATCTCGGGGTCCAGGGTGCAGTTGACCCGGGCCTGGAGGTCCTGCATCGCCGCGGCCTGGACGAATTCGTCGGTGAACTCGGCGCGGCCGGCGCGGCGCGCGATGACGATCATGGACAACAGCGCGGCCATGGAGAACTTGGCCTGAAGGTGGTTTTCCGCGACCGCGTAGCGGATCGGATTAAGGATGTTGGACCCGGCGAAGAAATCGATCCTTTCGACGGTTTCGGGCTTCACGTCATGCTCGGTCACGAGCTTGAGCATGGCGTCCATGGCTTGATGGGTGACGATGCCCGAGGGATAGGGCTTGATGGAGACGCCGGGATCGACGATCGACCAGGTCTTGCCGAACCCCTGATCCAGCTTCTCCGGGTAATGGCCGCCGCCGGTCACCTGCATGAAGCCCCAGGGGCCGTCCAATGCCGTGGGGTCGGCGGTAAAGCCGCGCGCCGCCAGCAGCGCCGCCGTCACGCCGTTCTCCGCCGCCCGGCCGACATGGAGCGGCTTGGTCATGGTGCCGAAATTGCATCTCAGCCCGGCGCCGAAGCTCGCCGCCATGCCAAAGGCGTGGCGCAACGGATCGCCGCCCAGTCCGAGAAGCACCGCCGCCGCCGCCATCGCGCCGAAGGTGCCGACGGTGCCCGATGAGTGGAAGCCCCTGCGGTAGTGGTCGGTCAGCATCCATTCGGAGATCTTGCTCTCGACCTCGACCCCGGCGACGAAGGCGGCAAGGAAGTCGCGGCCGGAGACGGCGCCGCGCTTCTGGGCGATGGTGAGGGCGGCGGCCAGCGGCGGAATGGTCGGGTGGGTGAGCAGCCCGTAGACATGGCGCGGGTCGCGGGAGACCTGGGTGTCGTCCCAGTCATGGGCATGGCCCGCGGTTCCCAGCACCCGCGCGGCCAGGGGCGCCGGCACCCTGGCCGCGCCGCGCGTCAGCACCAGGGCGTCGCCCCGCCCCCCTTGGTCCAGCGCCTCTTCGGCGAGGATCTGGACCGACGGCTCGGCGCCGCCGGCGACGAACAGCGCGAGCCCGTCGAGCACGCAGCGCTTGGCGATGGTGACGGCGTCATCGGTGAGATCCTCGAACCGCACGGTTTCCAGGAAACGGGCGGCGTCTTCCGTGACGTGGGTCGAATTGGCGTCGGTCATACGGCTCCTCGTGCTCGGTCGGACAAAAACGCGCCCGCGAAGAAAACAAAGCCGAGCCCTTTAGGCAACAGAAAAAGCCGGCCCCGACGAAGAGGGCGAGGGCGGTTCGCGCCTATGACGGGTTTTCCATCGCCTGGGCGATGCGCCGCTTGCGGCTGACCACCCAGGCCCAGAGCCCCAGGCACAGCACCGCACCGCCGGCGACGGGCGCCGAAAGGCCAAGGAACTCGGACAATCCCCCCATGGCCAGCGCGCCCAGGGCCGGGCCGCCGCGGGCGACGATGCCGTAGGCCGCCATCACCCGGCCGCGAAACTCGGTCGCCACGATGGTCTGCAGCAGCGTCTGGGTGGCGACGCCCTGGACCACGAAGGCCCCGCCGGTGATGGCCATGATCGGCAGGGCCAGCCAGAAGCTGCCCGCCGTGGCAAAGACGATGAGCGAGAGCGAGGTCACCAAGAGGCTCCAGACGATGATCTGGGTGAATCCCCTGGCGCCGCCCTTCTGGGCCAGCCAGAAGCCCGCCGCCATGGCGCCGATGCCGTGCAGCGCGAGCAGGGTGCTGTAGCCGTTGACGCCGCGCTCGAATACCGCCGATACGATGCCCGGCAGGAGCTCGGTGAAGGGGCGCACGAACAGCGACGTCAGCAGCAGGATGACGAGGCCGAGGGCGATGCCGAGATGGCCGAAGGCGTAGCGCACGCCCTCCCAGGTCTCGGCCCCGAGGCCGGCTTTCTCGCTCCGTTCCCTCGGGCTCGGCGTGATGTCGATGAGGAACAGGATCACGACGAAGGCGAAATAGCTCAAGCCGTTGAAGGCGAACGCCCATTCCGCGCCGAACCAGGCGACGATGCCGCCGCCCAGCGCCGGACCGACGAACCGGGTCGAGTTGAAGACCATGGAATTGATGGCGATGGCCGAGGACAGATTGTCGCGGCCGACGATATTGTAGACCAGGGTCATGCGCGGCGGCCGGTTGAAGGCGATCACCACGCCGCGGAAGAGCGCGAAGGCCAGCAGCCATTCGACGGTCACGAGACCGGTGAAGGTGACGACCGCCAGCCCGAAGGCCTGGACGATCGCGAACATCTGCGTCACGCGCAGGAGCTTCAGCGCGTCCATGCGGTCGGACAGGGCGCCGGCGAACAGGCCGATGGCGAAGGTCGGGAAAAGGTCGGCGAAGGCGACGATGCCGAGCCAGGCGCCGGAATGGGTCACCTCCCAGGTGAGCCAGCCCATGGCGACCCGCTGCACCCAGTTTCCCGAGGTCGACATCAGGTTGCCGACGACATAGAGGCTGTAGTTCCGGTTGGCGAAGGCCTGCCGGATATTGTCCAGCCCGCTGGCGCTGATCACGTCCTGGGTTCCCCTCGAAACGGCGCCCGCCGCCGCACGGCCATGGTCGGGGCCCTACGGCGACGGCCTGAACCCGGCCTCGTAGAGGGCGCCGAGATCGGTGCCGAGCCATTCCGTCGGGATCTGCCGGTTGGTGCCCTCCGCCATGACGCGATCGTAGACGATGCGCCCGGCGGCGGCGAACTGGATCGCCAGGCCGGAGTTGTTCTTATAGTAGACGATCCCCTCGCCCCCCGATCTGACCTCCACCTTGCCGGAGACGACATCGCCGAGCTCGACCACCTGGTCGCGGCTGATCACCCCCGCCTCCAGGGGCTCCAGAAGCTCCGTCTGATCGTTGTCGATGACGCTTTCCCAGTCGTTCACCACCACGACCGTCGCCTTGGCATAGGTCGCTTCATCGACCTCGGTGCGCTTCTTGTTGGTGGAATCCGAATTGGCGATGGAGATCACCAGCTGCCCGTCCTCGAGCCAGTCGCCGTCGAACACCGGTTCCATGGCCGTGGTGCAGCAGCAGATGACGTCGGCGCCGCGCACCACCTCTTCGGGCCCGGTGGCGGCGATCACCTCGATCCCGCCGCCGGCGGCCTTCCGCTTGGCGGCGACGAATTCCTCGCGATGGGCGGCATTGGGGCTGAACACGGCGACACGCTCGAAATCGCGCACGCTGGTGATGGCGTCGAAGGCGGCGCCGGCCTGCTTGCCGGTGCCGAACAATCCCAGCGTCTTTACGTCGTCCGGTGCGATTCGCTCGACCGCGAGCCCCGAGGTCGCGCCCACCCGCATGCCGGAAAGCTGGAACTCGTGCATCAGGGCCAGCGGCTCCGCCGTCTCGATGTCGAACAGGATGACGATGCCCCAGCAGAACGGGCGCGGGTTCTCATAGAGGCGGCGGTTGTTGGTGGCGCTGGGCGGGACGATGATCTGCGATCCGGCCCTGACGCAGGCCATGCCCACCGACGGCACCGCCCCGACATGGACGTTGGCGAAGTAGCGCCGGGTCGGGTCGGAGTGGCGCGCCTGGTAGCGGGCGCGCGGCAGGTTGACCGCGTCGCCGGCCGCAAAATCGGAAAACGCGGTCGCCATGGACTCGATGCATTCGCGCATCGTCAGGTGCCTGGCGACATCCTCGTCGGTGATGATCACGGTCACGGCTTGCCCTCCCTCGCCATCGGTGTTCCCGAATTCGGCGCCCCCGGCGGTCTCGGCCGGCACCGGCGCACTAAAGAATATTGTTGACAGGACCCACGATATGTTGTGGCGTATATATTCTTAGGTACCATTTGTAGCGTTCCGGGTGGCACTTTAGAAAAGTTTTTCGCCCCCAGACCGTTGTTCGCCACCCAAGATACCAAATCGCGGTCCGAGGACGAAAAATTTCGAAGGAGGGGGATGGATGACATTCCTTGACAAAGTGAAGGGTTGGCTTGCCGAGATCGTCGAGGTCGGTCTGCTTCTTGTCGCCCTTGGCATCGTCCTTCAAGTCCTGATCGGACCCAACGTCGCGTTTATCGGCAACGTCGTCGGTAACCTGTTGACGCTGATCAAGGCACTCGGAGACGGCGGCCTTGTCGGCCTGATTGCCATCGCCATCATTCTCTGGCTGTTCGCCAAGAGAAGCCCGGGCTGATCGGCCTAGGCTCGACACAATTCGATCATCCACAGGCGAAAGGGCCGGGAGATCATCTCCCGGCCCCTTTTGTCGCGCCCGCATCGGCCCCGATCGCCGGGTCAGAAATCCCTCAGCAGGCGGCCGTAGCCCGGAATCGAATCCTCGACCCCGCAGCGGCGCAGGGCCTGCCAGATGATCGCCTGGATCGGCTGCACCACGGTCACCCCAAACTCCTTCTCCAGGACATCGATGGCGCCGACCATGGCCCAATGGGGGCAGGAATAGTAGATGGTGTCGACGTCGGGGTACTTTTCCATGATCTCGCGCCCCAGCGCCGGCGCCACCTCGTCGGGCACCAGGCCGAGCTCGATGAACTTGGCATTGGCCCGGGCGCAGCCATGCGGCTCCATGCCGAACTCGCGCATGTATTGCATGTGGCGCTCGTCATGGCTGGCGTCGTAGGGCTGGACGATGCCCACCTTCTTGCAGCCCAGCGTCTTGAAGGCCTCGCGCTGGGCCGTCGCCGAAGAGGTGACGGGAATGCCGACCTGGCGCTCGGTGTCCGCCGTCATCTCGTCGAGGTTGTCGAAGCCCTTGGAGACGTTGATGGGCAGCCCGCCATGGACGAGGATATCGACCTTGGCCTTGGCCATGATCCTGGCCGCGCGCAGGCTCGCCTCGTAGGACCGGTCGACCTCGTCCTCGGTGCGCTCCACCAGGGGCAGGGTATGGACCACCAGGCTCACGCCGTCGGGCACGATCTTGTAGAACTCATAAGGGAAAACCTCGGTCGCCGATGGCGGCGAGGTATAGCCGATGCGCGCGCGGTGGCCGTAAATGGGCATGAACGTCTCCTCTCTGGTCTCGCTCTTTTTTGCGCCCTTTGGCCGCCCTTGGCAAGCGGCGCCGGCGTTTTTCTAGATCTCGGGCATCAGCCCATGGGAGTCGAGGAAATCGACGACCAGCGCGTCGAACCCGGCGGGGTCCTCGATCATGCAGGCGTGCCCGGTGCCGGGCAAGATCTCGTGGCGGGCCTGGGGCATGAGGGATGCCGTTTCCTCGCCCCGCGGCCGGGCGCTGTCGAACTCGCCGTTGATGATCAGGGTCGGCGGCTTGTAGGCGGCGAGCGTCCCGCGCAGGTCTTCCATGGAAAAGGCGCGGAACAGGGCTTGCACGGCGGCCGGGTCGTGCCAGGGATCGCGCTCGGCGAGGCACTGGAACAGGTACTTGGCGATCGGCGTCTCGGCGAAGGCGTCGGAGACGCCGTAGTCCATATGGGCGCGGCGGTAGGGGGAGAACGGCTCCGACCCGTAGCCGTCGATGCGCCGGGTCATGTCGTGGGCGCCCGAACCGCCGCCCACCAGGATCACCGCGGCGCAGCGCTCGGGCCAGGACGCGCCGAGCTTGAGCGCCGTCTTCGAGCCCACCGAGCAACCCATGACCACCGCCTCGTCCGCCCCGAGATCGTCCATCACGCCGATGATGTCCCGCCCCATGTCGTCGAGCGTATAGGCGCCGGTCACCTTGGCCGAGCGGCCCCAGGCCCGGAGGTCCACCGAGATCACTTGGAACCAGGTGGAGAAATGGGCGGCCTGGTAGAGCCACAGGGTGTGATCGAAGGGAATGGCGTGGATCATAACCATCGGCGGCCCTGCGCCGGCCGTCTCGTAATAGATCTCAACACCGTTGGCTGTGCTTATGGGCATGTCGATCCCCTCCCCGCGCCGCACCGGCGGCTCGCCAATGATTATAGAATCGCTTGGAGGCGCCCGGGGTTTTCGATTAGCCTTAGAGCAAATCACGCCAAGAAGCCGCTAACGGCGCAACACGCATCAGGGGAGGATGAGATGACCCACACCCGTTTCCTCATGGCCTTCGGCGCCGGCGTTCTCGCCATCGCCGCATCGGGGACCGCCACGGCCGATCCGGTCCGGGATTTCTACAAGGGCAAGCGCATGACCATGTTCGTCGGCTCCGGGGCCGGCGGCGGTTACGACACCTACACCCGGGCCTTCGTCCGCACCTACCGCAAGCACATCCCCGGGCAGCCCAAGATGGTGGTCAAGAACATGCAGGGCGCGGCCGGCCTTCGTGTGACCAACTACATGTACAACAAGGCCAAGCGCGACGGCTCCCACGTCGCCTCCACCTTCAACACGATGATGCTGGAGCCGCTTCTCGGCAATCGCAAGGCGAAGTTCGACGTCTTCAAGTTCAACTGGCTGGGGTCGCTCGGCAAGCTGCTGGCGATCTGCACCACCTGGCACACCAGCCCTATCAAGACCCTGGAGGACGCCAAGAAACGGCCGATCAACGTGTCGGCCACCGGCGCCACCTCGAACATGTCGAAGATGCCGCGCATCTTCAACTGGGCCGTGGGCACCCAGTTCCGGGTGATCCAGGGCTATTCCACCGCCGGTTCGCGCCTCGCGCTGGAGCGCGGCGAGGTCGAGGGCATCTGCGGGCTCGGCTACTCGACCATGCTGGCCGCCAACCCCGACTGGATCCTGCAGGGGAAGCTCAACATCCTGGCCCAGATCGGCCTCTATAAGCACCCGAAGCTGCCCCATGTCCCGTCGATCCTGCAAAACATCACCGACGAGAAGGCGCGCAAGGTGGTGGAGCTGCTGCTCATCGCCCAGGAACCGGGCCGTCCCTATGTCGCGCCGCCGGAGGTGCCGGCCGACCGCGTCGCGGCGCTGACCGCCGCCTTCGAAGCCGCGGCCAAGGACCCCGCCTTCCTGGCCGATGCCAAGAAGCTTCGGCTCGAGATCACCTTCGTCGACGCCAAGACCATCCAGGGGCTGCACAAGCGCGCCTATGCCGCCTCCCGCGAAACCGCCGAGGCCGCGGCCAAGCTGATCGGCCGCCCCGCCAAGGGAACCGTCACCTCATGCTCGCAATACACCAAGCAGGCGAGCTGGTGCCGCAAGAAGAAAAAGAGCAAGAAAAAGAAGGCGTCCTGACGCCGCTTAGGACCGCGCGACGGCCCCCGGCTCCGGCCGGGGGTCTTGTCGTGCCGCAAGCGAGCCGGGCGCGCCTCACGAGAGCAGTTTCGCGACCTCGCCCTCGACCGTGGTGCCGGCGAAGAAATCGGGGTTCATGCCGGCGTGCAGAGTGGCGGGGTTGACGAAGACGAAGTCGCGGAACGCCGCCTCGTCGAGCAGCCCCTTCTCCACCAGCTCGTAGGCCTCCTCCAGGACCCGGGTCATGTCCGGCACGTCCCAATGGCCGATGTCGGATGAGAACATCGCCTTGAGGCGCGCGCCGAAGGGCAGCATCCTGCGGTCGAAGGCGAGGGCGACCAGGGGGTCGTCGGCCTCGCAGCCGAAATAGAAATGGGGCTCGAACAACTCGCGCAGGTCTTCGGCCCGCTCGATGCCGAGCCCCTCGAGCTCATGGGCGATGAGATCGTCGTTCATCTGGTGCCAGCCCACCGGCGAGCGCAGGAAGTCGGGGTCGCTCGGGTCGGGCCGCCCCTCGACCATGCCGGCCCCGTATTCGGCGAACAGATCGGCCAGGATTTCGGCATCGATGTTGCGCGGATCGTAGTTGCGGATGCTCTTGGGGTTGCGCTTGCCGCAGTGGCTGACGAGGCCGGCATAGAGCTCGCAGGCCCAGGCCACGCCGCCCTCGAGGAAGGCGAAATTGAGGGTCGGGAAGCGCTTGGTCACGCCGCCCAGCACCAGGGCCTTGGCGAAGGCCTCGCCGGCGGCGGCGAAGCTGCCGACGTGGTTGTGGATGTAGTGGGTGCTGACGACCCGGCTGCCCCAGCCCGTGGAAGGCGAATGGGAGGTCACCGCCACCTTGTGCTCGACGCAGCGCGCCCACAAGGGATCGTAGTTATAGGGGCTTTCCATGCAGAGCGTGTCCATCCAGCTGGCATGGCGCCCGTATTCGGGGTGCGCGTCTGCCACCGCCTCGATCGGCCGGCGCACGTTGGAGGCGATCATCGCCGCCTTGAAGCCGAGCTCTCCGACCGCGTGATCGAGCTCGGCGATCGCCTCATCGGGGGTATGGGCGGGGATGGCGGCGACCGGCGTCATGCGCTCGGCCTGGCCGCGGAAGACATCGGCGAACATGGCATTCAGCGCCCGGCAGGTGGCCTGCCGGAGCTCGTCGTCGGCCATCCGCGTGATGCCCAGCGCCATGGTCGAGTAGACGACCGAGAAGTCGATGCCGAAATCGTCCATCCGCGCCCGGAACAGGCCGGGCAGCATCGCCGTCGCCCGGTCCACCGTGTTCTCGGTCGGCAGCGTCCAGGAGCTCGGCCGGAAGACGCGCTGGCGGCGGCGCTCGTCGGGGCTCATGCCGAACCAGCCGCCGTCATCGAGGGCCTGGACATAGCGCTCGGTGAGCTTGGGCCCGGCGGTCTGCTTGAGGTAGTCGAGGAAGACCCGCCCGGTCTCTATGGCGTGGCCGTCGGCATCGACCACCGGATGGCCGAGCCGCGCCCGGATCTCGGCCGAGCGCGTCGGGCGCCCATGCGCATCCCTAAGATGTGAGGCCATCTGCCGTCCTCCCTCCGTGATCCCGCCTTGCCTTCAACCCGCGCGCGCCGCCGCGCCCAAGATTAGCCGAGATGCGATTGCAGCCGAGGCGCCCGTCAATGCTCCCGCAAGAGCCGCCCGTAGCCGTCGATGGCATCGGTAACGCCCGCCGTCCGGAGCGCCTTCCAGGTGATCGCCTGCTGCGAGGTCATGACCGTGACATTGAGCTCGGCCTCGATCTGATCGATGGCATGGGCGATGGCCCAGTGGGCGGAGGCGAGGTGGATGCAATCGGCCTCGGGGTTCTCCGCCTTCACCCGGCGCGCGGCCTCGAGCGCCAGGGCGCCGGGGATGCGGCCGACCTCGTGATCGGCATAGCCGAGGCCGATGACGCCGGCGGCCTCGACCCCCATGTTGCGGATCGATTGGGCGTGGCGCGCGTTGTCGTCCGCTTCGTAGCAATGGACCTGGGCCACCTTCCTGGCGCCGAGCGCGGCCAGGGCCTCGGTCTGGGCCTGGGTCGATGTGATGACCTTGGTGCCGATCTCGGCGGCAAGCTGGGCGCAGATGTCGCCGAGGTTCTCGACCCCCTGGGCCTGGTTGACGGGGTTGCCGCCGAGCACCACCACGTCGGCCCCGGCCCGCGCCATGTAATGCGCCGCCTCCAGCGCGGCCGTGTGGGAGGCCGCGATCTCGTCGGCCGCCCGGGTGCGGACCTCCAGCGTCTTGATCAGCAGCGTCACCCCGTCGGGCACCATCTGATAGAACTCAAAACAGAAGGTCTCGGTCACGTAAGGGGGCGAGCAGTAGCCGATGCGCGCGCGCCAGCCGTAGATCGGCCGCTCCGCCGTGAGCTCCGCGATGGGCGCCACCGCCTAGAACTCCCGGAGCAGGCGGCCGAAGCCCTCGATCGGCTCGGTGATGCCGGCGGTCCTGAGCGCCTTCCAGGTGATCGCCTGCTGCGAGGTCATCACCGAGACGCCCAATTCCTGCTCGATCCGGTCGATGGCATGGGCCGCGGCCCAGTGGGCGGAGCCGATATGGATGGTGTCGGCGTCGGGGCTCTCCGCCATCACCTCGCGCGAGAGCGTCAGCGCCAGGCCGCCGTCGACGCCGCCGATCTCCTGGAACGAGGCCCCGCAGGCGCGAATGGCGCCGGTCTCGAAGCCCATGTTGCGCATGGAGTTGAGGTGGCGTTCCTTTTCCGAATCCTCGTAGCAGAACACCTGGGCGACCTTCTTCGCCCCGAGGCAGTTGAGCGCCTCGGTCTGGGCCTGGGTCGAGGTGATGACCTTGGTGCCGATCTCGTCGGCGAGCGACCGGGTGACGTCGGCGATGTTCTCCATGCCGAGGCTTTGGTTGATGGGATTGCCGCCGAGCACGACCACGTCGGCGCCGGCGTCGGCCATGTATTTGGCGGCGATCAGGCTGCGCTGGTGGCTGGCCGCGACCTCTTCCTTGGTGCGGGTGCGGATCTCGAGGGTGGTGATCAGAAGCGTCACCCCGTCCGGCACCATCATGTAGAACTCCAGCGGGAAGGTCTCGGTGACGAAGGGCGGCGAGCAATAGCCGATGCGCGCGCGGTGTCCAAGCAGTGGCATGATCGGTTCTCCTTAGCCCTAGAATTCGCGGAACAGGCGACCGAAGCCCTCGATCGGCTCGGTGATGCCGGCGGTCCTGAGCGCC
>JAWWBR010000048.1:0-23487 GCA_033720855.1 Alphaproteobacteria bacterium
ATAGTCCTCGAGATAGAGCGCGTCCTGGATCATGTAATGGCGGAAGCGCTCTTCCGACAGGGTGCCGGCCGCGAGCTCGCGGTTGAACGGCAGCGCGTCGATCGCCGCCCGCAGCTCGGCCGTCTCGGCCCAGGCCCGTTCGCTGAACGTGGTCATGGTCTTGTCTCCGTGATGTGTTTGTAAGATTCGCCACCGGTTAACATCGAACATACAATCGTCCCCGCAATCTTGAACAGGATCTCGGAAAGGAACCCGTCCTGCCCCCGATCCCCTACCATATTGAGGCAGAGCTTTACTTTTTGCCCACTGAAGAAGGCGGACGCCAGGGCCCAGCCCGCGGTGCGATTTACAGGCCTGCCTGCAACTTCGGACTGCGCCAGGGCGACACCAAAATTTACAACGAAGTTCTGCTCGAGTTCGTAGGATGCGAGTGGGCGGCACCTGGTGAAACCGTTCTAGCCAAGCTTTATTTCTTGCGCCCTGATTTTCAACGAGGACGCCTCTGTGAAGGTTTCATGTTCGATGTTTGCGAGGGGCCAAAGATTGTCGGACACGGAAGGATCACCCATATTTTTGACGCGGCTTTACAGAAATCACAGGAACATTGAGATGAAGGTCCTCTTCACTCTGTGCATGGTTTTTTTGCTCGCATTTCAGTCTCAGCCTAAGGCGGACACTTGGTCCTTCCCGCGCGAGGTTGCTCAGAAGGTTTACCAGTTCGGGGATGTCAAGATCGTCCGGAAACGCGATTCAACTAGGAACAGCCAATACCCGGACTTCTCGGTTACGATCTACCGAAAGGATGAACTGCGCGCGCTGTATCGTGCCGTGAGTTTCGAACACCTCGCGGCGTCGAAGGACAACAAGATATTCATCGGCGTCTCCAACGACGGTTTACCAGGAACCGCCATCGTCATTTTTGACCGAGACGGAGCCCTTTTATGGGAACTCAAGCACCACTTTGCACGCTTGGATTATTGCGACAGGTCTGTCACACGTATCCGACAATGGTTTCCGGAAAAAGCCCCCGATATCCGCTTCGAGTATTATGAAAAAGACGAGGATTATCGCAAGGCCGGCGACATCAAGGAGATATCGATCATAGATTGCCACGGCAAGCGCCGCACCCTTTCCGAAATTATAGAACACTACGTCATTAAGAATCTCCCTCAGCAGCCTCAACCACTCTCGAAACCCACACCCTAAATTAGCGGACGGCACCGTATTGATCTCGCGGGTCGCGCGTGCCATCGTCGGGGAAAATCAAGGGGAACGGGAACCGTCGGGAATGGCCACTCAAGCCGCGAAGCTCGCGATCACCTTCGGCTGCGGCCTCTATGACCGCATGCTGCCGCTGTACACCGGAGCGGTCGCGCCCGAGGGCATCGACCTCGACTTCGTGATCGCCGATTCGCCGCGCCAGCTGTTCGACCGCATGACCGGGCCCGAGCCCTTCGACGTCGCCGAGATGTCGGGGTCCGAATACCTGGCCCGCTTCGCCGCCGGCCGGTGCCCCTTCGTCGCCATCCCGGTGTTCCCCTCCCGCCTCTTCCGCCACGGCTTCATCACCGTCAACCGCCACGCCGGCATCGAAACGCCCAAGGACCTGGAGGGCCGGCGCGTCGGCACCGTGATCTACACCCAGACCGCCTCGGTCTGGACCCGGGGCATGCTGGCCCATGATTACGGGGTCGACCTGTCCGCCATCCACTGGGTGCAGGGCGATCTCGACAAGCCGGGCCTGCACACCGAGGCGGAGATCATGCCGCTCTTGAAGCCCGCCGACATCGTCCCCAACGAGAGCGACAAGTCGCTCGAGGGTCTGCTCGCCGCCGGCGAGATCGACGCCATCGTCTCGCCGAGGATGCCGCTCGGCTTCGGCAAGAACCCCGACATCGTCCGCCTGTTCCCGGATTTCCAGGCGGTCGAGCTCGATTACTACCGGCGCACCGGGATCTTTCCGATCATGCACCTGGTGGTGATCCGGCGCGAGATCTACGACGCCCATCCCTTCGTCGCCGCCAGCCTCTATGCCGCCTTCGAGGAGGCCAAGGCGCTGGCCATGGCGCGGCTGGACAACCGCAGCGGCACGCTGCCCTTCATGCTGCCTTGGATCAAGGCCCACGTGGAGGCGCTCAAGCGCGAGTTCGGCGACGATCCCTGGCCCTACGGCGTCGAGGCCAACCGCGTGACGCTGGAAGCCTTCATCACCTACCTGGTGGAACAGGACATGATCGCCGAGGCGATCCCCATCGAAGACCTGTTCGTCGAGGTGTGATGGCGACGCCCGAGGCCAAGCTGGACGGCGAGGCCGAGGTCCCGGTCCTGATCGCCGGCGCCGGGCCGGTGGGCCTGGCCTTGGCCGCCGAGCTCGGCCGTCTCGGCATCCGCTGCCTGCTCACGGAAAAGCGCGACGGCTCCGTGCCGGTGCCGAAGATGAGCCAGGTGAGCGCGCGCAACATGGAGTTTTGCCGCCGCTGGGGCATTGCCGAGCGCGTGCGCGCGGCCGGCTGGCCCGCCGATCTTCCCGGCGATATCGTCTATCAGCAGAGCATGACCGGGCCGGAATTCGCCCGCCTCGCGATCCCCTCCTACGCCGCCCGCGACCGCCAGCCGTTTACGCCCGAAAGCCCGTGCCACTGCCCGCAGATCTTCTTCGACCCGATCCTCGCCGATCACGTCAAGACGCTTAAATCCGTCGACCTGCGCTACGATACCGGGCTCGAAGGCTTCACCCAGGACGAGGGCGGAGTCAGGGCGGTCCTGCGCGACAGCGTGAGCGGCGCGGCGGAGACCGTCACCGCCGCCTACCTGGTCGGCTGCGACGGCCCCGGCGGCATGGTCCGGGCGGCGCTCGGCATCGAACTGGGCGGCCTCGGGGTGTTCGCCCATTCCATCAACATCTTCTTCCGCTCGCCGGAGATGGTCTCCCTTCACGATAAGGGGATCGCGCGGTTCCACCGCTCCATCGACGAGACCGGCTGCTGGTCGGAGATGATCGCCATCGACGGCCGTGAGCTCTACCGCATCTCGGTGTTCGACGACCCCGACCCCGACGCCGACGCCGATGCCATCCTGAGGCGCCTTTTCGGCGGCGATTTTCCCTATGAGATCATCGACGTCACCCATTGGGAGCGGCGCGACTTCGTCGCCGAGCGCTACCGCGCGGGCCGCGCCTTCATCGCCGGCGATGCCGCGCATCAGTGCTCGCCGACCGGCGGCTACGGCATGCATACCGGGCTCGAGGAGGCGGTCAACCTGGCCTGGAAGCTCGCCGCCGTGATCGAGGGTTGGGGCGGGCCGGCGCTGCTCGATAGCTACGAGGCCGAGCGCCGCCCCATCGCCCGCCGCAACGTGAGCTTAGGCACCAAGGCCTTCCAAGCCATCACCGGTGTGCCCGCCATCGGCGCCGAGGAGGCGGCGCGGGCCGCAAAAGGGGAGTTCGGCCCCAACGTCGAGGCCCTGCGCGCCAAGATCGCCGCCTTTGCCGGGAGCGACTTCCAGAAGTTCCAATACGCCTACGAGGGCTCGCCCGTCTGCGTCCCCGACGGCACCCCGCCGCCGCCGGATTCGAACCTCTCCTTCACGCCCTCGGCGCGGCCGGGCTCGCGCGCGCCCCATGCCTGGCTTGCCGACGGCCGCTCGACCCTGGACCTGTTCGGGGCGGGCTTCACCCTGCTGCGCCTCGGGCCCGGGGCGCCCGAGGCCCCGGGCCTGCGCGCCGCCGCCCGCGAGGCCGGCGTTCCCCTCGCCGAGGCGGTCCTCGAAGATCCGGCCTTGGCGGCGCTCTACGAGGCGGCCCTGGCGCTGGTGCGCCCCGACGGCCACGTCGCCTGGCGGGCCGCCGCGGACCCCGACGATTCCGCGGCGGTGATCGCCCGCATCCGCGGCGCGGGGTCTTAGGACGCCGAGATCCCCCGAGGCCCTGCGAGGGCGGCGCTTCAGCCGTCCTGCCCAAGCTATCGAGACATGGCGGAGGCTTGCCGCTAAGATGGCCGGGGTCCGCATAGGTTCACTGCACGGAGATAGGGGCATGACGACTTCCGAGGAAATGGCGACGGTCGCGGTCTGGATGATGTGGGGCGGCGGTATCGTCACCGTTTTCGCCATCGGCGCCGCGATGCTGTCGGGCACCGCGGTGAGCAGGGGCGATCTCGCCAAGCCGCTGGCCATCGTCGGCGCCTGCACCGCCTTCCTCGGCGCCTTCCTCTATTATCGCTGGAGCACGCCGTTCTAGGCGGGCGCCTCGCCAATCCCGCCCGATCAAGCCAAGGCCGCATTCCGGGCCGTCACCGCCGACGCAAGGCGGACGCCAAGATAAAACCGGACGCGGCGGCACCCGCGTTTTTCCCGGAGCAGTGTCGCCATCGCCTCAGCGGCCGCGCTCGATCTCGCGTAATGTGGTTTTCGATAGCGCCGCGAACGGCCCGCCGAGCGCCACCGCCTTGCGGGCGATCGGCACGGCCTCGTCCCTGCGACCCATCTCGGCGAGCACGTGGGCCAGGTTGTTAAAGGCAACCGCCGATGTGGGATGCGCCACCGTCGCCCTTTCGAACGCGGCGACCGCCGCCGCCAAATCACCCACGGCGTAGTGGCTGTTGCCGAGGCCGACCATGGCACCCAGGCTGCGGGGCCAGCGCGATAGCGCCGTCTCGTAGCCGGTCACGGCCGCAGGGAATTGCCGCGCCCTTTCCAGACCGAAGACCGCGGCCACGAAGGTCCGTTCCTCGGCACTCTCGGGGAGGCGCGAGGGCGGCAGCACCACGAGGGCCCAGTTTTGCCCAGGCGCCCAGGTGGCGGCGAACTCGTCGAACGGCATAACCAAACGCCGCGTCCGCCCCGAGCGCAGAATCATCTCTTGCCGCTCGAGGTCGTAACCGATGAGCACGGCGAAATGCCAGCGCCTCGCCCAGGGCGGGCCAAGCCTTTGCAGCACGATGGCCGGGGTCCCCCCCGCCAGCTCGCGCATCACCCGGTCCAAACGCGATAGCGGAAAAGCCAAGAGGCCGCGGCGCCGGGCGCTCGCGAGCATGCTGATGGCCAAGCTCCCCTTCCTGGCTGGCGAATACACTTCGCCGACCAGGTCCCGCGGGCGGACCGCCACGCCGCCGTGGGTGAGGGCGATGGCCAGGGACGCGGGCCCGCACTGGTAGTCCTCCTGCGGGAAGAAGGGGACGTCGGCGATCTCCACCCGGCGCGGCAGGTCCTGGGTTGCGGGCGGCGGCAGGGTTTCGAGGCCGGGGGCGCATCCCAACACGGCCCAGGCGACGGCGAGGACCGTGAACACCGGCGCCCGTTTGCGGCGGTTACCCGGAATCCGAGCCATGGGCATCACGAATCGTCGGGGACCAGTTTGGCGAACAACAACACCAGAATCAACAAAATGCCGACGACCACGATGATCAGCGCGGCCGACCTGGCACCGTCGGCCGCTCCGTGAAAGGCGCCCGCCGGCAGGCGGTCGAGGCGGCCGGCGATCCGCCGCACCTCGGCGTCGGAAAGCGCGTCGATGCGCGCCGTCGCCTCCTCCGCCGAAAGGCCGTGGGATCGCAGCGCATCCCGCGCGGCCTGCCGCCGTAATAGGCGCTTCAGCCTCTCGCGCTCGGCGGAAACAGGGCCGGCGGCATCCGGCGACGGCTCGGATCGAAGGACGGAGTCGGTCTCCACCATGGCCGCAGGTGCCGGCGCCGGATACAGCGACAGCATCGCCACGGCAAGAATGACGAAACGGGAGATGGGTTTGAAGACGCTGGGACGGATCAACATGGCGAGTTCCTTTCGGTTCGGCGCGCGGAAATTCCCTAACGCGTAGGGTCAACGCGCCGGGAGGCGGGGAGCCGGGTTTCTTGCCTGGTGTCTTGCCCGGATTCTTGAAGCTGGCAGGAGGCCGGATCGCGCCCGCTTGCCTCCTTGGCCCGGGCGGCGGCGGCGCGTTCCGCGGCGGTCATTCTTTGTTCCAGGCGGCTCCGGAAGAACGCTGCTTCGCGGTTCCCTTGATCGGCGGCCGCCCCATACCAGATGTGGGCCCCAACGAGATCGGTCTGGACCGGCGATAGCTGGCGGGACCCCCAGTAGATCTTGGCCCGGCCTTCGTAGAGCAGGCCCATGGCGTTCTGGGCTCCACCATGGCCGCGATGGGCCGCCCGGCAGACCGACTCGAATCCCTCTCGCAGCCGGCCGTCGCGAAAGCGGCGGATGCCGAACCGATACGAGGCGTCGGGGCCGCTTTCGGGGCTGGGCGCCGCCTCGCTACCGGGCGGCGGCCCGTCCTTCCTTACGGCGGCTGCGATCACCACAGCGACCAAGGCAACGACGAGGACGGCGGCAAAGACGTGGAGGGCAATCGCCGCTTCGGCGGCGCTGCCGAACCCCGCGAAGGTCCCCGAGGCGCCCCCCGCGGGGAGCGCGTCCAGCCGCCGGACGATCGCGGCGATCTCGGCATCGGTGAGAGCGTCGATGCGGGCCCGGGCTTCCTTGGCGCCAATGCCATGGGAGAGAAGTTCTTCCCGCACCTCTTGACGCTGCAGAAGGGCCTTGATCCTTGCGCGCTCGGCATCGGCGGCGCCGGCCCGCGATGATTGCGCCGCCGCGGCCGGGCCGGTCGCGGACTCGGTCCCGGCCATGGCCGCGGATGCCTGATGATGGGGAAGCGACAGCATCATCATGGCTAGGATGAGCGTACAAGCGACGGCGTGACGGCAACGGCCCGTTGTCAGCATCGCATCCTCCTCTCGAAGGTCGGCGGGACGGCACTGGCGCTGCCGGTGCCGAGGCCCGGTTTTTCGCTTAAACGACGCCTCACCCTAGCCAGGAGGTGTCAGCTTGCCGTGCGCCGCCTGGTGAACGGTTCGTCAATCTTCCGTCAAAGTGATGGAGGAGGCGGGAATCCCTGGTTTTCCGGGCCGTGGGACCACTCCGGCCGCGGCCCGGCCGCGGCGCCCCGTGTCCGGCCTCGGCCGATTGCCCTTTACCGCGGGTCGTGATACTGATGCGCCGCACCCCGGCGGCCCATCCGCCGGGGACTGTTCGAGGGGACGACGGGGGCAAGCGTGATCGCGGCATTGCAGATTCTCGGCGGCTTCGTGCTGCTGCTGTTCGGGGCCGAGTTTCTGGTGCGCGGCGCCGTGGCCCTGGCCAAGCGCTTCAACGTTTCGCCCATGATCATCGGCATGACCATCGTCGCCTACGGCACGACGGCCCCGGAACTGGTGGTCAGCGTCGAGGCGGCGTTGCGGGGCGCGCCGGGGATTTCCGTCGGCAACGTGGTCGGCTCCAACATCGCCAATATCCTGCTGATCCTCGGCGCCGCGGCACTGGTTCATCCCATCCGCTGCCACCCCCAACTGCTCTACCGCGACAGTTCGGTGATGCTCGGCGCCGCCTTCCTGTTCGTCGGCCTGGCGCTGACCGGCACCATCACCCGCACCCAGGGCATCTTGATGATCGCCGCAATCATCAGCTACTCCATCTATACCTACTGGTCGGAACGGCGCCGCAACCGAGACACCGACATCTTCGAACAGGAAGCCGAGGAATTCGGCGACGGGCCGCGCTCGCTGTGGCTCGCCCTGCTGGCGGTGATCGGCGGCATCGGCTCGGTGGTGGTCGGCGCCCGGATCCTGATCAGCGGCGCGGTCACGGCGGCGCGGTATTTCGGCGTCGGCGAAGAGGTGATCGGCCTGACCCTGGTGGCCGTCGGCACCTCGCTGCCGGAGCTGGCGACGGCGGTGGTCGCCGCCTGGCGCCGGCACACCGATGTCGCCATCGGCAACGTCATCGGCGCCAATATCTACAACGTCCTCGCCATCATGGGGGTGGTCGCCATCGTCTCGCCGCTCACCATACCGGCGCAGATCGTCGCCTTCGACATCTGGTTCATGCTCGCGGTCACCCTCGGCCTCCTGGTCGCCGTGGTCGCCTTCAAGGGCGTCCACCGCGCGGGCGGCCTCCTCTTTCTCTCAGCCTACGCGGCCTATATCGCCCTCCAGTATTACGGCCTGCGCATCATCGGTCTCTAGGATGGCGCGCGGACCGGCCGCCGGGACCTTGAACCGGGCCGCGCTTCTGGGCATTCTCGCACCATGACGGTGCAACCCAGAAACGCCCTCGTCACCGGCGCCGCCCGGCGCATCGGCCGCGCCATATCCCTGGCCCTGGCCGATGCCGGCTACGGCGTCTGCATCCATCATCGGTCCTCGGAGGCGGAGGCCGAGGATCTCGCCGCCGAGATCACGGCGGCAGGCGGGCGCGCCGCCGTCGTCCGCGCCGACCTCGCCGAAGAGTCCGAAACCGCGGGCCTGGTGGCGCAAGCCAGCGAAGCCTTGGGTCCGCTCGACGTGCTGGTCAACAACGCCTCGCTGTTCGAGCGCGACGGCGCCGAAACGGCGACGCGAGAGAGCTGGGACCGCCACATGGAGGTCAATCTGCGCGCCCCCTTCGTCCTGACCCAGGCGTTCGCGGCGGCATTGCCGGCCGATGCGGCGGGCAACGTGGTGAACATCCTCGACCAGCGGGTGTGGAACCTGACGCCCCATTTCGTCAGCTACACGCTCTCCAAGTCGGGGCTCTGGACGCTGACCCGGACCCTGGCCCTGGCCTTGGCGCCGAGGATCCGCGTCAATGGCGTCGCCCCCGGGCCGGTCCTGCCGAGCCCGCGCCAGAGCGAGGAGGGTTTTCGGCGGCAGGCCGAGGCGACGCCGCTCGGCCGAGCCGTCGCGCCGGAGGAAATCGCCCGCGGCGTCGTCTTCGTCCTCGGCGCCGAAGCCATGACCGGACAGATGATTGCCCTCGATTCCGGCCAGCACCTGCAATGGGCGCCGGCGGCGGCCGGCGGGGCGCCCGAGGAGTGACGATCGGGCCCGGCCAAAAGAGCGGCGGCCCCCGGAAAACTTCCATCGACCGCTTCCCGCCCGTTCGTGTATAACTCTGCGGCGAATCGGTCGCAGCATCCCTGTTCGAGGTAAAATGGCCAAAAATTCCAAGGTCCAACCGCTTCATCCCCCGCCCACGATCCGGCCCGCGCCGGAGGCCGTCCGCAAGGTCTTCATCAAGGACCTCGTCGCATCCTGCGCGCTCGGCATCCATCGCCACGAGAAGGGGAAGAAGCAGCGCGTGCGCATCAACCTGGAACTGTCGGTCATCGATACCGGACCGCCGCCCGGGGATCACATCCGCCAGGTGGTCTGTTACGAGGATGTCGCCGACGACATCCGCGGACTGCTCTCGGGGCCGCACGTGCACCTGGTCGAGACGCTGGCGGAGAAGATCGCGGTCCTGTGTTTCAAGGACGAGAGGGTCACCGCCGTGCGCGTGCGCGTCGACAAGCTCGACGTTTTCGCCGATGCGGAGAGCGCCGGGGTCGAAATCACACGCCTGCGCTCGAGCCGCTGAACCCTTAAAAAAACGGCGGAAAACGCCGCCGAACGGCGCCTTGGGATCGGCCTCGGGGCGGCGATTCAGCGCCAAGTTGTACACAGGGGGCGGTGCGGCGGCAAAAAAATCGCGTCTTTTGCCGTGATTTTTTCTCTCATATTCCGGTTATCGCTTGACAAACAATTACTTATTGAATTTCAACGCTTTAAAAAAATTGCCCAATTTTTAGGCAAAGGGGTCTGGGGATAAGGGCCTCTAGGCCCCTTCGCCGCGAGGGGGGCATTGTCCACATGCTTTTCCACAGCATCGGTGGATAGTCCCGGAACGGTTCCGTCTTCGGCGCGTGGCCGTATGGAAGCGCCCATTGACCCGCGCCGCCAAGGGCCCAAAATAGCCCCCATGGACAACACCAAAGCGCAACCCGACGGGCCCCCTCCGACGCCACTGGAGGGCGCGGAGCTGATCAGGGCCGAGGTGGCGACCCTGCCCCAGCGGGCGGGCGTTTACCGCATGATCGACGCCAAGGGCAGCGTGCTCTACGTCGGCAAGGCGAAGAACCTGCGCCGACGGGTCGCCGCCTATACCCGTCCCCAGCGGCTCGGTGCGCGCATGGCCCGCGTGGTTGCCGCGACCCGGGCGCTGGAGATCGTCACCACCCGCACCGAGGCCGAGGCGCTGCTGCTCGAGAGCAACCTGATCAAACGCCTGAAGCCGCGCTACAACGTCCTGCTCAGGGACGACAAATCCTTCCCCTTCATCGTCATCACCGACGAACACGAGTGGCCGCAAATCACCAAGCATCGCGGCGCCCGCGATCCCAACCGCCACTATTTCGGCCCCTTCGCATCGGCCGGGGCGGTCAATGCGACATTGGCCCAGCTGGCCCGGGCCTTTCCCTTGCGCTCGTGCTCCGATTCGATTTTCGAAAGCCGCACCCGGCCCTGCCTGCAGTACCAGATCAAGCGCTGCACCGCGCCCTGCGTCGGCCGCATCGAGCGCGACGCGTACCTCGCCCTGGTGGAGGAGGCACGCGAGTTCCTCAGCGGCAAGAGCCGCGCCATCCAGGAACGGCTCGCCGACAAGATGCAGGCGGCGAGCGACGCCCTCGATTTCGAGAGCGCCGCCGTCTACCGCGACCGCATCCAGGCCCTGACGCGCATCCAGGGCCGCCAGGATATCAACCTCCAGGGCCTCGGCGACGCCGACGTGATCGCCCTCCACCGCTCGGGCGAGAGCTGCTGCGTGCAGGTCTTCTTCTTCCGCGCCGGGCAGAATTTCGGCAATCGGGCCTATTTCCCGACGATCCCGCGCCAGACCGAGGACGCCGACATCCTGGAGAGCTTCATCGGCCAGTTCTACGCCCAACACATGCCGCCGCGCCTGGTTCTCCTGAGCATCCCCCTGCCCAATGCGGCCCTTGTCGCCGAAGCGCTCAAGCTGCGGGCGGACTACAAGGTGGCGCTGTCGGTGCCGCGCCGCGGCGCCCGCAAGGCCGCCGTCGACCACGCCGCCGCCAACGCGGAATCGGCGTTGGCGCGCAGGCTGTCGGAGAGCGCATCGCAACGGCGCCTGCTCGACGGCGTCGCCGAGGTCTTCGGCCTCGGCGAGACCCCGCAGCGGATCGAGGCCTATGACAACAGCCACATCGCCGGCAGCGGGGCGATCGGCGCCATGGTCGTGGCCGGGCCGGAAGGATTCATCAAGAACGCCTACCGGAAATTCAACATCCGCGACGAGGCCGGCACGATGCAACCGGGCGACGATTACGGCATGTTGCGCGAGGTGCTGACGCGCCGCTTCTCCCGGGCGCTGCGCGAGGATGCCCGCGGCAGCCCCGGCCAATGGCCGGACCTGGTGCTGATCGACGGCGGGCGTGGGCAGCTTTCGGTGGCCGAACAGGTGTTCGCCGATCTCGGCATCGACAACGTCGCCATGGCGGCGATCGCCAAGGGGCCCGATCGCAACGCCGGCCGCGAACGGTTCTTCGTTCCCGGCCGCGAGCCCTTTACCTTGGACTCCCGTCACCCGGTGCTCTACTTTCTCCAGCGCCTCAGGGACGAGGCCCACCGCTTCGCCATCGGCGGCCAGCGGGCCAAGCGGTCCCGCGCCATCGCGCGGTCCGAGTTGGACAAGATTCCGGGCATCGGCCGGGCCCGCAAGCGGGCCCTGCTCAACCATTTCGGGGCCGCCCGTGCGGTCGAGGACGCGGGCATCGAGGAGCTGCGCAAGGTGGAGGGAATATCGGGCACCGTCGCCCAGCGCATCTATGATCACTTCCACGAAAACCGATAGCCCGTTAAGCTACCGGCACGGGCGCGCCTTCGGGTCGCCGCGCCGCTACCGATTGATGGTCATGCTGACGACCTTGCCCAACCTTCTCACTTTGTCGCGCATCGTCGTGATCCCGCTGCTGGTGGGCGCCTTCTTTCTCGACAAGCCGCTGGCCAACTGGCTGACCTGCGCGCTGTTCACCGCGGCCGCCTTGACCGATTTCCTCGACGGCTATCTTGCCCGCTCCTGGGACCAGGTGACCCGCTTCGGCCGCTTCCTCGATCCCGTCGCCGACAAGATCATGGTGGCGGCGGTGCTGTTCATGATGGTGGCCCTGGGGTGGATCGACGGGTGGCTGATCCTGGCCGCCCTGGTCATCCTTATCCGCGAGATCCTGGTCTCGGGCCTGAGGGAATTTCTCGCCGAGATCAACATCGGGGTTCCGGTCACGCGCCTCGCCAAATGGAAGACCGCGCTGCAGATGATCGCCATCGCCTTCCTTTTGCTGGAACAGGCGGGGCCGGGCGGCATCATCCTCCATGAGATCGGCCGCTGGGGCCTGTGGATCGCTGCGACGCTGACCATCGTCACCGGATACGACTATCTCCGCGCCGGCGTCGTCCATATGACCGAAGGCGCGGACTCGCCGTCCGACGCGAGCCAAGCCGACCGGCCCCGGGATCCCGCCGCCGACGGGATCGGCCCCACCGGCATGCCCAAGCGGGGTGGCGAATGAAGCTGGTCTATTTCGCCTGGGTCAGGACCCGAATCGGCCATGCCGAGGAGGACGTCGCCCTTCCCGACGGTGTCGCCACGGTCGCGGATCTCTTGAACTGGCTGGCCGGACGGGGCGGCGGATACGCCGAGGCCCTGGCGCGGAGGGATCTGGTGCGCGTCGCGGTCAATCAGGAGTTCGCGGGACCCGATACCGCCATCGGCGACGGCGACGAGGTGGCGCTGTTTCCCCCGGTCACCGGCGGCGGAGCGATGGAGGGCTCGGCGTGATCCGCGTGCAGAGAGAGGATTTCGACATCGGCGCCGAAATCAGGGCGCTGACCGAGGGTCGAACGGAAATCGGCGGCGTCGCCAGCTTCGTCGGCCTGGTCCGCGACTTCGTCGACGACGGTGGCGCCGAGGGCAGCACCGCCATCCGCGGCATGACCCTGGAGCATTATCCGGGCATGACCGAAAAGATGCTCTCGCGCATCGAGCAGGAGGCCAACCGGCGCTGGCCGCTCGACGCCTCCCTGATCATCCATCGCTATGGCGCCCTGGCGCCCGGCGACAACATCGTCCTGGTGGTCTGCGCCGCGGCCCATCGCGAGGACGCCCTGCAGGCGTGCTCGTTCCTGATCGATTGGCTCAAGACCAAGGCGCCGTTCTGGAAAAGCGAGGACACCGGCGACGGCGGAAGATGGGTCAAAGCCAAGGACAGCGACGATGCCCTCGCCGCCCGATGGGAAGACCGCTGAACCCGGCCGGGGCGACCGGGACCTGAACCTGCGCATCGCCGAACGTCTCAGCGAGGCCGCGGATATCCTCGAACGCCAGGGCGCCAACCGGTTCCGCGTCGCCGCCTACCGCCACGCCGCCGAAACCGTGGCGGGACTTGGCGAGAATGTCGCCGACATCGCCGAACGCCGGGGGATCGAGGGGCTGATCGCGCTTCCCACCATCGGCGAATCGATCGCCTCGGCCATCATGCAGATGGTCCGCACCGGGCGCTGGCCGCAACTCGAGCGGCTGCGCGGTACCCTCGACCCCGAGGCCCTGTTCCGGTCGGTCCCGGGCGTCGGCCCGGCCTTGGCCAAGACGCTGCACGAGACCCTCCATGTCGACACCCTGGAGGCCCTCGAGGTCGCCGCCCACGAAGGGCGGCTGCAAGAGGTGCCCGGCATCGGCCCGCGCCGCGCGGCCGCCCTGCGCGCGGCCCTTGCCGACACCTTGAATCGCCTCCGCCCGGCGCGCACGCGGCCGGGGCCGGGGCCGCTTCCCGATGTCGCCGACATCCTCGACGTCGATGCCGAATACCGGCGCAAGGCGAAGGCGGGGGATTTGCCGACGATTGCCCCCAAGCGCTTCAACCCCGAAGGCCGCGCCTGGCTTCCCATCCTCCATAGCGAACGCGGGTCCTGGCATTTCACCGCCCTGTTCTCCAATACCGCGCTGGCCCACCGCCTGGAGCGCGTTCACGAATGGGTGGTCGTGTATTTCTATGGCGACGACCATCGCGAAGGCCAAAACACCGTGGTCACGGAAACGCGCGGGCCCCTCGCGGGCCGCCGGGTCGTGCGCGGGCGCGAGCGGGAATGCCGCAGGCATTACGGCATCGGATAACCGTTGCAAAGAACGTCAGGCGCGGAGCGGATACCGCCGCCGAGCGGCGATCCCGGTCTCAGGCGGCGGAGGATGCCGTGCTGCCCGACCCGCGCACCAGCTTGTCGTAATCCTCGATCAGCGCGCGGGTGATGTCGCCGACCACGAATGTCCTGCCGTCGATCTCCCCCACCGGCGTGACCTCGGCGGCGGTGCCGGTCAGGAAGACCTCTTGGGTGCGGGCCAGTTCGTCGGGCTCGATGTGACGCTCGACCACCTCGAAATGACGCGCCCGGGCCAACTCAATCACCGTCCGCCGGGTGATGCCGTCGAGGAAGCAATCGGGGGTGGGGGTATGGATGATCCCGTCCTGGACCAGGAAGATGTTGGCACCGGTGGATTCGGCGATGTAGCCGCGGTAGTCCAGCATCAACGCGTCGTGGTAGCCCCGGGCCTCGGCCTCATGCTTCGATAGGGTGCAGATCATATACAGTCCCGCCGCCTTGGAATTGGTCGGCGCGGTGTCGGGCGCCGGCCGCTTCCAGGACGAGGTCATCAGGCGAATGCCGGTGAGCCGGTCTTCGGGATTGAAATAGGACGGCCACTCCCAAGCCGCGATGGCGACGTGAACCTTGGTGTGCTGGGCCGAGACCGCCATCATCTCGCTGCCGCGCCAGGCGACGGGACGGACGTAGGCGTTCTTGAGGCCGTGGGTTTCCACCACCAGTTTGCACGCCGCGTCGATGTCCTCGATGCCGTAGGGAATTTCGAAGCCGAGGATCTTGGCCGAATTGAACAGCCGTTCGGTATGGTCGCGCAGCTTGAAAATGGCGCCGTCGTAGACCCGTTCGCCTTCGAAAACGCAAGACGCGTAATGCAGGCCATGGCTAAGCACATGCAGGCGCCCATCGCGCCAGGGCACGAGTTCGCCGTCATACCAGATGACGCCATCACGGTCGTCGAAAGGCAAAAGCGCCATGAGCCAATACTTTCAATGGCTTACGAGGGTCCCGAAAGAACGTTGCGTTGACTAGCATTTGCCATCATATATGTCAACGTGGCTGACTTAAAATCAGGCTTTAATCCGCTTTTCCTGCGCGAGGAAGATTTGCGCGAGGGCATAGAGCTGTTGTTCTTCGCCTACCGCGATTTTCTCGAGGAGGCGGACCAGGTCCTGGCCCGCCATAAGCTGGGCCGCGCCCATCATCGGGCGCTGTATTTCATCGGCCAGCATCCCGCCATCACCGTATCGGGGCTCCTCAAACTGCTGCGCATCACCAAGCAAAGCCTGTCCCGGGTGCTCGCCGATCTGGTGGCGTTGGAGATGATCGAGCAGACCCCCGGTCTGCGCGACCGGCGGCGGCGGCATCTCCGACTTACCGCCAAGGGCCTGGAGGTCGAACGCGATCTGACCGCCCAGCAGCGGGCACTGCTGGCGCGGGCCTATCGGCAAGCCGGGGCGGAAGCCGTCGACGGATTCCGCAAGGTGCTGCTGGGGCTGATCACCGAACAGGACCGCAGGGCGCTGATGGCCAGGCGGGACCAGGCCGAGCCCACCGAGGACATCGAGGCCCCCGGCGCCCGCATCGGACGCGCCGGACGCTAGGGGAGAGGCGGGCCGAACATGCCCAACAGCGATGCACAGTCCCCGACGGACCTGGTCGACGACCCGCATATCCTCGTCATCGACGATGATCGCCGTTTGCGCGATCTTCTGCGCCGCTACCTCTCGGAAAACGGGTTCCGCGTCACCACCGCGTCGGACGCGGCCCAGGCCCGGGCGCGGATGCGGGGGCTCGATTTCGACCTCCTCGTCCTCGACCTGATGATGCCGGGGGAAAACGGTCTCGATTTCGCCCAGTCCCTGCGCGGCGAAAGCGGGGTGCCGATCCTCATGCTGACGGCGATGGGCGAGACCGAAGACCGTATCGCCGGCCTCGAACGCGGCGCCGACGATTACCTGCCCAAGCCCTTCGAGCCGCGCGAGTTGGTGCTGCGCATCCTCCGCATCCTCGGGCGCACCACGCAGCGGACCGGCGCCGGGGGCGTGGTCGCCTTCGGCGAGTGCCTGTTCGACCTGGGACGGGAGGAACTGACCCGCGCCGGGGCGGCGATCCGCCTCACCACCACCGAAGCCCGGCTGCTCGGCTCCCTGGCGCGGCGCGCAGGCGAGCCGCTGGACCGCGAAATCCTGCGCCGGGACAGCGGCGCCGACGTCAGCGACCGCGCCATCGACGTCCAGGTCGCAAGGCTGCGCCGCAAGATCGAGCCCGATCCCAAGTTGCCCCGCTACCTCTGTACCGTGCGCGGCCACGGCTACGTTCTAAAGCCCGATTGAGGCGTCCGTGATGTTTTCCCCCGGCGCGGTCATCAAGCGATTCCTGCCCCGGACCCTCTTGGGCCGGTCGCTGCTGATCATCGTATCGCCCCTGATCCTGCTGCAGATCATTTCCGCCTGGGTATTTTTCGAACGGCATTGGGATACGGTCTCGGTGCGGCTCGCCCGCGGCCTCGCCGGCGACATCGCCGCCACCATGGCGCTGCTGCGGGAGAATCCCGGCCCCGAGGGCCGAAAGGCCACCTTTACCTTCGCCCACACCCATTTCCGCATCCGCGCCTCGCTCAAGGAAAAGGCGATCCTGAAAAACGCGACGCCCACGGCGAATCCCGACCGCTTGGAGCGTGTCCTGCGCAAGGCGCTCAACGACCGCATGAGCCTGCCGCTGGCGATCGACTCGCGATCGTTCGACCGCGACGTGATCATCGATATCCAGTTGCCCGACGGGGTCCTTCATCTGATCGCGCCGCGCAAACGCCTGTTCACCTCGACGACATACCTGTTCGTGGCCCTGATGGCGGGAAGCTCCCTCATCCTTTTCGCCGTGGCCATGATGTTCATGCGCAATCAGATCCGCCCGATCCGGCGCCTGGCCATGGCCGCCGACGCGCTCGGCAAGGGGCGTGAGGTCTCGGTGTTCCGGCTTCAGGGCGCGACCGAGGTGCGTCAGGCCGCCAATGCCTTCAACCGCATGCGCGAACGGCTGCAGCGCCAGGTTACCCAGCGCACCGAGATGCTGGCCGGCGTCTCCCACGACCTGCGCACGCCCTTGACCCGGATGAAGCTGCAACTCGCCATGCTGGAGGACACGCCGGGCGTCGAGGAGTTGAAGGACGACGTCGAGGAGATGGAACGCATGGTGGAAGGGTATCTGGCCTTCGCCCGGGGCGAGGGGAATGAGCCGATGACCCGCACCAATCTTCGCGAACTGGTGGAGGACGTGGTGGCCGCGGCGCGACGCGCGGGCGGCATCGTCGATTACACGGCAGAGGGCGCGCTTACGCTTGCCGTGCGCAAGGAGGACCTGAGGCGCTGCATCGCCAACCTGATCTCCAACGCCACCCAATACGGCACCCGTGCCGCGGTCGGCGTGGTGCGCAAACCCGACAGCGTGGAACTGACGATCGACGACGACGGGCCCGGGATTCCCGAGGACAAGCACGAAACCGTTTTTCGCCCGTTCAGCCGCCTGGAGCAATCGCGCAACGTGGAGACCGGCGGCGTCGGCCTGGGCCTCACCATCGCGCGGGACGTGGTCCATGCCCATGGCGGCGATATCGCGCTGTCCAAATCGCCGCTCGGCGGCTTGCGCGTCCGCCTGATCCTGCCGGCCTAGCGATCCCGCCGACCCGGGCCGCATCGGCAACCGGCTTCGGCGATCAGTCCGCCAGTTCCCGCGACCGGCGCGCCGCCGCGGCCACGGCCCGCACCATCATCGCTTCCAAACCATCGGCGCCCATCAGCACCTCGAGCGCCGCGGCGGTGGTCCCGCCGGGGCTGGTAACCTCCTCGCGCAGCCGCGCCGCCGATTCGGGCGAGCGGTGGGCCAGTTCGGCCGCGCCGATGACCGTGGCCCGGGCCAGCCGGCGGGCCAGGTCGTCGGCCAAACCGGCCTCGCGGGCGGCGGTTTCGAGGCATTCGATGAGGTGGAACAGGTAAGCGGGACCGGAACCCGATACCGCGGTGACGGCGTCCATCAGCGCCTCGTCCTCGATCCAGACCACCTCGCCCACCGCCTCCATCAGCGCCGCGGCGAGGGTTCGCCCGGCGTCATCCACGGCCCCGGTGGCGTAGAGCGCCGTGATCCCGCGCCCCACCTGGGCGGGCGTGTTGGGCATGGCCCGGACGACGGCGGCTCCGTCGCCGAGGATCGAACGGAAATACGCCGTCGTCTTGCCCGCCGCGATCGACAGGACGACGGTCCCGGCCTCGGCGATCGGGCGATACACCGCGGCATCGTCCATCACCTGGGGCTTGAGGGCGAGGAGAACGAGGTCGAAGGCCTCGCCCCCGGCGAGGACGGGCCCGGCATCGGCCACCAGATCGACCCCAAGCGGCGCCAGGGCTTCCCGGGCCTGATCCGAGGGCTCGACCACGGTGACCGCCCCGGGCGCGGCGATCGCCTTATCCAGCCATCCCCTCAGCAGCGCCCCGCCCATGCGGCCGCCGCCAACCAGGAGCAGCCTGGGGCCGGTCCCGGCCATGGCCGCCTAGGCCTCGCCGGCGGGATCGATCAGGGCGCAGGCCACCGCCTCCGCCGCCGACTTGCCGCCCCAGATGACGAACTGGAACGCCGGGTAGAAGCGGTCGGATTCGGACATCGCGATATCCAGCAATTCCTCGATCTGCGCCGCGCTGGGACCAGCGGTGCCGCGCAGCAGCATGGCGTAGCGGAACATCGGCAAGCCGTCATCCGACCACAGGTCGAAATGGCCAAGCCACAGTTTCTCGTTGATCATCGCAAGCAGGCCGCCGATCTCCGCCATTCGCGCCCTGGGCACGCGCATGTCCAAGGCCAGGGAGAAATGGATCGCGGCGGCTTCCCGGTGCCAGGCGAAAAACAGGCGATAGTCGCACCATCGTCCGGCCACTTCGACCGCGAGCTCGTCGTCGCCCAGCCGCTGGTGGCTCCATGCATTGGCGCCGACGATCTGTTCGACGAGGTCGATGGGATGGGCGTGTGCGGAGCCCGTGTATGAGAGGGATTCGGTCATTACCGGCATGCCTCGAACGTGGCAGGTACTGGCGGCGGCAGGGAGGCGGCGAGACGCGCAAACGGTTGGCTTCACACGCGGGCGCCGAACCACGATATGTAGTGTTCTATCCCCCTTACCCCACTATGGAAGGTAGGTTGCCAAAAACCTTGCACGCCCGCAAGGGGCGATTGCGGCGGCCCAACAATTAGTTGTGGATAAGCTCGGGTCCGGATCAGGACTTGGTCGTTCTTGGCTTGCGGGCTTTGGAGCGGCCGCCCCCGCCCCGGCGCGGCGCGGTCGCCGGTTTGGCCCGTGATGCCTTATCGCCGGCGGCCTCGAGCTCGGCAATTCTGGCGGCCAGAGATTCGTTTTCCGCCCGCGCCTTCGCGGCCATCGCCTTCACCGCCTCGAACTCCTCGCGGGTCACGAACCCCTCGCGCCCCAGCACCGCGGCGAAGCGCTGCTTGAGTAGCTCTTCGGTTTCCCGGCGCAGGCCGGAGGCGACGCCGAGGGCGCCGGCGGCGACGCGGGCGAGGTCATCGAGGATCGGGTTTCGAGTCTGCATCCGTGTGGTCCCTTTCAATCATTATGGGCCGCGCCGTCGGCGTCGGCAACCCGCGGTGGCCGGGAGCCGCCCCACCGGGCCTAGCGTGCTGCCTTTTTCCCCCCGAGCCGCCGCAGTTCGGCCCGCGCTGCCGTATACACCACGAAATGCTTGACCCTCAGTTTGACCACCGAACGGAAATGCTCCGCCGCTTGGTCCTTTTCGCCCCGGAGCAGCCGCGCCTGGCCAATGAAGAAATGCGCCTCGGAAAGCTGCTCGCGGCGTTGTTTCTTGCTGCCGCGATTGGCCCGATCGAGAACCTCGGAATCCTCCATGCGGCCGAGAAACATCGACACCAAAGGCCCCGGCCAGCGCCGAAGGTCGAACCGCGCCACCGAACCGGTAAGGGCGTCGCCCGCCGTCTCACCCGCCCGGCGGCGCGCGAGATACAGCCAGATGAGGCGAAAAAGATCCCTCGGTTCGGCCCGGGCCGACCGCTCGAGGTCGGGCACCGCCGCCTTGAACCGGCCGAGAAAGAACCTTGCCCGGCCGCGCTCCCGGAACACCGGGGTGAAATCGGGCCGCAGGCCGAGCGCCCGGTCGTAATCGGCGATCGCCGCTTCATGGCGGCCCCTCTTGTCCTGCGCGGCCCCGCGGGCGAAATAGAAGCGCGCGGTCTCCGGCTTGAGGTCGATCGCCGCAGTGAAATCCTTCACCGCCCTGTCGTAGTGCCCCCGCCGGCTCAGCGCTTTGCCGCGGCCGTAAAGGGCCAGGGCATCGCCCGGGTTGAGCTCGAGGCTCTTGCTGAAATCCCGAACCGCCCGGCCGTATTGCCCGATCCCGCTATGGGCGATGGCGCGCCCGTACCACCCGGCGGCATCTTTCGGCCGCAGCGGGATGGCTTCGTTGAAATCCTCGATCGCCCATCTGTATTTGCCCATCTTGTTGTAGGCCAGCGCGCGGCTCAAAAAGATGACCGCGGCCTTGGGCCGGAGATGCAGGGCGGCGTTATAGTCGGCGATCGCCTGCTCCAGCTTGCCCGTCTCGGCGTAGGCGCGACCGCGGCTGTGCAAGACGGCGGCGGATCGCGGCGTGATGGCAAGCGCGGCGTCGAAATCGGCGATGCCGAGACGGGGTTCACCCCTTGCGGTGTGCGCTTCGCCGCGCGCGAACAAGACCCCCGCGTCCCGGGGGCGCAGGCTCAGGGCGAAATCGTAATCCGCGATCGCCTTGTCCCATTGTTTCAGCCGGCCATAGATTTCGGCGCGACTGACATATGCCGCGAAATCGGCCGGGTCGAGCCCGATCGCCGCGGTGAAATCCTGGATCGCGAGGTCCGGCCGCTTCCTGCTCTTGCCGTAAACGATCCCGCGGTTGTAATAGGCCATCGCATGACGCGGATCGAGGCGGATCGCCTCGCTGTAATCGGCGATGGCGCGTTCCCTCCGCCCCCTGTCGTCAAACGCATTGCCGCGGGCGGTGAAAAGCAGGGCGAGGTTTTCCTTGTTGAACCTCTGCGATCTTATCAGACGGGTGCAGGAGCGGATCCTGACATCGGGCCGGGCCCGGTGATTCTGGCACAGTTTCAGGTCGCGGTTGAGGTCGGCCCTGGCGGGCGCCGACCCTGCCCAAACCCAAACAAAGGCCATCGAAATCGCAGCGACCTTAGTCCACATGCCGCTCAGCCCAACCACCGGTCCTTGTTGAAGTGATCTCGGACGCTAGCTCACGGTAGTTAGAAATCGTTTAAGAAGAAAGAGCCTTGCCCGATCGCCGCCATTTGCCGGGCGTCGGGCCGGCGCCGGAGACCCGCCCCGGCGCCCGTTCCGGCCCCTGGCCCGGGCTTGCGGGCCGGCGCGACGGCTTCTATCCTCCCTGGCGCAACCATGTGACGGGCCCAGGATATGCCCCCTTTTTTCGTCTTGCCTTTTCCCGCCATCGACCCCGAAATCGTGTCGTTCGGCCCCTTTGCCCTGCGCTGGTACGCGATGGCCTATGTCGCCGGCCTGCTGCTCGGATGGTGGGTCATGGCGCGCCTGGCCGACCGGCCGCCGGCGCCGGGCGAGGACCCGGTGCTCAATCGGGCCATTGTCGACGACTTCCTTTTGTGGGCGACCCTGGGTGTCATCCTCGGCGGGCGACTGGGCTACGTGCTGTTTTACGACCTCGCGCGATACCTGGCCGAGCCGACGGCCATCCTCAAGGTCTGGCAAGGGGGCATGTCCTTCCACGGCGGGCTTCTCGGCGTCGTCATCGCCACCGTTTTGTTCGCCCGCAAGCGCCGCATCCCGATCCTCGCCATCGGCGATCTCGCCTGCCTGGTCGCCCCCATCGGCCTGTTTTTCGGCCGCATCGCCAACTTCATCAACGGCGAGCTCTACGGCAGGCCCACGGACGTGCCCTGGGCGATGGTGTTTCCCAAGGACCCGGCCGCGCTGCCGCGTCATCCAAGCCAACTCTACGAGGCGGCGCTGGAAGGGCTCTTGCTGTTGCTGATCCTGGCCGCCCTGGCGCGCTTCGCCCAGGCGCGCGCGCGGCGCGGCCTGCTCACGGGGACGTTTCTTCTGGGATACGGATTGCTGCGCTCCTTCGCCGAGTTGTTCCGCCAACCGGACGCCCATATCGGCTTCCTGGCCGGGACCCCCACGACCATGGGGCAGTGGCTTTCGGTGCCGCTCGCGGTGGCCGGCGTCATCCTCATCTGGGCGGCCCTGAACCGCCCCGCCGCCCGCCCGTGACCCCCTTGGCCCGACTTATCGCCGAGGAGATCCACGCCGCGGGGCCGATGACGGTCACGCGTTTCATCGAGCTGGCCCTTGCCCATCCCCGGTTCGGCTATTACCGGACCCGCGATCCCTTGGGCCGCGGCGGCGATTTCATCACCGCCCCGGAAGTCAGCCAGATGTTCGGCGAGATGGTCGGACTGTGGCTGGCGGTGGCCTGGCAATCTTTGGGGGCACCGGCGGCGTTTACCCTGGCCGAACTGGGGCCCGGCCGGGGCACGTTGATGGCCGACGCCCTGCGCGCGGCGCATGCCCAGCCAGGCTTCATCGAGGCCATGGCCCTCAACCTGGTGGAGACCAGCCCGGTGCTGCGCGAACGCCAGGCCGAGACGCTCGGTGCGTTCACACCGGCCTTCCACGACCGCCCCGAGACCTTGCCCGACGGCCCCATCCTGGTGCTCGCCAATGAATTCTTCGACGCCCTGCCGGTCCGCCAGTTGGTCGCCACCGCCGGGGGATGGGCCGAGCGCTGCATCGCGGCCACGGCGGAGGGGACGCTGGGCTTCACCACTGGGCCCATCGTCGCCGGCGCCGACCTGCCCGCCGATGCGCCGGCCAATCCCGCTGACGGGTCGATCTGGGAGCTCGCGCCCGATGCCCGCGGGCTCGCCCGGGCCCTTGCCGAGCGCTGCGTCGGCGGCCCGGGGGCGGCGCTGATCATCGACTACGGCCATGGCGAGACCGCCCTGGGCGATACCCTGCAGGCGGTCTCCCGGCACGGCTATTGCGATCCCCTTGACGATCCCGGCAACGTGGATCTCACGACCCATGTCGATTTCGCCGCCCTGGCGCGGGCCGCGGATGGGGCCGGCGCCCGCGTCTTCGGTCCCGTGAGCCAGGGGCGGTTTCTCCTGGCGCTGGGCATCGCCGTGCGGGCCGAACGGCTCAGGGCCGCGGCGACGCCGAAGCAGGCATTGGATATCGACCAGGGCCTCAAGCGTTTGCTTGCGCCCTCGGAAATGGGAAATCTGTTCAAGGTAATGGCCGCAGCCGCCCCGGACATCGGCCCCCTCCCCGGTTTCGAGCCGTAGGTGTCCTCGCCGTCATGAGCCGCAGCGATCCTCCCCTTCCTCCCCTGATCCGCGACCCCCGCCTGAGCGCCGAGCGCGGGGTGAAGCATGGCTTTTTCACCCGCGAGGGCGGCACCAGCGGCGGGATTTACGCCTC
>JAWWBR010000049.1:0-23009 GCA_033720855.1 Alphaproteobacteria bacterium
CGTTGGGACAGGCTCAATATGATCATTGTCGTCGATGACGACCCTGAAATCCGCGATGTTGTCAGGGAATACCTCGTCGACGAGGGATTCGACGTCCGTGAGGCCGCCAGCGGCGCCCAGATGTTCGAACGCATCCGGGAAAAGGTGCCTGAACTGGTCCTTCTCGATCTCCGTTTGCCCGACGAAGACGGCTTCACCCTCGCCCGGATTCTGCGCGAGAAGTATCCCTCCGTCGGCATCATCGTGATCAGCGGAAAGGAGGACTTGGTGGATCGGGTTGCGGCCCTGGAAACGGGCGCCGACGATTACATCGTCAAGCCGTTCGTCCTGCGTGAGGTCCTCGCCCGGGTGCGCAGCCTTCTGCGGCGACGGGACCCAACCGGGAACGGCGATGCGGGTGAGCCCGCCCCGCCGGGGCCAAGGGAGGCCGGCCTCTCCCTATCCTACGGCTTCTCGGGATGGACCCTGGATTGTGGGCGTCGGACATTGCGTTCGCCTCAAGGGCAGGATGTCGAACTGACCAGCGGAGAGTTCGACCTGCTTCTGGCCTTCGTTTCCCATGCCAATCGCGCCTTGTCGCGCGAACAGCTTCTCGATCTGGCCCGCGACGGCATGTCGGAAGCTTACGATCGCAGCATAGACGTCCAGGTGGCCAGGCTGCGCCGCAAGATCGAGAAGAACTACAGGCGCCCCAAGCTGATCAAGACGATCAGGAACGTCGGCTACATGTTCCAAGCCGAGGTGACCAAGGCCAGCAGCTAGACCCCCCCCCCGTTTCCCGGGGCCGGGGGAACCAATCCCGTTCCGACCCGTTGACGATGCGTAGTGATGAGATCGACGGGGACCTCGCATGCTTTCTCTCGACCAGGTTCATACGTGGGCCGACGGGGCACGGGAACACCTGGATATGCCCGCTGACATCAGCGAGCTGCTGCGTCATCCGAAGGAGACGCTGTCGGGCACGGTCCGGGTCCGCATGGATGACGGATCGCTGCGTTCGTTTCCCGCATGGCGGTGCCGGTACAACGACGTGCTCGGCCCGACCAAGGGCGGAATCCGGTTCCACCCCGCTGTCTGCCTGGAGGAACTGGAGGCGCTGGCGTTCCTGATGACCGTGAAGTGCTCTCTGCTCGATCTTCGGTTCGGTGGCGCCAAGGGCGGGGTGAGCGTCGACGTCTCATCGCTCTCCGCCCGGGAGCTCGAGCGTCTGTCCCGCGGCTACGTGCGGGAATTCATCCAGATCCTGGGGCCCGACCGCGATATCGCGGCGCCCGACATGTACACCAACGGCCGGGTCATGGCGTGGATGGCCGACGAGTTCCGAAGCATCCACACTCATCATAGTCCCGCCTTCATCACCGGGAAGCCGGTCGCTTTGGCCGGGACTTGCGGACGGGAAGATGCCACCGGGCACGGCGCGGCCATGGTCCTCAAGCACATGCGCAAGCGCCTGGGCCTGAAGAAGGACGGCGCGCGAATCGCGTTTCTGGGCTTTGGCAACGCTGCCTATCACTGCGCCAGACACCTTGATGCCAACGGCGATGTGATCGTCGCTGCCTCGGATTCAAAGTCGGGCATTTTCGATAAGGACGGCTTCGATCCGAAAGCCGTTTACCGCCACAAGGACTCCTCCGGTTCGTTGGCTGGGGCGCCGACCAATGGGCACGGGGAAGAGATTTCCCAGCATGACCTGATCGGGCTGGACTGCGACGTGCTCGTTCCCGCGGCGATTTCCAACCAGATCAACGACGGCAACGCCGATTCGGTTCAGGCGCGGGCCATCTTGGAAGTGGCCAACGCACCTGTCACCCCCGGGGCCCACAAGGTCCTGAAAGAGCGGGACATCCAAGTCGTCCCCGACATCTTGACCAATTCCGGTGGCGTGCTGGTTTCCTATTTCGAGTGGATCCAGAATCGCACCGGCCAATACTGGTCCCGTGAGAAAGTCTGCCGCGAACTCAGGACATCTCTCAAATCCGCCACGCGCAGGGTTTGCGAGGAGGCCGATGAGTCAGCTACGGATCTCAGGACCGCCAGCTATATCCTGGCCCTGCGGCGCATATGCAACGCCCTCTCCGAATTCGGAACGGAAGAATTTTTCGAAACTTAGGCCGCGAGGCGCGGAACCCGACGGCGGCTCGTGACGTTAGTTAAGCAGGAATATCGAGGGCGGCAGGGGGCAGAAGGCCAACCGCCGCCGTTTCCATTCGAAGCGCAGGAGAATCGCTCCATGACCTACGAACTTGCACCTCTCCCCTATTCCGAAGACGCATTGGAACCCCACATCTCCAAGCGGACCATGGAATTCCATTACCGCAAGCACCACCAGGGCTATGTCGATAAGCTCAACCGCATCGCCGAGAACATCAACCTCGAGGTCGATGACCTGGAAGGCGCCATCTGGGCGTCGCGGGACATTTCGAACACGGATCTGTTCAATAACGCCGCACAGGTCTGGAACCATGACTTCTTCTGGCAGTCCATGTCGGCCGAGCCCGGCAAACCGTCGGGCGCACTGAGCCAGGCCATGGATGAGGCATTCGACGGCATGGAGGGGTTCAAGGAGGCCTTCAAGGACTGCGCCACCGGAGAGTTCGGCAGCGGTTGGGCATGGCTGGTTGCCCGAGAAGGCAAACTGGAGGTGATGTCCACGACCGACGCCGACCTGCCCCTGGTCCACGGCCTGAATGCCATCCTCTGCTGCGACGTTTGGGAGCATGCCTATTACCTCGATTACCAGAACGACAGGGGCGCCTTCATCGATGCTTTTCTGGACCACTTGGTGAACTGGGACTTCGCCTCGCGGAACTGGGAGGCTGCGCAAGGCGCCGGTGGCGAGAACGCCAAGCAGGCGGCGACGGGTTGACGTCTGCAAACGTGATCGGGGAGACCCGACTACCCGCGAGGCCCCTCGGGCATTCGCTGCGTCGCTTTCGCGACGGCCTTTCACATGGCTTTGCAGATGCGGACCAAGACTTCGCAAGCTAAACCCTTAGGGGACGCACGCGTCGAGAGCGAGGGCGACGATTTTTGGCGCGCCACGACGGCGGACCGCGCCTCGGTTCTCATCGACGCGGCGGCGTATTACGGCGCCCTGCGCAAGAGTCTTCTCGAGGCGCAACGCAGCGTTTTCATCGTCGGCTGGGACGTGGACAGCCGGACCAGGCTGGTGGGTCCGGAGGGTGAAGCCGATGACGGCTATCCCGAGGAGCTCGGCCCCTTCCTTGCGGCGCTCATGACCCGGCGTCCGGAGCTCAGGATCAACATCCTGCTGTGGGACTACTCGATGGTCTATGCGCTGGAGCGCGAGCCCCTGCCCACGGTCAATCTCGACTGGAAGACGCCGGAGGGGGTATCGATCTGTCTCGACGACCAGCTTCCCTTCGGTTCGAGCCACCATCAGAAGATCGTCGTGATCGACGACGCGGTGGCGTATTCCGGTGGCCTGGATCTCACCATCCGCCGCTGGGACACGCCCGACCACCGCCTCGAAAATCCCCGCCGCGTGGACCCGGCCGATGAACCCTACCGCCCCTTCCACGACATCCAAATCGTCCTCGACGGCGGCCCGGCGCGCGACCTGGCGGAGCTTGTGCGCAAGCGTTGGCGCGTTGCGGCCTGCGAGACCCCCCCTGAAATCGAGCCCCAGGGAGACCCCTGGCCCGGCGGCCTGCGGCCCGACTTCGAGGGCATCGAGGCGGCGATTGCCCGCACCATGCCGGCCTACCAGGGCCACCCGGAAGTCCGCGAAGTGGCACACTCCTACGCCGATGCCATAGCCTCGGCACGCAACGCCATCTATATCGAAACGCAATACCTGACGGGTGAACGGATCGCGCGATCCTTGGCCCGGAGCCTTTCGTCGAACCCCGAACTCGAGGTCGTGATCGTTGGACCCAACGTCAGCAAGGGATGGCTGGAAGACCCAAGCATGATCGGCGGCCGGGCCCGGGTGATGGCCTTTCTCGAGGATGCCGGCGTCGGCGATCGCGTGCGTCTTCTGTACCCCGCCCTACCCGACGACCCAACCGGCGAAGGGACCATGGTCCACGCGAAATTCATGACCGTGGACGACCGCTCGTTGCGCGTCGGCTCTGCAAATCTCAACAACCGGTCCATGGGGACCGATTCCGAGTGTGACATCGTCCTGATCGCGGGAAACGACGATCACCGGCGGAAGATCGCGGAGATCCGCAACCGGTTGCTGGGGGAACACCTCGATGTCGATGCCAAAGAGGTCGGCGATGCGATCGCCGCGGGGAAATCCCTGATCGGCGCCGTGGATAGTCTGGCCGGCGACGGGAGAACGCTCAAGCCCATCGAGACCGAAGACGCCCCGGATGAAGAGATCGCAACGACCATCGGGCTGATCGCCGACCCGGAAAGACCCATCCTCGGCGCCTCCGAAGTCGGAGACCGGTTCGGCGTGGCGCCCGGCGCCCCATCCCCCACTCGCTGGTCGAGAGTCCTCGCCCTCGCGCTCGCGGCCCTGGTGGTGGTCGGCCTCTGGCGCTTCACGGCGCTTGCCGATCTCACGCATCCCGAAGAATTGGTCGAATGGCTCCGGCAATTCAGCGCCCACGGGGCGATGCCTTTTATACTTCTCACCGTATTCGTTATCGGTGGAACCATCGGGTTTCCGGTGACGGTACTGATCGCCGTCACGGCAATGATGATGAGCCCGGGAACAGCCTTCCTGATTGCCGTAACCGGCTCCATACTCAGCGCCTGGGTCGGCTTTCGGATCGGCCACGTGATCAACGCCGGTTGGCTGAGGCAGCGCGTCGGCACCAGATTCAATCGTGTGAACCGGGCCTTGGCCGCACAAGGCATTACCAGCGTCGCGGTGCTGCGAATGCTGCCCATCGCGCCCTTCACCCTGATAAATCTGGCCGCCGGGGCAAGCCGAATCCGGACCTTCGACTTCCTTGTCGGCAGCGCGCTCGGCATGGTGCCCGGGATAGCTTTGCTGGTCCTTCTCGGGCATCAGCTCTCGAAACTTCTCTCGGATCCCGACCCCGCCCATTACGCCTATTTCGCGCTGGCCGTGGCGCTGATGCTGGGCCTTGGACTTCTCATCCAACACTTGTCACGCCGAATACGTGCCACACGCGATGACTAAGGACCGACGCGCGCTGCGGTTAATGACTTGGAATGTCCATGGCTGCGTCGGCACCGACCGCCGCCATGACGTCGCGCGGATCGGCAGGGTGATCGAAGACATAGCTCCCGACATCGCCGCCTTCCAGGAGGTGGATTCCCGTCGGCGCGCACCCAAGTACGGCGACATCTACACCTATCTCAGGGGCCGGGTCGGGGACCACGGACGACAAGCCTGGTCGATTTCCGGCGACGACGGAAACTACGGACAGATTCTGGCCAGCCGCTATGAATTCGCGGACCATGCCGTCCATGACATATCGGTACCCGGGCGTGAGCCCCGCAAGGTGATCGAAGCGTGGATTCGCACCCCGGCGATGCCCTTCAGGGTTCTGGCGACGCATCTCGGCATCGGGCGACGGGAACGCCGCCGGCAGGCCGCCCGGATCCGGGAGATCATCGCCCAGGACCTGACGACGCCATTGGTCCTGCTGGGCGATCTCAACGAGTGGAATCCAGCCGGCGCCGTCTGGAAGACGCTTGCGCCGATGTTTCCCTGTGCCTCCCGGCTGGCAAGTTTTCCGGCCAGATTTCCGACCCTCGCTCTCGACCGGATTCTGATCCGTCCCGCAGGGTCACGGGCTCAGTTTCTGACCGTCAGGGAGGCCCGACCGGCGTCCGACCACCTCCCGGTGATCGCCGACCTCGACCTGACCACGGTCGAGGCCGCGCCGTGACCCGGCGGCGTCCGGCGACCGCATGCACCTGCTTAAATCATGGAGTTCGACGCCTCGATGGCGCGCGAGGGCCGTCACGGACAGGCGCCACCGGTCGGTACCGGCGTCGCCCGCGTCGAAGGGCTGCCCGGGCTTCTCGAGACAGGATTGGTCCCTGAAACCGCTTACGCGGCCAGCGGCAGTTCGGCTTCGCCCTGGGTCAGCTCCCGCTGCAGCGTCTCCCGTGCGCGCGAGCAGCGGGATTTCACGGTCCCCAGCGGAATGTCGAGCCTGTCGGCGACCTCCTTATAGGACTGTCCCTCGACACCCACCAGGTACAGGATGGCCTTTTGTTGTTTGGGCAGACGTGTCAGGGCGTCACGAACCGTCTGCAACATGACCGAATGCGTTTGCGCCGGGGGGACGGAGAGCGAATTCAAGGCCGCTTCAGGGTCGCCCGCCTGCTTCCATTTGCCTTTGCGCCGGACCTCGCTGATGTGCAGGTTGTACAGAATGGTGAAAAGCCAGGCTCTCAGGTTCGTGTCCGGCTTATAGAGATCGGCCTTCGTCAGGGCGCGGACCACGCATTCCTGAACCAAATCCTCCGCCTCCGTCGTATCGCGCGTCAACACGCGCGCGTAGCGTTTCAAAGCGGGGACATGGGACTCGATCTGTTCGGCGACCTGGCACACTGTGTCCTCCATTCGTGATTGGCCGGGCGGTGTAGGCCCGTGGTTCGAATGGGGGCGATCCTATGGGGCGCAGGTATCGCGCGAATGTCGGGGATATTTCCGTTTTATGAATTTTGTGACCAATGTGACAGGGCCGCGACAATCGGCCGTTTTTTGCCGTTTCCGGCAACCCGTCAGGGTTCGTTCCGGCTGGGCAGCCGCCTCGCCCTGGCCAGCGCTTTCTCCATGATCTCAAGCAGCTCTTGGTTGCGGAAAGGCTTGGGGAGGAAGAGCGACCCCTCCACGGCGGCGTCCTCGCCTTGCAGGTTCCGCCGGGGAAAGCCGGAACAGAAAACCACGGCGACGCCGGGCATCGCCGCGCGCGCCGCACGGGCGACGTCCGAGCCGCCCGCCTCGCCCTCCATCACCACGTCCGTGAGCAACAGATCGTAGCGGTTTCCCCGATTGATCAGCTCTATGGCCTGATCGCCGTTTTCCGCCACATCCAGGTCGTACGCGGTGTCCTTGAGAACGTCCAGGATCGTCTCGCGCACCGTCTCGTCATCCTCCACGAAGAGAACCGAAACCTCATCTCCGACTGGTTCGGGCCCGTCCCCGTTGCGTTCGTTTCGAACGTCCGTCAAGGGTTGGTCGGTGGTCGGAAGATAGATGCGGATCGACGTGCCTTTGCCCACCTCCGAGTAGATCTTGACGTCGCCCTGGGACTGCTTGACGAAGCCGTAGACCATGCTGAGGCCGAGACCGGTCCCCTGTCCCTCGGGCTTGGTGGTGAAGAAGGGATCGAAAGCCTGGCCAACGACGTCCTTGCCCATCCCCTCGCCGGTGTCGCTGACCGTCAGGCAGACATAGCGGCCGGGCGGAAGGTCGGCGACCTCTCCCTCGTAATCCCTGTCCAGGACAACCGATTTGGTAGCGAAGCTGAGGGTACCGCCGTCGGGCATGGCGTCGCGCGCGTTGATGGCGATATTGAGCAAAGCGACCTCGAGGGCGCTGGGATCGACCTCACAATGGGGGAGATCGCTGGCGAGATCGAAGGTGACCGAAATGTTCTCTCCCAACGCTTCATAGATCTGGCTCATGGCCTTAAGGGACGTGTTGATATCGATCGCCCTGGGGCTCAGCGTCTGACGGCGGGAAAACGCGAGAAGCTGCTGGGTCAGGGACTGGCCACGAAACGCGGCCTGGGACGCCCGGCGTAGCCTGTCGAGGAATCGCCGGTCTCCCTTGAACCGCTTTTCCAGCAGTTCCAGATTGCCCGCGATGACCGTAAGCAGGTTGTTGAAATCATGGGCCACGCCCGCGGTGAGTTCGCCGACTGCTTCCATCTTCTGAGCCTGAACGAGCATTTCCTGCTGTGTCCGCGCCTCGGTCACGTCGCGGGCCTCCATGATGATCTGGCCGATAGAGCCGTCGTTGAGCGGAATGGGCTTGAGGGAAAGGTCGATGACCGTGGTTTGCTCGCCGATGCCCGACACGACGAACTCATCCCGCGAAAATTCGCCGTTTGCCGCCCTGGCGACCTTTTCCTTCAGGCGGTCCTGCACTTCCGGGTCGTCTTGAAAGATCGGCAGCATCCAGATCGCCATGGATTCGATTTCGTTGGCGGTGATGCCGGCATAGTCCCTCAAGGTCTGATTCGCCTCGATCACGTTGCCGTCGACGTCCAGGGCGGCAACGAATTGGAACGTCCTGTTGAACAGGGCCCGGTAAAAGCTCTCTTCCTGACCCGGCTGCCAGATATCTCCTGGCGGTCTTGTCCGCAACTGGCGCAGGGCGTAGACGAGGACGGCGACGATCCAAATGCCGGCAATGACAAATCCCAGGTTCATGACCGCGGCGGCGTCGTGGCCGACGGCGGGCTTCAAGAAAAAGGTCGAAACGGCCGCGATGGTCCCAAGGGTCGCCAACGCCAGTGCGGGCATGGCGCGCCGCCCAAGGAGAGCCAAAAGCACCACCCCGACATGGCCGAAACCGACGACGAAGGGGTGCGGCAGGAAATGATCGGCGATCGCCACGAGAACGATCAATACCGTGCCGAGGACGAGGAGGATGGTATCGTGATGCTTGTAAGCCAAGCGCCTCTCCAAAACCGTGACCCGAACCCCGGCGTCGGCGCCCCAACCGTGCCGACCGCCCCCGTACCGGTCACCCCGGCCCGGGGCCGCACATGGAGGGCGCCGTGATGCCGGGCGCCGCAGCCGTGGTCACGGCCACCATAACGGCGATTCCAGAAAAAGTAAGTCACCTCCGGGCCGCCGTTGTCCGGTTCCGCGGCGAGCGGGCGGGATACGGCGGCGTCGCCTGTCCCTCCCCTGGGGCGGGGCCAAGGAGCAAAAAAACGGCCGGCTCAAGGCCGGCCGTGGGGGCGGGCGACAGGCGACGCCTATCATGGATGAGGGGGGCGGACGCGCACTCGTCGGCCGCCCGAGCTTGCCGAGGCCTAGCAGCGCGTTTTCCTTTGGCGCTTTGGTTCGCCCGGCCGCGGGCCGTCATGCTTGGAGCGCAACGAAGAGATAGTCGCCGCCGCGGTTGATCCGCAACAAGATCGGTTTGCCGCCGAACCGTGAGGCGCTGGCGAGCGCCTTGGCGGCTTGCGCGGCGGACGAAACTTTCTCTTTGCCGACGCTGACGATGACGTCGCCGGGGCGAATCCCCTCCTCCGCCGCCGGGCTGCCGCGGCGGACGTCGGTAACCAAGGCCCCGGTCACCTTGCCTTTCAGGCCCAATTTTTCCCGAGCCCGTGGCGAAACGTCGGACAGAGCCATGCCGAATGCCCGGCCCTTGGCCTCAGGCCTCCCCGCGGGCTCGGCAGCCGCCACATTCCCGCCGTCGGGCTTTCGTCCCACCGTCACTTGGAGAACCTTGTCGGCGCCGTCCCTCAGGACCTTCACCGGAACCTCCGTGCCGATGGGCGTATTGGCCACCATGCGCGGCAGGTCCCGCATCTTGCCGATCCTGCGGCCGCCGAAACTCCGGATAATGTCGCCCGCTTGCACTCCCGCCTTCGCCGCAGGCGATCCCTCGTTGACGCTGGCCACCAACACCCCATCGGTATCCTTGAGATCCAGGGCCTTGGCGACACCATCGGTCACGGGCTGAATTTGTACGCCGAGCCAGCCGCGCTCGACCCGGCCGCTCTCCCGCAACTGGGCGATGATGGGCTCGGCCGTCGATGCCGGGATGGCAAATCCGATGCCGATATTGCCGCCTGACGGTGAAAGGATGACGGTGTTCACGCCGATCACCTTGCCGCGACGGTCGAAGAGCGGACCGCCGGAATTCCCGCTGTTGATCGGTGCATCGGTCTGCAGGAAATCGTCATAGGGGCCGGCCTGGATATCCCGGGACCGCGCCGAGAGAACGCCGACGGAGACGCTTCCCCCCAGGCCGAAGGGATTGCCGATGGCGATGACCCAGTCGCCCACCTTGGTTCGGTCGGGATCGCCCCACTCAACATGGGGAAGCGGGCCCGCGGCCTCGATCTTCAACAGGGCGAGGTCGGTCGCGGGATCGCTGCCGATGAGTTTGGCATCGATCGTCCTGTCGTCCTGCAGAACGACCTGGATTTCGCTGGCCTTGTCGACGACATGGGCGTTCGTCACCACGTGTCCCTCGGCCGAGATGATGAAGCCGGATCCAAGCGCCCTCGCCTTGCGGGTCTCCCCCTCGGGCATCCGGTTACCGAAGAAGTCCTTGAGGAACTCATCCAGGCGCGAGCCCTCGGGAAGGTTGAGCCCCGGGGCGGTGGACGTGGGAATCTCCTGGGTGGTGGCGATGTTCACGACGGCCGGCATCTGCGCCGAGACGACGTCGGAAAACCCCTTGGGAGGCGCATCCTGAGCGCGCGACGCATTGCCCGTCCAGGTCACGCCGACAACGGCCACCATGGCCGCGAAGACGAGGCCGCGCGCGGGGCGGCGCCTGGTCCGGCCAGGCCCTCGGAACATCGAGAGGGCAAAGGAATGTCCGCATGTCATGTTCTTTCTCCTACCCGTTCAACGAAGGCGGCGCCGCACCGGCCCGGTTGGCCGTATTTGGCCCGCGCGCCTTCATCCAATTCGGGACGTCCCGGGCTCGGACCCGGAACGTTCCGTTCCTGAATTAAAAACACCGGACGCGGGATTGGGTTCCAACCGCGGGTCGCCCACGCCGGTCGGGGCGAAGATTGGAGGCTTGGCGCGGCGGACCGACCGGTTCGGTTGGGGGTCGCGTTCCGGGGCCGGGGCGCGGCCGCCGCCCAGCGCGGCGAAAACGCGCTGGAAAACGGAACCTGGGGCGGCGCACGACGTTTATCCAGGAGAAGTTCGTTTACGAGGACGGAGAACCGGGAGAAGCCCATGACGTTCAAGACAATTCTTGTCGAAGTCGATTCCAGTCGGGACGCTGAAAAGACCGTCACCGCCGCCGCTTCTCTCGCGAAACGGTTCAAGGCGACGCTCCACGGGTTCCACGTGATGCCGGATATCGCGGCCACCGCCGTCGGGCCGGCGGGCGACATGGTCAGCCCGCGCCTGGTCGAGGATATGGAGCGGGATACCGAGGCGCGGGCCGAGGCCGCGGAAAAGCTGTTCCGCTCCGTCGCGGGCGATCTCGCAGGGACGGATGGATGGCACCTCGTCGGCGGCATGGGGAGCGCCGTCGAGACGGCGCCGACAAAGGTGGCCCATTACGCCGATCTCGTCGTCATCGGCGGTCCGGAGTCCGACACGGACACGGTGCCGCGGGTCATATCGCCACAGGACTTCGTCGTCGACTGCGGACGGCCTTTGCTGTTCAATCCCGAAGCCGCCGCCGAGGGCGCGATCGGCACCCGAATCGTCGTCGCCTGGACCGAAACCGCGGAAGCGGCCCGGGCAACCTTCGATTCCCTGCCTTTCCTCGAAACCGCGGAGACGGTCACCGTCGTGACGGTCGCCGAGGAAGACCCCGATGGCCCGACGCCGAGGGAGAAGGTCGCGACGGTCCTCGAAGCGCATGGGGTAAAGGCCGCGGTGGATTCCGTTCCTCCGCGCAAGGGCAAGTCCACCAGCGAAACCCTGTTCGACTACGCCGAGGAAGCGAAAGCCGACCTCCTGGTCGCCGGCGCCTACAGCCATACACGCCTGCGCGAAGGCCTGTTCGGCGGCGTGACGAAGAGCATCTTCGAATCCGCGCCCTTACCGGTGCTCCTTTCCCACTGACCGCGAGAGGAGCCTCAAGGAGCCGTTCATGAGAACCGTTGTAACGATCGCCTTTTTTGCATTGATCCTGGTGCCATCGGCCCACGGGCAGGAGCCGGCGCCTGGGACCAACGCCCCCGATCCCCGCGGCGGAACCGCCGGACCGTTGCCGAAGGCCCCGGTCGAGCAGTTCGCGCCGTGCACGGGCATTATTGACCTGAAGCGCCGCGCGGCATGCATTCAGAAACAAACCACGCGGGGCAACCCGGCGACGAAAAGCGCCACCGAAAAGGGAACTACCGCGACACCGGACGGGCGCAGGAAAACGCAGGGAAGCGCGCAATGAGGCGCCCCGCTTCGACACGATGTCGTCCCGGCGGGCAACCGAAATCCGAGAGATGCAAGGGAGTCCGCGCATGACAGTTTCTGATCTTCTGCTCAAGGTGCTTCATTCGTTTGGCGTCAGGCACGTTTTCGGTATCCCTGGAGACGCCATCAATGACGTCACCGATGCGCTCCGACGCCAAGACAAGATCGATTTCGTTCAGGTGCGTCACGAGGAGGCCGGCGCCTTCGCGGCCTCGGCCCAGGCGAAGCTCACCGGCCGTCTCGCTGCCTGCCTTGGCACCGCGGGCCCCGGTGGCGTCCATCTGCTGAATGGCCTCTACGATGCCAAGATGGACCATACACCGGTGATCGCAATCACCGGCCAGGTGGCAACGTCCGAGCTCGGCACCTCTCAACACCAGGAGGTCAATCTGGAGCGTCTGTTCACCGATGTCGCGGTGTACAGCCGGACGGTGACGACCGCGGAGCAACTGCCGAATGTGTTCGTCGAGGCATGCTCTGCGGCCATCGCCCATCGCGGCGTGGCCCATGTGTCTATTCCCACCGACGTTTCCGGAAACCGCCTTTCCGGGGATGGCCCGTTCACCTGGGCACAGCCGGCTGAGGGCGAAATCACCCCCGCCGCCGAAGATTTGCACAAGGCCGTCACCCTCATCGATAACGCGGAGAAGATCGTCATCCTCGCCGGAATCGGCTGTGCCGAGGCGCGCGTGGAGATGCTCGCACTGGCCCAGAGGATCGGCGCACCGATCGTGCGCAGCCTGAGGGCCAAAGAGGTGATCGACGACGATCACCCGATGTGTGTGGGCGGTCTCGGCATGCTGGGCGGGCCGCCGGCGAGCAAGGCCATGGAGGATTGCGACCTGCTCATCATGGCGGGCACGGATTTTCCCTACCAGGATTTCTATCCCGCCGGAACGGATGCGATCCAGATCGACAGCGTGCCGACCCAGATCGGCAAACGCTATCCCGTGACGGTCGGCCTCGCCGGCCATGCCGGACCGGTCTTGTCGGCGCTCGCCGAAGCGGTCGAGGAAAAACCGAAGCGGGATTTCCTCAAACGAATGCAGACACAGATGGAGGATTGGCGCGAGGACCAGGCGAGCGCCGAAACCTCAAACGCGACGCCCATCCATCCCGCTCGAATCATGCGGGAACTTTCCGGCGCCGCCCCCGATGACGCGGTCTTCGTTTGCGACACCGGGACCGTCAATGCCTGGACCGCGCGGCACCTGCACATCAAGCGAGGTCAACGCTTCACGCTCTCAGGCGGCTTGGCCTCCATGGCTTTCGCCCTGCCTGGCGCCATCGGTGCCCAGCTGGCGTATCCGGAGAGGGCGGTGTTCGCGCTGTGCGGCGACGGGGGGTTTTCCATGTTGATGGCCGACTTCGTGACCGCCGTACGCAACCGACTGCCGATCACCGTGATCATCCTCAATAACCGCAAGCTCGCCTTCATCTCCCTGGAGCAGAAGGCCAAAGGACTGCCGGATCACGCGACCGACCTCCTCAACCCGGACTTCGCCGCCTTCGCCGAGGCGTGCGGCGGCCTGGGACTTCGGGTCGATCGGCCCGAAGGCATCCGTGAGGCGCTCGATATCGCCGCGGTCAGCGAGAAACCCGCCATCATCGACATCGCCGTCGACCCCGAGGCCCTGATCGTGCCGCCCAGAATTTCCGCCAGAGAGGCCATGAACTTCGGGTTGGCCAAGATCCGCGAGAAGCTGGCGAACTGATCCGGCGCCCCATCAGGATTCGAAGTTATTGATCCCACTTCTAAGAGCGAGGAGGAGAGTCATGACGACCCCAAGCACCGCCAAACAGCCCACAGACGAAACCGTTCGCCAGGTCGTTGCGACCTTCTTCGACGCGGAATCCCTGGAACAAGCGGTTGACGCGCTAAAGGCCGCCGGCTTCGGCTCCGAAGAAATCAGCGCCGTCGCCGGCGCGCAAGCGGTCAAGCAATCTCTTGCCGGGCATTACATGGAGCCCGGTGAAAGCAAGGATGAACCGGGAGCGCCGAAAACGGCGTTCGTCGGGCGCGAGTCCGTGGGCGACGCCGTGCACGGAATCCTCGGCGCCTTCTTTTTCACCGGCGCCACCCTCGCCGCCGGGGGTCTGGTCGCCACCGCCGGCGCGCTGGCCTCGCCCGTCATCGCCGCCATCGCCGGGGCCGCGGCGGTCGGAGGCATCGGTGCGGTAACGGCCGCACAGATCGACAAGAGCGAAGCCGAACGCCTGCAAGAAGAGATCGACCGCGGCCATTTGCTGTTGTTCGTCCGCATCGGCGATTCGCAACAGGAAAGGGAGGTGCTCGGGATTCTCAAGGGGCATGAGGGGTTCGAGCCTCACGTCATCGAAGTTAGCTGAACGAAACAGGATCGCGCGCTGCGCTGGGTGATTTTGGCCAAAATGGCCCTCCGAAGGCAGAGGCCACGGGTTCGAATCCTGTCGGGCGCGCCATCTTTTCAAGGGGTTGTGGCGACCCTGCGGCCCCGAGCCGAGGCTCCCCGGCCTCAGACAGCGGGGCTGCAGCGATCCCTCGAGGGGCGACCGGCGGCTACCCGGGCAGGTCGAGGGCGTAGCCGGCGGCCCGCACGGTGCGGATCAGGTCGGGCTCGCCTCCGGCGTTGAGCTCGCGGCGCAGCCTGCGGATGTAGGCGTCCACGGTGCGCTCGTCGACATAGCCGTCATGGCCCCAGACCGCGTCGATCAGCTGATCGCGGCTGAACACCCGGCCGGGATGCTCCATCAGGTGTTGCAGCAGACGGTATTCCGTCGGCCCGAGCTCGACCGCGCGATCGTGCCGCGTCACCCGGTGGGTCATCATGTTCATCTCGACGTCGTGGAAGGTCAGCGTCTCCTCCGCCAGGGCCGGGCGGATCCGGCGCAGCACCGCATGGATGCGGGCGATCAGCTCGCTATAGGAGAACGGCTTGCCGAGATAGTCGTCGGCGCCGGCGTTGAGCCCGCGCACCCGGTCCGCCTCCTCGCCGCGGGCGGTCAGCATGATCACCGGCAGGTTGCGGGTCTCCGCCTTGCGCCGGATCTGGCGGCACACCTCGATACCCGAAAGATTGGGCAGCATCCAGTCGAGCAGCACCAGATCGACCCGGCGCTCCGACAGGATCAGAAGCCCTTCCTCGCCGTCCGGCGCGTCCAGCACTTCGAAACCCTCCGCCTCGAGGTTGTAGCGGATCAGCCTGACCAGCGCCGCTTCGTCCTCTATGACGAGAATGACAGGCCTCATTCCTCGGGTTCGATGTCGGTCAGCAATCGATCGGATTGGGTCTTGCGCTCCCGGTTTTCCCGCAGCCGGGTGCCATGGACGAGGAAATAGATGGTCTCGCAGACATTGGTGACGTGATCGCCCATGCGCTCGATGTTCTTGGCGATGAACAGAACGTGGGTGCAGGGCGTGATGTGCTTGGTGTCCTCCATCATGTAGGTCAGCAGCTCCCGGAACAGGCTGACATACATCTCGTCGACCTCCTCGTCGGCGTGCCAGACCGAGACCGCCTTCTCCGCATCCTGCTCGATATAGGCGTCGATGACGTTCTTCATCATCCGCATGACCAGCCGCCCCATGCGCGGGATGACGTGGACCGGGCGGATGGTCGGGGCCTCGGACAGGGGCACGGTGCGCCGCGCGATGTTGGTCGCGTAATCGGCGATGCGCTCGAGATCCGCCGATATCTTCAGCGCCGCCACCACGTTGCGCAGGTCGAACGCCATCGGCTGGCGCAGCGCCAGCAGGCGCATGGCCTGGTTGTCGACCTCGTAGTTGAGCTCGTCGATCCGGTCGTCATCGTCGATGATGCGGTAGGCGAGATCGACGTCGCGGTTGATGAAGGCCTGGATCGCCGCTTCGGTCTGCGCCTCGGTCAGCCCGCCCATCTCGATGATCGTGTTGTTGAGATGCTTGAGCTCGTCGTCATAGGACTTGACGATATGTCCCCCTGACTGGTCGCTGGCCATGATTCCTGTCCTTCCGATTCACCCGGCCTCAGCCGTAGCGGCCGGTGATGTAGCCCTGGGTCCGCTCGTCCTGGGGGCTGGTGAAGATGTCCGCGGTGTCGCCGACCTCGACCAGGTAGCCCAGGTGAAAGAACGCCGTGCGTTGCGAGACGCGGGCGGCCTGCTGCATGTTGTGGGTGACGATGACGATGGTGAAGTTCTCCCTGAGTTCGTCGATCAGCTCCTCGATATGGGCGGTGGCGATGGGGTCCAATGCCGAGCAGGGCTCGTCCATGAGGATGATCTCGGGGCTGACGGCGATGGCGCGGGCGATGCACAGCCGCTGCTGCTGGCCGCCCGAGAGCCCGGTGCCGGGCTCATGCAGGCGGTCCTTGACCTCGTCCAGGAGACCGGCCTTCTCCAGGCTCTCCATGACGATGTCCTGGAGCTCGCCGCGGTCGGCGGCCATGCCGTGGATGCGCGGCCCGTAGGCGACGTTGTCGTAGATCGACTTGGGGAACGGGTTGGGCTTCTGAAACACCATGCCGACCCTCTGGCGCAGCTCGACCACGTCCAGCGATCTGTCGTAGATGTCGCGCCCGTCGATGGTGACGCTGCCGGAGACCCGGCAGCCTTCGATGGTGTCGTTCATGCGGTTGAGGCAGCGCAGGAAGGTCGACTTGCCGCATCCCGAAGGCCCGATCAAGGCCGTCACGGCGCGTTCGGGCACGTCCAGGTCGATATCGAACAAGGCCTGCTTGTCGTCGTAAAAGACGTTCAGATTCCGCGTCGACATCTTCGACTTTTGGGCCTGGCTCGCGGCATCCATCGCGTCTTTTTCAGGCACATGACGCGGCACCTGGGCTACGGATATGTCCTGATCCTTGGGCATTATCTTGGCAACTGCTGCTTCTGCGTTCACGAAACCACTCTCTCGGTCGGATTTCAAGGGCTACCAGCGGCGTTCGAACTTCCTGCGGAGGACCACCGCCGCCAGGTTCATGAGAATAAGAAACGCCAACAGCACCAGGGTCGCCGCCGCCGTCCGTTCGACGAAGGCGCGCTCGGGGCTGTCGGCCCAGAGATAGATCTGCACCGGCAGGACGGTTGCCGGGTCGGTAATCTTCTGCGGGATGTCGACGATGAACGCGACCATGCCGATCATCAGCAACGGCGCGGTTTCGCCCAAGGCGCGGGCCAAGCCGATGATGGTTCCGGTCAGGATCCCGGGAAAGGCGAGGGGCAGCACGTGATGCAGCACGACCTGGGTCGCCGAGGCGCCCATGCCGGCGGCCGCTTCGCGGATCGACGGCGGCACCGAGCCCAGCGCCGCCCGGCCGGCAATGATGATGGTGGGCAAGGTCATCAGCGCCAGGACGATGCCGCCCACCAGCGGCGCCGATCGCGGCAGGCCGAAGAAACTGAGGAAGACCGCGAGACCGAGCAGCCCGAAGACGATCGACGGCACGGCGGCGAGATTGTTGATGTTGACCTCGATCAGATCGGTCCACCGGTTCTTGGGGGCGAATTCCTCCAGATAGACCGCGGCGGCGACGCCCAGGGGGAAGGACAGCAGCAGCGTCACCATCATCGTCAGCATGGAACCGACGACCGCGCCCCAAATGCCGGCGATTTCGGGCTCGCGGGAATCACCATGGGTGAACAGACCCACGTTGAACCGCCGCTCGACCAGGCCGGCGGCGGTGAGATCGGCGAGCCACCCCGCCTGCTGCGCCGAAATTTTCCCGCCAGAGCCGGCCGCCACATGGCCCTTCACGAACTGATCCACGTCGTCCGAAGCCAGGGCGGCGAAGCGCAGCGTGCGGCCGACCACCGCCGGATCTGACAGGACCAGGTTCCGCAACTCGAACCCGGCGCCGTCGCTCAGCAGGCGGTGGAGCGCGCGCCGATCGCGCCGCGAAACCACCGAGGGAACCTGGTCCCGCAGGGCTTTGCGCAGATAGCCGGTGTAATTCGCCTGGCGCAGCGCTTCCATGTCCACCCGGCCCTGGGGCGCAAGCTCTGCAGCCGGCAGCTCGACCTCGAGAACGATGTAGGTCTGCAGGAAGGCCGACCAGCCCTTGGCCGCCATGCTGCCGAGCAACAGGCACAGCGCGCCGACGGCCAGCGCGATCGAAAGCATGCCGTAGATCCGGAACCGCCGTTCGGCCGCATAGCGCCTCTTTCGCCGACGCCCGCCGACATCGGCTTCCGCCGCGGCGTTCATCGGATTGGATCCGTGCTCAGTCATATTTCTCTCGATATTTGCGCACCGTCTTGAGGGCGACGACGTTGAGCGCCAGGGTCACGCAGAACAGGGCCAGGCCCAAAGCGAACGCGGCAAGGGTCTTGGCGCTGTCGAACTCCTGATCGCCGACCAGCAGGGTGACGATCTGAACCGTCACCGTGGTGACCGCTTCCAGCGGGTTGATCGTCAGGTTGGCGGCCAAGCCCGCCGCCATGACGACGATCATGGTCTCGCCGATGGCTCGGGATATGGCAAGCAGGACGCTGCCGACGATGCCCGGGAAGGCCGCCGGCACGATCACCTGACGGACGGTTTCGGACTGGGTCGCCCCGAGGGCGAAGGAGCCGTCACGCAGGGTCTGGGGCACGGCGTTGATGACGTCGTCCGACAGGGACGAAACGAAGGGGATGATCATGATCCCCATCACCAGGCCGGCGGCCAAGGCGCTCTCCGAGGCGACGTCCAGGCCGATGACCGACCCCCATTCGCGGATGAAGGGCGCCACCGTCAGGGCGGCGAAGAACCCGTAGACCACGGTCGGGATGCCGGCGAGAATCTCCAGGGTCGGCTTGAGAATGTCGCGCACGGGCCGGGGCGCATATTCGGAGAGATAGATCGCCGACATCAGCCCGATGGGCACGGCGACGATCATGGCGATGGCGGTGATCAGCAGGGTCCCCGCGAACAGCGGGACCGCGCCGAACGCCCCGGCGCTGGCCACCTGGTCGGCGCGGAGCGCCGTTTGCGGCGACCACGTCAGGCCGAACAGGAATTCGGCCACCGGCACCTTGCCGAAAAACCTCCAGGTCTCGAACAGCAGCGACAGCACGATGCCCACGGTCGTCATGATCGCGATCAGAGATGCGAGGAGGAGAAAGACGTTGAAAATGCGCTCCACCGAAACCCGCGCCCTCAGCGCCGGATCGATGCGGCGCCACGCCAGCGTCAGCCCGCCGGCCGAAACCGCCAGCGTCGCGACCAGAAGCGCCCCATCACCGAGCCGGCGCCACTGGCTCAGCCGGGCCGCCGCTTCGGCCACCAGAGGGTCGCCGGCGCTGGCGGCGATCCCGCCGTCGGCGATATTGCGGATATCATTCAAGAGAAGGCTGATCCGGTCGCGCGGAAGGTCCCTGACGCTGTCGCCCAACGACGCGATCACCCAATGGTTCAAGAGGGCGGGCTCGAGGACGAGCCAAACGACCATCAGGATCGCCGCCGGGATGCCGGCCCAGAGGGCGACGAAAAACCCGTAATATTGCGGCAGGGAATGCAAAGCCCGGGAATCGCCGCCGGCCGAGCGGTAGGCCCGGCGGCGCCCGACCATGTGGCCGAAGACCATGAGAAGGACGAGCAGCGTGGCGGTGAAATAGGGTGACATGGAGGGCCGGTTCGTATCGGGCTGTGGTCTTTTCCTTGACGCAAAATCAAGACCCCGCGGCTACGGGGGCCGCGGGTTCCGGGTGTAGGTCCCTTACATCGACAGGGGCGCGAGGTCCCGGGCCGCGTCCCTAATCTTCTTACGGTCCGTGTCGGGCATGGGGATCAACCCCTTGTCGACGAGGTAGCCCTCGGGACCGAAGGCCGTCTCGCTGGTGAACTCGGAGAGGTATTCCTTCATCCCCGGGATCACGTTCACATGCGCCTTCTTGACGTAGAAGTAGAGCGAGCGGGAGATCTTGTACTTGCCCGACGCGATGTTCTCGAAGGTGGGCGCACCGCCATTCACCAGCGATCCCTGAACCGTATCGGCGTTCTGTTCCAGGAAGCTGTAGCCGAAGATGCCGTAGGCTCCGGGGTTGGCGGCGAGCTTCTGCACGATCAGATTGTCGTTCTCGCCGGCCTCGATGAAGGCGCCGTCCTCGCGGATGCCGTGGCAGACCGCTTTGTAGGTCTTCTTCTGGGTCTTGGCCATCGCCTTGATCGCCGGGAAGGTCTTGCAGCCGCCTTCCATCGCCAGCTCGACGAAGGCGTCGCGGGTGCCGGATGTCGGCGGCGGGCCGAGAACCTCGATTTTGGTCGCCGGCAGCGACGGATCGATGTCGCTCCACATCTTGTGGGGGTTGTCCACCAGCTTGGCGCCGCTGTCGTCGGCCGGGACCTTCTTGGCCAGGGCGAGGAAGATCTGGCGCAGCGTCAGCGCCGTCTTGGGCGCCGATTTCGAATTGGCGATGACGATGCCGTCGAAGCCGATCTTGACCTCGGTGATGGCCTTGACGCCGTTCTCGGCGCAGCGCTTGACCTCGGATTGCTTGATCCGGCGCGAGGCGTTGGTGATGTCGGGGTGGCTGACGCCGACGCCGGCGCAGAACAGCTTGAGGCCGCCGCCCGAGCCGGTGCTTTCGATCACCGGCGTCTTGAATTTGGTGGTCCTGCCGAACCGCTCCGCGACCGCGGTGGCGAACGGAAACACCGTCGACGAGCCGACGATGCGGATCTGATCACGGGCCTCGGCCGCGCCGGCGGCGACCATGAACACCGCGGCCGCGCCCAGAATTGTCCTTACGGGTCTGTAAAACATCGATCATCCTTTCCTTCGCATCCTACGCTCCCGATATCGGCGTCTTGACCGCCAGCCCCGGCCCGCTGCCGGGGTAAGCCCCTCAATGCACGCCGAAATCCACGGCGCGCCGTGCGCCACTGATTCCGCTACGAGAACCGAGTGACAAAGTAATGCGGTTGGGTGACAGATTTGTGACACCGGCCCAAGGCTCCGGCGGCGGCGCGATCACCGCCGTCTTGACGCGCGGAGACCGGCGCTTTTGGCCGTCTAGGCGGATTCCGGGTTGTCGCGCTTGACCGCCGAGGCGGCATCCTCATCGGCGTCCCCGGCCTGCGCTTGGTCCTCCACGGGCAGGATCAGGGTGAATACGCTGCCCTCGCCCGGGGTGCTATCGATCATCAGCGCACCGCGGTGTCGATTGGCGACGTGCTTGACGATGGCCAGGCCAAGACCGGTCCCGCCCAGTTGACGCGAGCGCGCCGTGTCGATGCGGTAGAACCTCTCGGTCAGCCGGGGCAGGTGCTCGGGCGCGATGCCCTCGCCCTGGTCTCTGACCGACACCGCCAGGTAGCGGCAATGGCGCGGCAGCTGCGCCAGCTGGCCGTCCTCGGCCATCCGCGCGGAAACGGTCACGGTCGATCCCTCGGCACCGTACTTCAAGGCGTTATCGACCAGGTTTTGCAGGGCCCGATAGAGGTCGTCCTTGTCGCCAACGACGTCCGGAAGCGAGTCGGGCCAGTCCTTTTCGATCGCGATCCCCCGCTCCGCCGCCTTCAATTCCAGGTCGGAGCTCAGTTGATCGATCATCGACCGCATGTCGATCGTTTCCGACGGCGCGGCGTGTTCCTTCTGTTCGATCCCCGACAGCGACAGCAGATCGTCGACCAACCGCCCCATGCGCTCCGCCTGCCCTTCCATCAGCTGGGTGAACTCCGCCTGTGCCGCGGCATCGTCACGGGCCGAGGTCCGGAGCGTTTGAACGCAACCGAGGATCACCGATATCGGCGTGCGCAGCTCGTGGCTCGCATTGGCGACGAAATCCGAGCGCATCTGTTCGGCGCGTTTGAGCACCGTCATGTCGTGCAGCGCGATAACGATGGCGATCGGATCGGCGGCCTCTTCCGTGACCCTGGCGATGCGCGCACTGAAATACCGCTCCACGGGGACCTGAAACGAAAACTCGACATCGGCGATTTCTTCGCCGCCTTCGAGCAACGCGTCCACGGCATCGAGGATGGCCGGGTTGCGGATCACCGCGGCGAGGTCACGATCGATCAGGCCGCCCCCCAGAAGCTCGCGCGCGGCGGCGTTGTCGGAGACCACCCGGCGTTCCCGATCGAGCATCAACACCGGGTCCGGAAGATGATCCAGCCCCGATATGCCCGCACGCAGCTGCCGCGCCTCCCTCTTCGCGTCCACGGCCTTGGACAGGCGGCGGATGGCCACCAGGAGACGGACGAAGATGTCGCCGAAAACGAGCCGGGGGCGACGCGCAGTGGCGTCGTCGGCCGTCGCTTCGGCGTAGGCGCTGATCGCCGTCAGGTCGGTCAACAGCAGCCGGACCATGAAACCGGTGCCAATGGCAAGCAGGACGAAGGCCACCAGGGCGACCTTGGCCGGCAGCACCTCGAGCAACCACAACACGACCAGGACCACGGCCGCAGGAGCCGTGATCACCGTCAGCGGTCGCCATATTCTCTTGAACTGCAACGGATCGCCTTTCATGCCGTTGTGCCGGCCCCAAGCACCGTATTTAACTATAGCCGCGCGATTTCTTCACGGCCTTTCGGACGAGCCTGGCCGGCGCCCTGGCCACGGGCAACCGCAAACCATTGACGCGCCCCTTGGCGGCCGTGTTTCGGGAGTTAACCCGGGCAGCGGATGGTGGTGCTTGTAGTCTGGAGCGAACCACTCTCTATTGAAATTCCCTGTTAACAGGGAAAATACAGGGAAATCTTGGTTTTTTCGGTAAGTTGCACCCGTCCGCAGTGCAATTTTCCACCTTATTCCAGGGGCTTAGGGAGAAATTCCCTACTTCAAAGAACAGGGAATTTGATTCCGGGAACAGGGAAAATGTCTGACATATCAGGGAACACAGCAAGCCGGTTCAGGGAAGCGTTTTTTCGCCCCTACGACAGCCTTTCTGTTGTTAACTTAATGTCCGCCTCTGACCCAAAGCAGATGGGGTGGATGGCTCCCGCTCCCGGCATCTAGGTGCCAAAGTTTGGTTGCGATCAACCACGAGCAAAAGGAGCCATCCGCCATGAATGTTAGCACCATCGGTCTTGA
>JAWWBR010000050.1:0-22651 GCA_033720855.1 Alphaproteobacteria bacterium
CTCCTGGAACTGGTGCGCCCCGAAGCGGCTGCCCCGGGTCTCGGCCCAGGGGGTCGAGGCCTCGCTCGATTGGTAGATGGAAAGCGGCTTGAGATCGGCGACGTCGCTCGCGTCGAACACCCACAGGTTGGCATGGGGCCGGCCGCGCCGGGCGTCGGCGTCCCGCGCGCTGTAATACTGGTCTTCTTCGTCGATGGCGAGCGCGATATCGCGCCCGGCGACGGCAAAGGGCACGTGCATGAAGGTGTGCGACGGCTCGGGGAAGGGCGGGTGGTAGTTATAGGCGCCGACGGTGACGGGCTTGCTGATGTCCGAGATGTCGATCACCCGGAGCCCCGCCTGCCAGACCCCGGCCCACAGCTTATCGCCCTCGCGCATGGCGTGGTGCAGGCGGCATTCGCGCCCCTCCCATCTCGGCACCTCGCCGGCGGCGATGTTCTGGCCCTCCATCCACCAGCGCGACACCTCCTCCGGGCGTGCGGGATCGCGGATGTCGTAGATCACCAGGATGTTGCCGATAAACCCCTCCATCTCGGTCGAGATGTAGGCATACTCGCGGTCCATGTCGAAGCGGTGGACGCCGATGCCGCCGGTCCTGTGGTGGCAGATCGGCTTCGGGTTGGCGGGGTCGGTGGCGTCGAACAGCTTGAAGCCGCCATTGGTGTAGTGGTGGACCTCCGAGGCCTCGAGCTGGGCGATGTCCTTTTCCTCGACGCCGAGCTTGGCCGCCAATTCGGCGTCGGTGGGCGCGCGGCCGAGCTCGACCTCGAGGCGCTTTTTCATCGGCGGCAGCTGCTCGGCCTTGCGGCCGATGCCGAAATTGTTGCGCTCGACGTTGACCGCCATGATGCCGTCGACCACCCGCACCTTGTGGCTGTGGGACTCGGCATCGCCGACGTCGATCTGCGCCACCACTTCGGGCTTTCTCGGGTCCGAGACGTCGACCACCGAGGTGCCGAGCCCGGCCTTGTTGGGGAGGTGGCCGATATAGGCGTGATCGCCGGCGACGAACACCTGGCCGGCGCCGGGCAGGTCGAGATGGCCGAGGCGCCGCGTGTTCCTGGCCAGCGGTTTGCCGTTGGGGCCCGATGCATCCATGGCTCAGCCTTCCCTCCGTCACTCAGTCTGAGAAGCCGTAGAGGGCTTCCGGGTTGGTCACCAGCACCTTCTCGAGCGTCGCCTCGTCGCCGGCCCAGTCGCGGAGGATATCACAGAGCGCGCCGTCGTTCGGCATCTCGCCCTTGACCATCACATGGGGCCAGTCCGAGCCCCAGACGATGCGTTCGGGCGCGGCGGCGAAGAGCGCCCGGGCGAAGGGATCGACGTCGGCGTAAGGGACGCCCGTCCTCGAGATGCGGTAGGGCCCGGTCAGCTTGACCCAGGCCCGGCCCCGGGCGAGGAGCCTCAGGAGCGCCTGGAAGCCCGGGATATCGGGGTTCTGGCCGGGGCGGAAATAGCCGAGATGCCCGAACACGATATCGACCGGGAAATCCGCGAACTGGGCGTCGAGGTCGGGCGTCTCGTCGACATGGGCGAGGAGCTCCATGTGCCAGCCGCGCCCGCCGATGCGCTCGGCCAGGGCGCGGGCGGCGTCGAGCGGCAACACGCCGGTGGGATCCTTGACGTCGACGAGATTGAGGCGCACGCCGCGGACGCCCGCTTCATCGAGCCGCTGGAGCGCGTCCTCGCCGATCTCCGGCTCGACCACGGCCACCCCGCGGGCGGCCCCGCCCATCTCCTCGAGCGCGCCCAGGAGGACGCGGTTGTCGGTGCCGTAGACGCTCGGCTGGACCAGGACCGCGCGCTCCAGGCCGAGGGTCTCGAGCATGGCGCGGTAGGCCGGCAGGAGGGCGTCGGGCGGGGTGTAGATGCGCCCCGGCGCGTAAGGGAACTTGGCCGCCGGGCCGCAGATATGCGCGTGGCAATCGCAGGCGCCGGCCGGCAGCGGGCGGCGCGGCGGGCGCGGGCTGGGATCGGGCGCGGCACAGAGCGGCGCGCTTTCGCTGGCGGCGAGCTCGGCGTCCGATGGCGGCGGCGTCATGGGTCCCGGTCGCTCTCCCGGCGGATCAGGCCGCCGCCCTCTTCCTCTGCCTGAGCTGGAGCAGGTACGGGATCGCCAGCGACAGCGCCAGGGCGACCCAGAGAATGTTGCCGAGGTTGGACGAGAAGATCACCATCACGTCGCCTTCCGACATCTTGAGCGCCCGCAGGAAGTAGGTCTCCAGCAGCGGTCCCAGGATCACCCCGATCAGGATCGCCGCCGTGTGGTAGCCGGTCTTGCGGGCGATGTAGCCGATCACGCCGAAAACCAGCGCCAGGTACATGTCGAACATGTATTGGCGCGGCACGAAGGCGCCCACCAGGGTGAAGGAAATGATGATGGGCGACATATAGGTGGTCGAAACCACGGTGATCCGCGACATGTAGCGGGCCAGCGGGGCGATGGTGAAGATCATCAGGAAGTAGGTGACCGCCATCGCCGCGAACGGCCCGTAGGCCAGCTCCGGGTTCTCCATGAACAAATCCGGCCCCATGGTCACGCCGTGGTATTGCAGCACCACCAGCATGATCGCCGCCGTCGCGCCGCCGGGGATGCCGATCACCAAGAGCGGCACCAAGGTGCCCGAGGTCACGCCGTTATTGGCCGATTCCGGCGCCACCAGGCCTTCGATATGGCCGGTGCCATAGAGCTCCGGCGTCTTGGAAAAGGTCCGCGACTGCTGATAGGCGACGAAGGCGGCAATGGCGGCCCCGGCCCCCGGCACCACGCCGATCACCAGGCCGATGATGCTGGTCCAGATGATGTGCCACCATTTGGAGAGCGCGATGCGGACGCCTTCGAAGGTCTCCGACCAGCCCGCCTTCTGCATCGCCTCCTTGCCGCGCCGCGAGAGGATGGATTCGCCCTCGATCACGGCGAAGGCTTCGGAAACCGCGAACAGGCCCACCAGCGCCGGGATCAGCGGCACCTTGTCGTAGAGTTCGAGGAACCCGAAGGTGCCCCGCGGCGTCTCGTAGACCACGTCGGCGCCGATATAGCCGATCATCAAGCCGAAGAACCCGGCGATCAGCCCCTTCAGGGTGTCGCGGGCGGCGATGGTGGCGATCAGCGAGATGCCGAACAGCATGATGACGATCATCTCGACCGAATGCAGGTAGAAGGCCACCTCCGACAGCCAGGGCATCGCCAGGAGCGTGACCACGGTGGTCAGCAGGCCGCCGAACACCGAGGAGACGAAGGATATCGCCAGCGCCTGTTGGCCGCGGCCCTGCCGGGTCATGGGGTAGCCGTCGAGCGGCGTCGCCGCCGCCCCCGCCGTGCCGGGAATGTTGACGAGGATCGCCGGAATGCCCGCACCCATGCGCGAGGAGGCGTAGAGGGCGACCATGAAGACGAGGCCGATCTCCGGCTCCAGGGCCAGGGTCAGGGGCAGCAGGATGATGATGGTGTTGGCGGCGCTGAATCCGGGGATGGCGCCGACCACGAGGCCGAGGAAGATCGCCGGCAGGATCACCCACCAGAACTGGAAGGTGTGGGTGAACAGATCGATGAACAGGGTGGGGTCGAATTCCATGTCAGAGCAGCCCCGCCATCAGCTTCTCGAACGGTCCCGCCGGGAACCGGGTCTTGAAGGCGACGATGAACAACAGGTACCCGCCGATCGACATGATCCCGGCGAGGCTGAGGATGAGACCCTTTCTCTTACCCTCGCTCAGGAGCATCATCGCCAATGACAGGAACACGAATACCGTGAGGGTAAATCCCAGCCAGTCGACGAAGAAAATGAACCCCAGGGTCAGCCCGAACAGCGCCAGGCGTTTGGGGATATAGTTGGTCGGCTCGATCAGCCGCCCGAGGCGAAGATCCGCGGTGCCGGCCTTCACCTCCTTGCCGATCCTTATGCCTAAAAGGATGATCAGGACGATCAGGATGGTGCCGACGAAAAAGGCGCTGACCTGGGCGATCCGGGGCACCTCCCAGATGGTGTAGAAATAATACAGCGTGAAGAGGAATGCGCCGATCGGAAGGATCAGTTCCCCGCCCAGGGATTTCCGTTCCGGCTGTTCGCTTTCGTTGTCGTCCGTCATTGGACTTCCGTTGTCGTCCGTCATTGGACCTCCCCCTTCATAGGAAGCGCTGAGCGCCCTTTTGGCCACGTCTACGACCGGCGGCGCCGCGCACCGGCGAGCCAGACGGATACCCTTTCAGCGTCCTTAAAGCCCCCAACCCCCTGATGGAAACGGGCGGCATGTCCGCATGGGGACACGCCGCCCGGTCATCGCGTCGATAGCGTCCTAACTACGCCTTAGGACTTGCCCGTCAGCAGATCGCGATACTGCTGACCGATCGCCGTGATGTTCTTGACGTATTCGGCGATCTCTTCGGGTGTCGAGCTCTTGGTGAACAATTCCATCGGCACCTTCGTCTTCTTCAACACCTGGCGGTATTCGGCGTTGCCGAACACCTGGTTGGCGGTGTCGTTGAGGATCTTGAAGCGATCGGGGTGCTTGTCGATGGCCGACTTCTTGATACCGAACGCCCGGGCCCCGGCGATCAGCGGCGGCAGGTTCATGCCGAAATGCTTGTTGACCAGGACCGCGTCCTTGATCTTGCTGGGGATCGGGTTGACGTTGTCGAACACCGCCAGGATGCGGAAGTTCTTGCCGCGGCGTGCGATTCCGCCGGACGGCAGCGCGCCGCAATCCATCTCGCCGGTGGCGACGCCGGCGCGGGTCCTCTTGCCGCCCGACAGCGGCACCACGTTGAACTTGGCGCCGGTATGACGGCCAAGGGCCAAAGCGCCCAGGGTGGCGGGATGGGCGAGCCGGCTGACGCCGACATTGATGGTCCGCTTTTTGCCTTCGGCGACGATCTCGTCGATATGTTTGAACTTGCTCCTGCGGCCGACGAAGATGATCCCGGGATCACGGTCCATCTGTGCGAAGTAGATCAGGTCGGCGACGTTGAAGGTCGGTTTCTTGACCACCCAGTTCAGGACCTCCGGCCCCATGTTGCCGAACAACAGTTCGTGGCAATCGTCCTTGGCGATGCCCATGTACTTTTCATAGCCGACGCGGCCGGCGGCGCCGGGATAGAAGGACGGTTCGAAATTGACCTTGAGGTAATTCTTCCAGACGCTGGCAAAGGCACGCAGGTTGCGGTCCGCGCCGCCGCCCTCGCGGGTCGGGACGTAGACCTGAATGTTGCGCGACGGGAACGACGCCGCCAACGCGTTGGCGCCGGGCATCCCGGTGAGAAGGCCGGCGCCGACGGCGGCGGCCGAGCCGGCCAGGAAGCGGCGGCGATCCAATTCATCAAAATAATCGTCAAACATGATGCTCTCCCAATTATCAGTTGCGCTAGGCGCCGAAGGTTGCGACGAAAGCTGTCTGGGGACCGCTTATTGCCGGTCTCGGCCCGGGCCCGCTTGGTGATCGGTTTACCTTAGAATTCCTCCCGAGGAAAGTGAATAGGAATCAAGGTTTACGCGGTATTGGCCGACGTCTCCCTATTTCCCGTCTCGCTCTGCGAAGAGGTTTATCTTTTCCTTTCTTCGCCGTCGGCGGATCGAATGATGCGATAGGTCGCTTGCCTCGGTCAAGGCGGGCCTCGCTTTCGCGTTGGCGTCTTGCGCCGCTATCGCGCCCCAACTTATGCTGGCGGCGGTGAGGCGGGAAGGCGGGAGGCGAGGCTCCGATGAAGATTTTGATGGTTGGCGCCGGGGGCGTCGGCGGGTATTTCGGTGGCCGCCTGGCTGCGGCCGGTGAAGACGTGACCTTCATCGCCCGGGGGCCGCACCTGGCGGCGCTTCAGGCCCGCGGCCTGAGGATCGAGAGCCCCTTGGGGCTGGTGCGGCTCGAGTCCGTCGAGGCGGTGGAAACGGCGGACGGCCTCGGCGATTTCGACGTCGTCTTCATCGCCGTCAAGCTCGGCGATACCGCCTCGGCGATCGAGGCCTCGCGCGACGCCGTCGGTCCCGGCACCACGGTCGTTTCCCTGCAGAACGGGCTCGCCGCGGACGACTTGCTGATCGCCGCCTTCGGGGTCGAGCGCGTGGTCGGCGGCGTCGCCTATATCGCCTCCCAGGTGGCCGCGCCGGGGGTGATTCGCCACACCGGCACCAACCAGCGCATCCAGATCGGCGAACTTGACGGCGGCATCAGTCCGCGCATCGATCGCATCGCCGCGGCCCTCGGCCGTGCCGGGATCGACGTGGAAAGCGTCGGCAACATCACCTACGCCATGTGGGAGAAGTTCGTCTTCCTGGTCGGCCTCGCGGCGACGACGTCGCTGACCCTGGAGCCCATCGGCGTGATCCGGGCGGATCCCGACATGCGCGGATTCCTCAGGGCGGTGATGGCCGAAGCGGCCGCGGTGGGGCGGGCGCGGGGCATAGATTTCGCAGACGACTACGCCGATCAGCGCCTCGCCTTCGCCGATTCCCTGCCCGCGGATATGACGTCGTCGATGTACCACGACCTCGTCGCCGGCAAGCCGCTCGAGCTCGACTGGCTGTCGGGGTCGGTGATGCGCATGGGCAGGGATTCCGGCATCGACACGCCGGTCAACGCCACCGTCTATGCCGCCCTCAAGAGCCGGCGCACCGGCAACAGCGCGGGATCGTGAAGACGGGCGGAGGGCGGTCGCTTGCATGGGCCCGTCTTTGCCCCTATATCAGGCCCCGCAGTCTTGAACGGGAGATAAGGATAACCTCATGACCTACGCCGTTGCCGCGCCGCCGACCGTGACCCTGCCCGTGGTCGGGAGCGACGAGACCTATCCCGTGCGCCGCATCTGGTGCGTCGGCAGAAACTACGCCGCCCATGCCAGGGAGATGGGTTCCGACCCCGATCGCGAGCCCCCCTTCTTCTTCCAGAAGCCCACCGACGCCATCGTCCAGGACGGCGAGCCCATCCCCTATCCGCCGGGAACCGCCAATCTCCACCACGAGATCGAACTGGTGGTGGCGATCGGCAAGGCGGGATTCAAGATCCCCGTCGCCGAGGCGCTCGATCACGTGTTCGGCTATGCCGTCGGCCTCGACATGACCCGGCGCGACCTCCAGAACGCCGCCAAGGACACCGGCCGCCCCTGGGAGATGGGCAAGTCCTTCGACCATTCGGCGCCGTGCTCGGCGATCCAGCCGGCGGCCGCCATCGGCCATCCCGACCAGGGGGCGATCTGGCTCAAGGTCAACGGGAAGACGGTCCAGGACAGCGACATCAGCCACCTGATCTGGAACGTCCCGGAGACCATCGCCCATCTGTCGGACCTGGTCGAGCTCCAGCCCGGCGACCTGATCTATACCGGCACCCCGGAAGGGGTCGCGGCGGTGGTCGCCGGCGACGTCATGGAAGGGCACGTGGAGGGCGTCGGCGATCTCAGGACGCCGGTGGCGGAGGGATAAGCCCTTGCGGCTGGTGACCTTCGCCTTGCGGAGCGGCGGCGCTGCGTCCGTCGGCGCCGCGGACGGCGAAGGACGCGTGCTCGATCTCTCCGCGCTTGCCCCCGACATGACCGCCTTCATCGCCAAAGGCGCTGCGGCGCGCGCCCGCGCCCAAGAGATGATCGATGGCGCCGGGGCCCGCGACTGGCACGGCGCCGCGGACGTCCGGCTGCTGGCCCCGATCCCGGCGCCGGCCAAGAACATCCTCTGCGTCGGCAAGAACTACCATGCCCACGCCAGGGAGTTTCAGGGCTCGGGCTTCGACAAGTCGTCGGCCGGCACCGACGTCCCCGACCTGCCGATCATCTTCACCAAGCCGTCGACCAGCGTGATCGGCCCCGGCGATCCGGTGCCGAGCGGCCTCGATCCGACCCGAACCACCGATTACGAGGGCGAGCTTGCCGTCGTCATCGGACCCGGCGGGCGCACCATCGCCGCGGCGGACGCCTTCGATCACGTCTACGGCTACACCATCATCAACGACGTCACGGCGCGCGAGATCCAGCGCCGCCATGCCCAGTGGTTCCTGGGCAAGTCGCTGGACGGGTTCTGTCCCATGGGGCCGGCCATCGTCACCGCCGACGAGGTGGGGGACGTCGCCGAACTGCGCCTCACCACGCGGGTCAACGGGGAGCTGCGTCAGGATGCCCGCGTCGGCCAGCTGATCTTCGACATCCCGACCCTGATCGAGACCCTGTCGCTGGCCATGACGCTGGATGCCGGCGACATCATCTCCACCGGCACGCCGGAGGGCGTCGGGATCGGCTTCACGCCGCCCAAGTACCTCAAGCCCGGCGATGTCGTTACAATCGAAATCGACCGCCTCGGGGTGCTCGAAAATCCCATAGCGTAAGAGTAAGGGCCCGGAGCCCTGATGGAGACTGACATGATCATGCGCCGAAATCTTCTTCTCGCCGTTCTCGTCCTGATCCTCGGATTGGCCGCCCCGCCGGCGGGCGCCCAGGAGGGTCCCAAGGTGCGCCTGACCACCGATGTGGGGGTCATCGACATCGCCCTCGACCCCCAGCGCGCGCCCAAGACGGTGGCCAATTTCCTCTCTTACGTCCAGTCGGGCCATTACGACGGCACCATCTTCCACCGCGTCATCCGCGGCTTCATGATCCAGGGCGGCGGGTTCACCACCGAGTTGCGGCAGAAGCCGACCCGCGGGCCGATCCCCAACGAGGCCGACAACGGGCTCCGGAACCGCGCCGGGACCATCGCCATGGCGCGGACGTCGCGGCCCCATTCGGCGACCGCGCAGTTCTTCATCAACACCGTCGACAACGCTTTTCTCGATCACACGGCCCCGGATGCGCGCGGCTGGGGCTATGCCGTCTTCGGCCGGGTCGTCAGCGGCATGGACGTGGTGCGCCGCATCGAGGAAACGCGCACCGAGAGGCGCGGGCGCATGGGCAATCTGCCGACCCCCGCCATCGTCATCCAAAAGGCCGAGGTCCTGCGCTGAGGGCGCCGGGCCGGGATCGGGGGAGCAGCCGCCATGGCCAGAATCAGGGTGTTGAGCGCGCCGGCCATTAGGCAGGGCCTGGAGGCGCTGGTCGAGAGTTTCCAGGCCGAGACCGGCCACGAGGTGGCGCTCGAATACGCATCGGGCCCCAATATCGGCAGGCGCATGGATAGCGAACGGGACGTCGCCGACGTCGTCCTCGCCCCCGAAGCGGTGTTCGAGGCGCGCGCCCAGTCGGGGCGCTTCGGCAACGACCGCCCGGTCGCCGTCGGCGGGGTCGAGGCGGGCGTCGCCATCAAGGCCGGCGCGCCGGCGCCCGACATTTCCACCGCCGATGCCGTGCGCGAGGCCCTGCTCGCGGCCGAGGCGGTGGTCTTCAACAAGGCCTCGTCGGGCGATTTCATCGCCGAGATGATCGCCGGGCTCGGCGTCGCCGATGAGATCGCGGCGCGGGTGCACCGCTTCGAGGACGGCCGCGAGGCGATGGAATTCATCGCCGACAGCGCGAGCGGAACGGCGCTCGGCTTCGGCCAGTCCACCGGGCTCAAGATGCACGAGCCGCTGGGCATCACCGTCATCGGGCCGCTGCCGGCAGAGATCGGCAAGGTCACCGTCTACATGGCGATGATGATGCCGGAAGCGGCCTGGCCCGAGGCGGCCGAGGCGCTGGTCGAGTACCTCACCAACGACGCCGGCCGCGCCCGGTTCCGCGAGACCGGCGTGATGTAGCGCCCGGCCCGGCCCGCCGCCGCGATTTCCCAAGACCCAGGCTATGGAAGACAACACCCTCACCGAACGTCCGACCTTCGTCACCCATCTCGAATGCGGGGCCACCGGCGCCGAATATCCGCCCGACCGCGTCTACAACCTGTCCGAGGCCGGCAAGCCGCTGCTGGTGCGCTACGACCTGGAGGCCATGGGCAAGGCGGTGGCGCGCGACGACCTCGCCACCCGCGCGCCCGATCTCTGGCGCTACCGGGAGCTCCTGCCGGTGAGGCGAGCGGGCGACATCGTCAGCCTCGGCGAGACCATGACGCCGCTGATCCCCTGCCCCAGTGTTTCCCGCGCGCTGGGCTCGCGCGCCGTGATCGTCAAGGACGAGGGCCGCCTGCCGACCGGCTCCTTCAAGGCCCGCGGCCTGGTGATGGCGGTCTCCATGGCCAAGGCGCTCGGCATCCAGAAGATGGCCATGGCCACCAACGGCAATGCCGGGGCGGCGCTCGCCGCCTATTGCTCGCGGGCGGGGATCGAGAGCGTCGTCTTCTGCCCCGACGACACGCCGGAGATCAACGTGCGCGAGATCGCCCTGCAAGGCGCCCGGGTCTACCGCGTCAACGGCTTGATCAACGATTGCGGCAAGATCGTCGTCGACGGCCGCGAAGCCGCCGGCTGGTTCGAGGCCAACACCCTGAAGGAGCCCTACCGCATCGAGGGCAAGAAGACCATGGGCCTGGAGCTGGCCGAGCAGCTCGGCTGGGATCTGCCCGACGTGATCCTGTACCCCACCGGCGGCGGCACCGGGCTGATCGGCATGTGGAAGGCCTTCGCCGAGCTCGGCGCGCTGGGCTGGATCGGGACCAAGCGCCCGCGCATGGTCGCGGTCCAGGCCGCCGGCTGCGCCCCCATCGTCAAGGCCTATGACGAGGGCCTGGATCACGCCGACCTGTGGGAGGGCGCCTTCACCATCGCCGCCGGCATCCGGGTGCCCGTCGCCATCGGCGATTTCCTGATCCTCGAGGCGATCCGCGACTCCGGCGGCTTCGCTTCGGCGGTCGACGACGCGGCGATCGAGGCGGCGCGGGCCGAGATGGCGGCAAGGGAAGGGCTGCTGCTGTGCCCCGAGGGCGCGGCGACCTACGCCGCCCTCAAACAGGAGCTCGCCTCGGGGCGCATCGCCAGGGACGAACGGGTGGTGCTGTTCAACTGCGGCTCGGGCCTCAAATACGACATGCCGGCGGCCGATCAATCCCTCGACCTTAACGCCCCCATCGACTACGCCGCGCTCTAGCGGCCCCGGCCGGCGGCCACCAGCATGGCGCGCACGCGCTCGGGCGTGAACGGCGTTTCGCGCAGGCGCACCCCGGTGGCGTTGTACGCCGCGTTGGCGAGCGCCGCGCCGCCCGGCCCCTGGCTGCCCTCGCCGGAGCCGAGATAGGGCTCGCCCGGCCGGTCGATGAGGATGCTTTCGACCGGGGGCGCCTCGGGGAAGGTCATGATCGGGTAGGTCTCCCAATCGACGCTCTCGATGCGCCGGGGGCCGAAGCGCACGCGCTCCTTGAGCGTCCAGCTGATCGCCTGGAGCACGCCGCCCTCCAGCTGGCAGGAAAGCCCGTGGGTGCTCACCACCTGGCCGGCGTCGCCGGCGACCACGGCGCGGTCGACCGAGATCCGGCCGGTCTCCTCGTTGACCGTCACCTCCATGGCGACGGCGGCATAGGCCTTGCCGTTCTTGTAGCGGTTGAAGGCGATGCCCTTGCCGCTGCCGGAGCCGGGCTTGCCCGGCGGCCAGCCGATGGCCTCGGCGGCCGCTTCCAGCACGGCGCGGCCGCGCGGATCCTTGAGATGGCGCAGGCGGAACTCGAGCGCATCACACCCCGCCGCCTCGGCCAGCTCGTCCATGAAGGATTCGATGGCGAAGATGTTGGCGTAGTTGCCGAGCCCGCGGAAGGAGCTGGTGCGCAACGGCGTCTCGCCCACGAAATGGTTGATCACGCGCTGGTGCGCGAGGTCGTAATACGACCAGGCGTTGCGGTGCGCCCCGGATTCGTTCGAGAAATTGGGCTTCGCCTCGGGCTTGTCCCGGGCCGGCTCGCGGTGCCAGTCGGCCAACAGGCTGGAATGGGTCGCGGTGGTCGGCCGCGGGCGGCCCTGGTGGGTGGTGGAGAAGAGGTCGAGGTTCCAGTCGATGATGTTGCCGTCGGAATCCAGGCTCGCCTTGGTCATCAGCGTCATCGCCGGGCTGTAGGGCTCCCACTTGTGCTCGTCCTCGCGCATCCACTGCAGGCGCACCGGCCGTCCCGGCACCGCCTGGGCCAAGAGGGCCGCGTCCAGGCAGACGTCGTCGGCGCCGTTGTGCCCGTAACAGCCCGCCCCCTGGGCGTGGATGATGGTGATGGCCTCCTCCTCGAGGCCGAGGGAGCCGGCCAGCGCGCGCCTCAGCGGATAGGGGCCCTGGCTCGGCCCCCGGATGGTCAGGCGGCCGTCCTCGAAGGTGGCGATCGCCGCCGAGGGGGCCAGCGACGCATGCATGAAATAGGGCTTGGCGTAGGTCGCCTCCAGCGTCAGCGCCGCGCCTTCGGGCGCGGCCGGCTCCGGCACCGCCTCGTCCCGGGGGGTGCCGTCGATGACCGGATGGGCCGCGGTCTCGTTCTCCACCAGCCAGGCGGCGATGGTGTCCTCGTCGGGCAATTGCGCGGTCTCCTCCCAGTCTGCACTTTCCGCCAGCGCCTCGCGCGCCTTGACCGCCTGCCATTCGCTTTCCGCGATGACGCCGAGGAAGCTGCCGCTCTCGACCACGGTGACGACGCCTTCCATGGCGCGGACCGCCGCGGTATCGGCGGATGTGAGGCGCGCCCCGTAGGACGGCGGGCGGACGACACGTCCGTGCAGCAGCCCCTCGGGCGCGAGATCGTGGACGAAGGCGGCACCGCCGGTGACCTTGGCCACCGCGTCGAGCTCGGGGATGGCCTTGCCCACCAGGCTATAGAGGGCGGGATCCTTGGGCGTGACCGCGCCCCTCGCCTCGCCCTCGATCGGGCGCCCGCCCTGAAGCTCCCAGTAGGTGACCTGCTGGTTGGTCGCCGGGCTGCGCACGGTGCCGTCCTCGACCTCGAGGCTCTCGGCGTCGACGCCGAGGTGCCGGGCGGCCTTGGCGACCAGCACCGCGCGGGCCTCCGCCGCCACCTGGTGGATGGCGCGGCCCGATTGTTCCATCGATCCGGAGCCCGAGGTGACGCCCTCGTCGGCGACCTCGCCGGTGATGCCGCTGACGACACGGATGCGCGAGAGGTCCACGTCGAGCTCCTCGGCGGCGATCATCGCCACCGCCGTCAAGATGCCCTGGCCGATCTCGACCTTGCCGGTCCTGAGCGTCACCGTGCCGTCGCTCTCGATGCCGATCCAGCGCGCGATTTCGGGCTCGTCGGCGAGCGTGCCGGGAAGCGTTTTGCCGTCGCCGTTCATTTCGCCAACTCCTTGGCGGCGCGCCTGACGGCGGCGATCACCCTGGGGTGGCTTCCGCAGCGGCACAGATTGTCCTGAAGCGCGGTGGCGATCGTGTCCTCGGACGGGTCCGGGTCGCGGTCGAGCAAAGCCTTGGCGGTGACGATCAGCCCCGGCGTGCAATAGCCGCACTGGAAGGCGTGCTCGTCGATGAAGGCCTGCTGCAGGGGATGCAGCCGGTCGCCTTGCGCGATCCCCTCGATGGTGAGGATGTCGCCGCCCGCGGCCTCGGCCAGGGTGGTCCGGCAGGAAAAGGCGCGCTCGCCCGCGATCAGCACGCTGCAGGAGCCGCACTGCTCGGTGCCGCAGCCGTATTTGGTCCCGGTCAGGCCGAGCGCATCGCGCAGCGCATAGAGGAGCGGCATGTCGCCGTCTCCGGTCACCTGGCGCTCGGCACCGTTGATGGTGAGCGTGAATGTCTCGGTCATGATTCCCCCTTGCCGGGCTTCGCCGCCCGTATCCGCGGTGCCGGCGAAAGCCGTATCCTTGCGTTTCTTTGTTGCGTGGCGGGCCCGCGGCTGTCAAGCGCCGCGCCCCCGGGACTTGTATATTTTCGGCGGGATCGCTATCTCTAAAGCAAGGAAAGACTTGGGAGAATGCCTGAGATGAGTGAGATCGTACCGGGAAGCGAGGACGACGTCCTCGCCATCGCGGCGAAATGGAAGGACGAAGGCCGCGACGTCGCCCTGGCGACGGTGGTGACCACCTGGGGTTCGTCGCCGCGCCCCGTGGGCAGCCAGCTGGCGGTCGATGGCGAGGGCAATTTCGCGGGCTCGGTCTCCGCCGGCTGCGTCGAGAGCGCCGTCGTCGAGGCCGCCGCCGATGTCATCGCCGCGGGCGCGCCGAAGCTCCTGGAGTTCGGCATCGCCGACGACCAGGCCTGGGAGGTCGGGCTGTCCTGCGGCGGCAATATCCAGATTTACGTGGAGAAGGTGGAATGAAGGCGGAGCACCTCAAGGCGCTCCTGGACGCCCGCGCGGCCAAGCGCGCCTGCGTCTTCGTCACCGACCTCGAAACCGGCGACGAGGCGATGCTCGCCAACGGCAAGGTCGAGGGCGAGCTGGCCTTGGGCGACGCCCTCAAGAGCGAGATCGACGCCGCCCTTGCCAAGGGCGACAGCCGCCTGGTGGAGGAGGAAGGCCGCCGCGTCTTTATCCAGGTCCTGGCGCCGCGCCTGAGGCTCGCCATCATCGGCGCCGGGCACATCTCGCAATACCTCACCACCATCGCCGGCGCCGCCGGCTTCGACGTCACCGTCATCGACCCCCGGACCCTTTACGCCAGCCCCGAGCGCTTCCCCGGCGCCACCATCAACCACGACTGGCCCGACGAGGCGCTTGAAGGGCTCGAGCTCGACCGCGGATCGGCGGTGGTGGCGCTCAGCCACGACCCCAAGCTGGACGAGCCGGCGCTGGCGACGGCGCTCAAGTCCGAAGCGTTCTACATCGGCGCCCTGGGCTCGCGCAAAACCCAGGCCCAGCGGCGCGAGCGGATGAAGGCCGAGGGCTTTTCCGACGCCGACCTCGACCGCATCCACGGCCCCGTGGGGCTTGATATCGGCGCCCTGTCGCCGGCCGAGATCGCGGTCTCCATCGTCGCCGAGATGATCGACGTGCTGCGTCCCGAAAAGAAGGGGTATGGCAAGACGCGGCGGGCCTGAGGGCGGCCCCCCGCCGCGCATCGCCGCCCTGGTCCTCGCCGCCGGCCGCAGCACCCGGGCGGGCGACACCAACAAGCTCTTGGCGCCCATCGGCGGCGTGGCCATGGTGGCGCGGACGGTCGCCCGCATCAAAGGATCGAAAGCCGCCCCCGTCATCGTCGTCACCGGCCATCAGGCCGAGGAGGTGCGCGCGGCGCTCGAGGGTGCCGGCGTCACCTTCGCCCACAACCCCGATTACGCCCAAGGCATGGCCAGTTCCATCGGCGCCGGCATCGCCGCCCTGCCCGAAGACGTCGAGGGCGTCTTGATCTGCTTGGGCGACATGCCGGCGATCGAGGCGGGAGAGATCGACCGCCTGATCGCCGCCTTCGATGCAACGGGCCGGGGCGCCATCTGCGCGCCGGTCGCCGGCGGGCGCCGGGGCAACCCGGTGCTCTTCGCCAGGCGCTTCTTCCCCGAATTGCGGGCGCTTCGCGGCGACAGCGGCGCCAAGGCCGTGATCGCCGCCCACGAGGACGCGGTGGCCGAGGTCCCCATGGCCGGCGCCGGCACCCTCGTCGACCTCGATACCGTCGACGCCATCGCCAAGTTCCCCGAAAAGGACTGATCGCCACCGCCCCTCGCCTTCCGCCCTTGACTCACGGCCGGGGCGGGCGGAGAATTTCTCAGGCCCGCCGTTCAAGATCCAAACAACAATGGAGCGCCGAGGGAGGAGAAGCTGAGCGCCTGACGGCGGCGCGGTCTGGTTTTTTTCGTTTTTGTTGTCTGTCCTCCGCCTCGTCACAGGCGGTTAACGAACCGGTGCGGCGCCGCGGCGTTGGGTGTTCGGTCCCATGCCGCCGGTGCGTCGACCTTCAGGGAGGGGTTCCATGGCGAAACCTCAAAGAATGCGACTAAACGTAAACGGGGGCCACCACACCATCACGGTGGACCCGGATATGCCGCTCCTGTATGCGCTCAGGAACGACATCGGCTTGAACAATCCCCATTTCGGCTGCGGGCTCGCCCAGTGCGGGGCCTGCACCGTTCATGTCAACGGCAAGGCGACGCGCTCCTGCGTGACCACGGTGGGCTCGGTCCGGGGCAAGAAGATCGTGACCCTGACCGGTCTCGGCACCCCGGAGAAGCCCCATCCCCTGCAGACCGCCTTCGTCGAGGAGCAGGTGCCGCAATGCGGCTACTGCGTCAACGGCTGGATCATGACGGCGGCCGAGATGCTGAACAAGAACCCCAGGCTTTCCGACAGGCAGATCCGGGCCGGGCTCAAGGGTCTCAAATGCCGTTGCGGGACCCATTACGCCATCCACAAGGCGGTCAAGCGCGCCGCCAAAGCCATGGCGTCTTAAGGGAGGGCCGGAACATGAACAAGATGATATCGCCAAAGGATTTCGAGATTTCCCGCCGCGGCCTGCTCCAGGGCGCCGGCGCCCTGGTGGTCAGCGCCGCCGGGTCGACGGTGGCGTCCGGCAAGGCCAAGGCCAAGGCCTTCGGCGCCAAGGTCAAGCCGCCCCTGCACCCGACCGAGCTCGACAGCTTCATCGCCGTCGGCGCCGACGGCCGGGTCACCGCCTTCTTCGGCAAGATGGACATGGGCCAGGGCGTCGATGTCGCCATCAGCCAGATCGTCGCCGAGGAGCTCGACGTCGCCTACGAAAAGGTCACCACCGTGATGTCGGATACCGGCACCAGCGTCAACCAGGGCGGGGCGTCGGGCTCCTTCGCCATCAAGCGCGGCGGCCACGCCATGCGCTTTATTGCCGCCGAGGCCCGCCGGGTCCTGGTGGAAGAGGCGGCCCGCCGCCTCGGCGTCAAGGCGTCGAGCCTCGCCGTCGATGACGGCGTCGTCAGCGTCAAGGGCAATCCGCGCAAGAAGATCACTTACGCCGAGATCCTGCGCGGCAACTACTTCGACCACAAGCTCAAGTGGAACAAGAAGCTGGGCAACCGGCTGTTCTCCTCGGGCAAGGCCAAGCCCAAGAGCTACAAGGAGTACAAGGTGGTCGGCAAGCCCTTCCCGCGGGTCGATGTCGCGGGCAAGGTGTTCGGCACCACCGACTTCGTCACCGACGTCAAGGTGCCGGGCATGGTCCACGCCCGGGTGATCCATCCCGACAAGGCCGGGGCCCGCGCCAAGAGTGTCGATGCGTCCTCGATCAAGCACATCAAGGGCGCCCGGGTGGTCCACAAGAAGGACTTCCTGGCGGTCGTGGCCGACACCGAATGGGACGCCATCCAGGCGGCCGACAGCCTGAAGGTCGACTGGACGCCCGGCAAGAAGCCGTTCTCCAAGCAGGAGGACCTTTACGACCACATCCGCAAGGCGCCGGTCGTCAAGGCCGAGACCAAGGTCAAGAAGGGCGATGTGGATGCGGCGCTCAAGGGTGCGGCCAAGGTGGTCGAGGCGGAATACGAGTTCCCCTTCCAGTCCCATGCCTCCATGGGGCCGGCCTGCGCCGTGGTCGATGCCACCTCGGACCCGGTGATGTTGTGGACGGGCTCCCAGAAGTCCCATTACACGGCCGAGGGGGTCGAACGCATCCTCAAGCTCAAGCCGGGCAGCGTCCGCGGCGTCTGGGTCCCCGGTCCGGGGTCCTACGGGCGCAACGACGCCGGCGATGCCGCCATGCAGGCGGCGGTGCTGAGCAAGGAGCTGGGCAAGCCGGTGCGGGTCCAGGGCATGCGCCACGAAGGCACCGCCTGGGATCCCAAGAACCCGGCAAGCGTGCATATGTGCCGCGCGGGCATCGATGCCCAGGGCAACGTCATCGCCTACGAGTTCATGTCCAAGGCCTTCGACCGCCAGGACGTGCGGTCCAACGAATCCAAGCCCAGGGACAACCTGGCGGGCCAGGCGCTTGGCGTCAAACTGAAGCCGAGGAAGTTCTTCCGCGAGCCCGAGGATATCTACGACATCCCCTCCCGGCGCCTCGGCTGGAAGGTGATCCCGCCGTTCCTCGACCGCTATTCGCCGCTCAGGACCTCGCATCTGCGCGATCCCATCGGGCCGCAGATCCATTTCGCCGCCGACCAGTTCCATGACGAGGTGGCCGAGGCGGCGGGGATGGACCCGGTGGAATACCGCCTCAAGTACCTGAAGAACCCCCGCGACCGCCATCTCGTCAAGCTGGCGGCGGAAAAGTCCGGCTGGCAGAAGCGGGTCGGGTCCAACAAGGGGCAGGGCGGCAAGACCACCCTCACCGGCCGCGGCATCGGCTACGCCCTGCGTTCGGGATGCCGCATCGCCATCGTCGCCGACGTCGAGGTCGACACGCGGAGCGGAAAGATCTGGGCGCGCAAATTCACCGTGGCCCATGATCTCGGCCTGATCATCAATCCCGACGGGCTGGTCCGGTGCATCCACGGCAACGTGGGCATGGCGCTGAGCCGCATCCTCTACGAAGAGGTCAACTTCGACGAGGAGATGGTGACCAGCGTCGATTGGGCGACCTACCCGATCGTCGAAAGCCCCGACGCGCCGGAGGAGATCGACGTCATCCTGGTCAACCGCCCCGAGAAGGCGCCCCAGGGTGCGGGCGAAGGCTCGACCCGGCCGGTGTCGGGCGCGGTGGCCAACGCCTTCTACGACGCCACCGGCGTGCGCTTGCGCCGCGCGCCGCTGACGCCGGAACGCGTCAAGGCGGCCCTGGCCGCGGGCAGAGGATAAGGCAGCAGCATAAGCTGTCGACGGCGGGCCTTCGGGCCCGCCGTTTCTTTTTCCGTATTCCCGGCTATCCTCGGCGGCCCACGGAACCGAACGGAGGGAGCCCTTGGCGACGGCACGAATTCGCGGCGCGGCCTGCGTCTATGAGGTGACGGGCGCGGGCCCGCCCCTGGTGCTGATCCATTCGATCGGCCTCTCCACGCGCGAGGGCTGGCGCGAACAGGTGCCGGTGCTCGCCCGCGACCACCGCGTGGTTGCTTACGACATCCGCGGCCTGGGCGAATCCGAGGCCGGCGACGAACCCTTGGGTGTCGAGACCTTCGCGAAGGACCTCGGCGCCCTGATGGATCATCTGGAGATTCCGAGCGCCGCCCTGATGGGCGTGTCCCTGGGCGGCTTCGTCGCCCAGGCGTTTACCTGCGCGTATCCTGCGCGCGTCTCGGCGCTCATCCTGGTGTCCACCGCCTGCCGCATCGCCGAGGGCAACACGGGCGCAAGGGCTGAGCGCAACGCCGCGATTCGCAAGGCCGGCATGGCGGTCGCCGCCGGGCGCCAGCTGGAGACCCACTTCGCCGAGGACTTCCGCGCCGCCAACCCGCAAGTCATGGCCTGGTACCGGGCGCACTACTGCGCCAACGATCCCGAGAGCTACATCGCCGTCATGGAGGATCTGGGCCGCTTCGATTATTGCGGGCGGATTGCCGCCATCCGGTGCCCGACCCTGGTCATCGCCGGCGGCGCCGACACCGGGCCGGTCGCCGGCGCGGTGCCCTTGGAAAACGCCAGGATCCTCTGCGACCGCATCCCGGCCGCGCGCCTTGAAATCATTGAAAACGCCCATCACTATCCCCAGATCGAAAAACCGGAGGCCTTCAACCGCGCGGTCGCGGCGTTCCTCGCCGAGGCCGGGGCTTGAGGCCGATGCCAAGGAAAGGCGGAGACATGGCGGAGAAGATCACCAAGACGGAGGCCGAGTGGCGCGCCCAGCTCTCGGACGAGGAATACCACGTGACGCGCGAGAAGGGCACCGAGCGCGCCTTCACCGGGCGCTACCACGACTGCCACGACAAGGGCACCTATGCCTGCGTCTGCTGCGGCGAGCCCTTGTTTTCGTCCATTGATAAGTTCGACTCCGGCACCGGCTGGCCCAGCTTCACCCAGCCCGTCAGCCAGGACGCGCTGGCGGCGGAGGAGGACAATTCCTTCTTCATGCGCCGCACCGAGGTGCTGTGCGCCCGCTGCGATGCCCATCTCGGCCACGTCTTTCCCGACGGGCCCAAGCCGACCGGCCTGCGCTACTGCATCAACTCGGCCTCGCTCAAGCTGGACAAGGACGGGGAATAGGCCGGCCGCCGCCGCCCCTCAGGCCTCCTGATCCGGGTCCAGCAGCCTGTGCAGATGGACGATGAAGTACCGCATCCGGGCATCGTCCTGGGTGCGGAAGGCGGCCGCCTGCCAGGCGTCGTGGGCCGAGGCGTAATCGGGGAAGATGCCGACGATGTCGAGCGCCTCCAGGTCATCGAATTGCGCGCGTTCGCCGGCCTTCAGCGTGCCGCCGAACACCAGGTGAAGAAGCTGATCGGGTTCCCGTGGGGTGTCGTCGCTCATCGCCGCTCTCCTTTCGGGCACGTCGCCGCCGATGGCTGTGGCCTCGCGCATGCTCCTATCACAGCCGGCTTTCCTTGGCGAGCCGGGGCGCCCTTGACGGCGGCCCCGGCTTGGGGCTTATGACCGGCGGATACCGCCCAGCGTCCGATACCGCCATCCATCATAGCCCCCGCCCGTGGACCCGTCCCTCATCCCCATCCTCCTAGGCCTTGCCGCGACCGGCGCCGTCGCCGGGCTGATCGCCGGGCTGTTCGGCGTCGGCGGCGGCATCGTCATCGTGCCGGCGCTCTATTACATCGCCGGCTTCCTCGGCGTCGCCGAGGCCGTGCGCATGCACGTCGCCGTGGGCACCTCGCTGGCGGTGATCGTGGTCGCCGCCAGCGCCTCGGTGCTGACCCATTGGCGGCTCGGGGCGGTCGACGCCCCGGTCCTCAGGTCCTACGGCCCCGGGGTCTTCACCGGCGTCATCGCCGGCACCGCGATTTCCGCCTTCGTCCCCGGAGCGGTGCTGACCGCGGTCTTCGCCGCGATCGCCCTGGCGGTCGCCATCAACATGGCGACGGGCGAGCCGCGCCGCAGGCTGGGGGCCGAGCTGCCCGGGCCCGGCGTCACCGGGGCGCTCGGCGCGTTCACCGGAATGATCTCGACCATGTCCGGCATCGGCGGCGGCGCCATGACCATCGCCATCCTGACCCTCTATTCCCGTCCCATCCATATCGCCGTCGGCACCGCCGCGGCGGTCGGCGTCATCGTCGCCGCGCCCGGCGCCCTCGGCTTCCTCGCCATCGGCTGGGGGGCGGCGGGTCTGCCGCCGGCGAGCGCCGGCTATGTCAACCTGGTGGGCTTCGCGGTGATCGCGCCGCTGACGGCGATCAGCGCCCCCATCGGCGCGCGCCTCGCCCACCGGCTGCCGCGGCGGGCGCTCGCCCGGGCCTTCGCCGTGCTGCTGGCGGCCGCGGCGCTGCGCATGATCTGGGGCCTGGCGGCGGGCGACGCCTAGCCGGCGGCGGGCGCGCTCGGGGCGCATGCGCCTGTTGTGCTTGGGCCCGATCTGGGCGATTGTGGGGCAAAGACAAAACGGGAGGACGCCCATGGACTGGAACCGCATCCACGGCCATCGCGCGCGCATCGGCTACACGGTCGCCGCCGTCACCACCGAGGTCTACCCCATCGACTGGTACCGCATCGTGCCGGACGGGGTCTCGCTGATGATGATCACGCTGCCCTTGGGCGACCGCTCCAAGGAGGATGTGGAGAAGTGCTACGCCATCTCCATCGAGGCCGCCCATACCATGGCGCGGGCCGGCGCCGACCTGGTCCTGCTGGGCGGCCTGCCGATCAACATCTCCAAGGGCGACGACACGGTGGAGGGGCTGATGGCCAAGCTGGAGGGCGAGATCGGCGTCAAGATGTCGTGCTCGGCCCTGGCCCAGGTGCGCGCCTTCGCCGCCTTGGGCTCGAAGAAGGTGGCCACCGTCCACCCCTTCCTCGACGACCAGAACCCGCGCCATGAGCGCACCATCCGCGACTTCTTCGGCCTCGAGCCGGTGGGCGTTCATGCCGGGGGCTCCAACCTGGTCGAGCTCGGCAAGCTGGCGCCGGCCAGCGCTCTGGAATGGGGGCGCGCCGCGGCGGCCGCCTACCCCGATGCCGACACCATCTATTTCGGCTGTCCCCATTGGACGGTGATCGACGCGATCGGGCCGCTCGAGGACGAGTTCGGCGTCAATGTCATGACCTCGCTGCAGGCGATCGCCTGGGACGCCATGCGCCAGACCGGGGTCGAGGACCGCATCGAAGGCTTCGGCCGCCTGCTGCGGGAATTCTAGGGAGCAAGGGAGGACACCCAGATGTACGGATACCGCGCCCGCATCGGCTACTGCTCGCCGCCGGTGGTCACCGAGGTCTTCGTCTACGAGTTCTACAAGATGGTGCCGGACGGCGTGACGCTGCTGCTGACCACGCTCGAGGTCGGCCTCGAATACAGCCAGCAGGCGTTCGACGGCAGCTTCGACCGCTCGCTGGAGGCGGCCAAGTACATGGCCGGCGCCGGCGCCGACGTGGTGGTGCTGGGGGGCAACCCGGTCAACCAGTCGCGCGGCATCGAGAACCTGCCCGGCATCTGCGAGGACCTCGCCGCAGAGATCGGCACCAAGGTGGTGGCCTCGACCCTGTGCCAGAGGGAGGCGATGGAGAAGCTCGGCGTCAAGAAGGTGGCCTCGGCCCATGCCTCCGGCTCCCAGCACGACGAGCGCCACGCGCAGCAGATGAAGAACATGGGGTTCGAATCGATCGGCGTCGCCTCGCTCGAGGGCTACAAGCTCTTGGGTTACGGCAAGATCCCGACCGAGGCCGCCTTCGACATCGCCAAGCAGCTGAAGGACGCCCATCCCGAGGCCGACTGCATCCACCTCGCGTCCGCCCATTGGCCGACGGCCCATGCCATCGACCGCATCGAGGAGGAGCTCGGCGTTTCCGTGATGAACTCCCAACAGGCGATCGTCTGGAAGGCGCTCAGGACCGCCGGCATCACCGAGCCGATCGAGGGCTTCGGCCGGCTGTTCCGCGAATTCTAGGGCTAAGGA
>JAWWBR010000051.1:0-22583 GCA_033720855.1 Alphaproteobacteria bacterium
CGGCAAATCCGCCCGCGGCCTCCATGCGACCTTGGACCGCTTTGGCCTCGGCGGTCGTTTCGTCACCCTGCAGACGGCCGACACCGCCCCCGGCAAGCCCGCTCCGGACATGTTGCTGCGGGCGATGGCGGAGGCCGGGGCCGCGGCCGGGGCCACGGTTATGATCGGGGACACCAGCTTCGATATGGAAATGGCGCGCAACGCCAGGGTGGCTGGCATCGGCGTCGATTGGGGCTATCACGACGCCCATGAGCTGATGGCCGCGGGCGCCCGCCAGGTGGTGGCCGAGTTCGCTGATCTCCACCCCGCCCTCGATGCGGTGTTGGGCGCAGGCGCGGGCAGTGAGGACGGACCGTGAGGCCGCCCCTGGAGATCGAAAGCGGTCCGGTCCGGGACGGCCATGCGGTGACGGCCAACGGCAGCCCCGCCAAGACGCCGGCGGGGCGGCCCCTGGTGGTGCCCAGCGCGGCCCTGGCCCGGGAAATCGCGGACGAGATCGGCAAGCTGCTCGCCGCCGATCCTGGGGCGCTCAAGACGAAGGCCGTGGGCGACCCGGCCGCGGCCCCGAACTTCCGGATTGCCGCCGGCGCCATCGACGTGATCGCCGGCGAACCCGGCGCCCGGGCACGCATCATCGCCGATCTCGCGGGGTACGGCGAAACCGACCTCCTTTGTTTTCGCGCCGAGAGGCCCCAGTCCCTGATCGAGGCCGAGGCCCAGGCCTGGGACCCGCTGCTGGCATGGTTCGCCGAGGAATTCGGCGCGCGCCTGCACGTGACCGAGGGCGTGCGCGCCGAGCCCCAGCCCCAGGCGGCCCTCGACGCCATAACCGCGGCCGTCGAGGCAGCGGACGACTTCGCCCTGGCGGCGCTGTCCCTGGCCGTGCGGGCGGCCGGCTCCATCGTCATCGGCCTGGCCTTGGACCGCGGCCGCCTGGATGCCGATGGTGCCCTCGCCGCCTCGGCGATCGAGGAGCACCATCAGGCCGAACGCTGGGGCTCCGATGCCGAGGCCACGGCCGCGCTCGAGGCCAAGGCCCTTGACCTCGCCCATGCGGCACGGTTTCTTCACCTTTTGGCCGAGGAGTGAAGGCGGCGATGTCGGATGAGTCGGATGTGATGGCGCTCCACCTGAAGATCCACGGGCGGGTGCAGGGTGTCTTCTTCCGCCGCTGGGTGATGGAGGAAGCAACCGCGCGCGGCCTTCGGGGCTGGGTCCGGAACCGCAGCGACGGCACCGTCGAGGCGGTCTTCTCCGGTGGGATGAACGCGGTCAGGGACATGGCCAAGGCCTGTCACCAAGGCCCGGACCGTGCCCGGGTAACAAGGGTCGTGCAGATCCCCGGCGAATTTCGGCCCGGAGACGACGATTTCGGCGAGACCTTCAGGCAATTGCCCACGGTCTAGGGTGGTCGGTGGCGGTCAGTGGTCACGACCGGCCATCGCCGCGCTGAGATAATGATGCATGCCGACGGACCGCCGCAATCGGCGGGACCGCGCCGACCAACCGGAGGATCGAACCATGACCCAACCCCGGCCCTATCCCGGCATCGGTCAGGCGCTGGTGCTGGTGATTGCCGTCATCGTTTTCCAGGTCCTGATCGGCATCGCCATCGGCACCCTTCTCCCCGCTGTCGCCCTGCGCCTGCCGCTTGCCGCCGCCGTCGGGCTCGCAAATGTGCTGTCTTTCGGCGTCGTCATCTGGTGGGGGGTGCGGCGTAGCGGATTACCTCTCAGCCAAGCGCTGCCCTTCTTAGCCGTCCGACCCGCCGTCTACCTGCCGCTTGTCGTCATGGTGACGGGTCTCGGTATCGTCGCATCCGAGGTCGACAATCTGCTCCGTTACGTTCTGCCGATGCCGCGCTTCGTTGCCGAAATCTTCAAGGCCGTCGCCGGAGCCGGAGCGGTTTCGTTGCTGACCCTTACCGCGATCGCTCCGGTGACCGAGGAACTCCTGTTCCGGGGGGTTATCCTGCGCGGGTTTCTCGAACGCTACGCGGCGCCGACCGCGGTTCTCGTTTCCGCCCTGATCTTCGGCGTCGTGCACCTCAATCCCTACCAGTTCTTTTCCGCTTTTGTCATGGGGTCGGCCCTCGGCTGGGTGTTTCTCAAGACCGGGTCGCTGGTTCCGTGCATCGTCGGCCATGCCGTCTATAACGGCCATGGCTTCATCGTTACTGCGCTTTTGCCGGTGTCGATCCCGGGCTACAACCCGGAACAGTTGGACCTCAGCGTGGTCGAATTTCAGCCGCTCTGGTTCGACGCGATGGGGGTGTTGGCCGTGGGCCTGGGGTTTGCCGCGCTCTCCCGTCTCTTCGCCCGTGGCGGGACCGCGCTGGGACAGGTCGGACGAACGCCCTGAGCCACCTCCGGCGGGGTGCCGGGGCTTTTGCGGTTGCTCTAACTGAACGATCTCAAGCTTTGGGCACGCCAACGCCCGGGGTTCACGGCTCGACCTCGATGCTGCGGGCGAACACATCCTCGAACGTCGAACGGAGGGCCGCGTCCACCTCTTCCAGTGAGGCGTCTACCCCCAGCGCCGCCAGGGAAGTCACCCCGTAATCGGCGATGCCGCAGGGGACGATGCCGGCGTAGTGGCTGAGGTCGGGGGCGACGTTGATGGCGATGCCGTGATAACTGACCCAGCGCCGCACGCGCACGCCGATGGCTGCGATCTTCTCTTCCGTTCGACCCTGTGCGACCCAGATGCCGACGCGCCCTTCTCGGCGCTCGCCGCGGACCCCGAAAACGGCAAGGGTGGCGATCACCCAGGCCTCGAGATCGCGAACGAAGCCGCGGACATCACCGCCGCGGGCTTTCAGGTCGAGCATCACGTAGGCGACTCTCTGGCCGGGGCCATGCCAGGTGGTGCGGCCGCCGCGGCCGGTCCTGTAAAGGGGCAGTCCCCTGGGATCCAACACTTCGGCGGGATCGGCCGAGGTGCCCGCGGTGTAGAGGGGCGGATGTTCCAGGCACCAAACAAGCTCCTCCGATTGCCCCGCGCGGATCTCGGCAACGCGGGTTTCCATGGCCTTGACGGCGTCCTCGTAGGCCACGAGTCCGGGACTTGTCCGCCAGTGGACGGCGACGCTGGACACGGGGACCATTAGCTTGCACTCCAGGGCATGATTTGCTATCTCCCACGGGGCCCGGGGGCCAAGGCACCGGGGTCGGAATGTGTTATATTTTACCAGCGAATACTGCGGTCGTGGCGGAATTGGTAGACGCGCAGCGTTGAGGTCGCTGTGGGGGAAACCCCGTGGAAGTTCGAGTCTTCTCGACCGCACCATTTCCGGACCCGCGCATCGCCGCGGGTCCTTGTGGTTTTGGCTGGGCCCTGGCGTGATCGTTGGGTCGCGTCGTTGCCGGGAGAAGGGCCATGTCTGAAAACGACCGCAACCAGATTCCCGAAGATGCCGACACCGGCGAACTGTATGGCGTCACCCGCGACCAGATCGCGACCTTTCGCGAAGCCCTGGATGCCGGCGAAACCGATCGCTGCGAGAGTTTCGCCCTCGGTCTGCACGCCGCCGATCTTGCCGATCTGATCGAAAGCCTGACGCCGGCCGAGCGGCGGATCCTGGTGGGACTGATCGGCCCGCACCTCGACCCCGAGCTCCTGCCACTTCTGGAGGATCCGGTCCGCGACGCCGTCGTGGGGCAGATGGAGCCCGGCGACGTTGCCGCCGCCGTCTCCGAGCTGGACACCGACGACGCCGTGGACGTGGTCGAGAATTTGGAGGCGCCGGTCCAGGCCGAGGTCCTGGAAAGGATGAAGACCGGCGATCGCGCGTTGGTGGAGGAGGCCCTCACCTGGCCCGAGGACTCCGCGGGCCGCCTGATGCAGCGGGAATTCGTCGCCGTGCCGTCGTTCTGGACCGTCGGCGATACCATCGACCATCTCCGCGATGAGGCCGAGCGGGGGTGGGACGCCCTGCCCAGCGAATTCTACGATATCTACGTCGTCGATCCGACCCTGCGCCCGACCGGATCTGTGTCCTTGAGCCATTTGCTGCGCAGCCGCCGTCCGGTACGGTTGGAAGACCTGATGGCCACAGACCTGCACGTCGTTCCCGTCACCACCGACCAGGAGGAGGTGGCGCTGCTGTTCCGCCAGTACGACCTGGCCTCGGCCCCGGTCATCGACGATGCCGGGCGCCTGGTCGGTGTTATCACCCATGACGACGTCCTCGACGTTGCCCATGAGGAGGCCCAGGAGGACATCATGCGGCTCGGCGGCGTGCAGGAGGGCGACCTTTACCGCGCCGTGCTTTCGACCACGCGCGCCCGATTTTCCTGGCTCGGCGTCAATCTTGTGACGGCTGTCGTCGCTTCGATCGTGATCGGATTCTTCCAGGCGACCATTCAGCAGGTGGTGGCGCTTGCCGTTCTAATGCCCATCGTCGCCTCCATGGGCGGCAACGCCGGGACCCAGACGCTGACCGTGGCCGTGCGCGCCCTGGCGATGCACGAACTGACGCCCAGCAACGCGCTCAGGATCGTCGGCAAGGAAACCCTGGTCGGCGCCATCAACGGTATCCTGTTCGCGGCCCTCGTCGGCATTATCGCTTGGGTGTGGTTCGGCACGCCGATGATCGGATTGGTAATCGCCGCCGCCATGATCATCAATCTGCTGGTGGCGGGGCTCTCCGGGGTCGTCATCCCCATCGGGCTGGATCGCTTCGGCATCGATCCGGCGATCGCTTCAAGCGTGTTCCTGACGACCGTGACCGATGTCGTCGGCTTTCTGGCGTTCCTCGGCCTGGCCGCCCTGTTCCTGCTCTGAGGCACGGAGGGAAAAGTGTCCACCGTTCTGATCACCGGCGCGAACCGCGGGCTCGGCCTCGAATTCGCCCGCCAATACGCGGCCGACGGCGACCGCGTCCTTGCCACCTGCCGCGATCCCGACGGCGCCGAGGACCTCGGGCGGATCGCCGGGGACGTGTCGGTCCATGGCTTGGACGTGACGGACCTCGACGCCGTCGCCGCCCTGGCCCGGAGGCTCGACGGCGAGGCCATCGATATTCTCGTCAATAACGCCGGAATCCTGACCTCGGGCCAGCGCACCGGCGGCATCGATTTCGACGCCTGGGAGCGTGAGTTCAAGGTCAATGCCATCGGCCCCATCGCCGTCGCCAACGCCTTCATGCCCCATGTGGAACGCGGTCAAGGGCGGCGTATGGCCTTCCTTTCCAGCACCCTGGGTTCGATCGGCGGCAATACGTCGGGGGCCTACACCATGTACCGCTCCTCCAAGGCGGCCTTGAATGCCGCCGCCAGGAGCCTCGCCATCGATACCGCCTCTCGGGGCATCGTCGTGCTGATCCTCCATCCCGGCTGGGTCAAGACCGATATGGGCGGCCCCAATGCCGCCATCGACGCACCGACCTCGGTCGCGGGCCTCAGGCGGCTGATCGCCCGGGCGGGGCCAGCGGAATCGGGGCGGTTCTTCTCCTGGGACGGGGCCGAACTGCCCTGGTAGGGTGCGGATCCCTTGGCCTCGGCAACGGCGCTGCTGCTATACTTGGCCTGAAACACCGGCCGGCCGGAATGCCGGCGGAGCAAAGAACAGCAACCCTCGGGGAGCGCCTCATGGCCCAAAAGACCATCGCCGATGGCATCGTTGCCGAAGCCTATCTCGCCATTCTCGCCGACCGGGGCATCGACTATCTGTTCGGCAACGCCGGCACCGATTTCGCCCCCATCATCGAGGCCTTTTCACGGTGCCGGGTCAACGGCGTCAAGGTGCCGGAGCCCATCACCTGCCCCCATGAGAACATCGCCATTTCCATGGCCCAGGGCTATTACGCCATGACCGGCCGGCCCCAGGCGGTGATGGTGCACGTCAATGTCGGCACCGCCAATGCCATGTGCGGTTTGATCAACGCGTTTAAGGGCAACATTCCGGTGCTGTTTTCCGCCGGCCGCACGCCCTATACGGAAACGGCCACCATGAAGGGGCGGCGCAGCGCCGAAATCCACTGGCCCCAGGAAATGTTCGACCAGCGTGCTCTGGTGCGCGAGATCGTTAAATGGGACTACGAATTGCCCAACGCCGAGGTGGTGGAAACCGCCGTCGACAGGGCGCTGAACGCGGCCATGAGCCACCCCCGGGGCCCGGTCTACATGACCCTTCCGCGCGAGGCCCTGGCCGAGGAGATCAAGGACTTCTCCTACACATCGCCGGGTCGCCGTCACTATGCGAGTCCGCCCCACCCGGCGCGTGATGCCATAGACGAGGCGGCGAGCCTGATCGCGGCGGCGGAAAACCCGCTGATCATCAGCGCCAGCGCCGGCCAGGATGTCGAGGACGTGGCTGCGCTCTCGGCGCTCGCCGAACGATTCGCCATCCCCGTCAGCCTGCGCAAGCCGCGCTACATGTGCCTGCCCTCGGACCATCCCATGCATGTCGGCTACAACCCCGACCCGCTGCTGGATGACGCCGACCTGATCATCGTCGCCGAATGCGACGTGCCCTGGATACCGGGCACCAAGGGGCCGGCCGAGGACTGCAAGGTGATCCACCTCGGCGCCGATCCCCTGTTTTCGACCTATCCGATCCGGGGCTATCCCTCGGATATCGCCATCACCGGATTGCTCAAGTGGAGCCTCGCGGCGCTCGACGAGGCGCTGGCCGAGCACGAGACGGCGGCCAAGGGGCGCATCGATGCCCGGCGCAAGCGCGTCGCCGCGCTTAAGGCGAAGCAGGCGGAATTGAGGCAAGCGGCGCTGGCCGCGGCCGCCAAGGAAACGCCGATCCATCCCGCCTGGATCACCCATTGCCTCGATCAGGCCAGGGACGACGACGCCATCATCGTCCGCGAGAGCCAGTTCCTGCCGCTTCACGCCAATTTCTCCAAGCCCGGCACCTATTTCTCCCTGGGCCAGGGCGGCGGCCTCGGCTGGGGGCTCGGCACCGCGCTCGGCATGAAGCTGGCGGTCCGCGAACGCCAGGTCATCTGCACCCAGGGCGACGGCGCCTATATGTTCGGCAATCCGGTGCCCGCGCATTACGTGTCCGCGGCCGAGGACCTGCCGATGCTCACCGTGGTGTTCAACAATCACATGTGGAACGCGGTCAGGCGCAACACCCGGGACGTCTTTCCCGACGGCGCCGCCGCCAAGAGCAACTGGGAGCCACTGACCTATTTCCAGGAAGGGACGCGGTTCGAAAAGGCGGTCGAGGTCGCGGGCGGCTACGGCGAACAGGTCGAGGATCCCGACGACCTGCCCAAGGCGATCGACCGGGCTCTTGACGTCATCGCCAAGGAAGGGCGCCAGGCGCTCTTGAACGTCGTTAGCAGGAACGCCTGACGGGGCCGTTGCCGATGCCGCGTGAGAGCCGTTGATGGCCCTTCATCTTCTCAAAATGGCCGTGGGCATCGACTCCGTCGACGATCTCGCGCGGGTGCAGAAGGCGCGGCGGGAGCGGCGCCGGGCCGCCGGCGAAAAGCCCATCACCTGGCATTTCACGCGAAATTTTCCCCGCCGCGCCGCTCGGGTGCTGGACGGCGGGTCGATGTACTGGATCATTCGCGGCGAGATCCTTGTCCGCCAGCGCATCATCGCGCTCGAGGAGAGGACCCGAGGGGAGGGCCGCAAGCGCTGCGCCATCGGCCTGGCCGCGCGCCTGATCCGCACCGAGCCCGTCTCCCACCGGGCGCTCCAGGGGTGGCGGTATCTGGAACCCGGCGATGCGCCGCCGGACCTTGCCGCCGTGCCGACGCGGGCCGCCGGCGCCGACGCCCTGCCCGAAGGCCTGGCGCGCGAGCTCAGAGAACTTGGCCTGCTCTGAGTTCCGCGTCGGGTGGCGCACTTTCCGACCACCATCGCTGCCAAGTTGCGCCATAATCGGCCGGTGATCATCGATCCCGGCCATATCCGCAAGGGGCGCCAGAGGGGCGCGGTTCGGGCGCGCGTCCGCGTGGACGAGCGGCGCGCGGTGGGCCGCCTCCTGGCCGCGGGGTCGTTCGAGGCGGACGCCCGCGAACGCATCGAGCGCTCGGCCCGCCGCCTGGTCAGGGCGATCCGGCGCGGGCGCCGGGAGGAGCCGGGGCTGGAAAGCTTCCTGCAGGAATACCGCTTATCCAGCCGCGAGGGCGTCGCCCTGATGTGCCTGGCCGAGGCGCTCTTGCGTATTCCCGATGCCGATACCGCCGACCTTCTGATCGAGGAGAAGATCGGCGGCGCCGCCTGGGCACGGCACCTCGGGCGCAGCGACTCTGTGTTGGTCAATGCCTCCACATGGGGCTTGATGCTGACCGGAGAGGTGGTGCGACTCGGCAGTGCCGGGCGCGACTTCCCCGGGTTCCTGGGGCGGCTGGTGGCGCGTTCGGGCGAGCCGCTGATTCGGCAGGCGGTTCGCGCGGCGGTGCGTATTATCGGCCGACAGTTCGTCATGGGCCGCACCATCGAGGAGGCTCTGGAACGGGCCGCGGACAGCCCAAAGCGGCGCCATTCCTTCGACATGCTGGGTGAAGCCGCAATGACGGCGGCCGATGCGGAGCGCTATTTCGAGCGCTACGCCGCGGCGATCGCGGCGCTGGGCGATGACGGAGCGGCCAAGGGCGAGCTCCCGGGGATTGAGGGAGCCGATTCGGTTTCGGTCAAGCTGTCGGCTCTGCACCCCCGTTTCGAATTCGCCCAGGGGCCCCAAGCGGTGGCCGCGGTCGCCGAGCGCCTCGGGGCGCTGGCCGGGGACGCCGCGGCTCGCGGCATCGGCCTTACGGTCGATGCGGAGGAGGCCGATCGGCTCGAGCCCACCCTGGACGTCATCGACGAGGTGCTGGCCCGGACCGGTCCCGCGGGTTGGGACGGGCTCGGCCTTGCCGTGCAGGCCTACCAGAAACGCGCGCCGGCGGTCATCGACTGGCTGGTCGCCCGCGCCGGCCGCGGACGCAGGCGGCTCGGTGTGCGCCTGGTCAAGGGGGCCTATTGGGACACCGAGATCAAGCGCGCCCAGGAGGCCGGGCTCGACGGCTATCCCGTCTATACCCGCAAATCGGCGACCGATCTCAGCTACCTGGCCTGCGCCCGGAAGCTGTTCGCGGCGGGCGACCGCATCTCTGCGCAGTTTGCGACCCACAACGCCCACACCGTCGCCGCGGTGATCGAGCTCGCCGCAGAGGCCGGCGCGGCCAAGGGCGCCTTCGAGTTTCAGCGTCTTCACGGCATGGGCGAGGCGCTTTACGCCCATATGGAAAACGCGCGCCCGGGGGCGCCCGAAGGGGGACATCCCGTGCGTGTCTACGCGCCGGTGGGAAGCCACGAGGACCTGCTGCCCTATCTCGTGCGCAGGCTGCTCGAGAACGGTGCCAATACGTCCTTCGTCAATCGCATTGCCGACGACAGCGCGCCGCTCGACCGGATCATCGGCGATCCGGCGGAGCTCTTGAAGGCGCGGATCGCGGCCAAGGAATCGGTGTCCCATCCCGCGATCCCCTTGCCGCGCGCACTGTTTGCGCCCGAGCGGTTGAATTCCCGGGGGCTCGATCTGGACGATCCCCGCGATCTCACCGCCCTATGCGAAGCCATCGACGGGGCGGCGGGGCAAAACTACGAGAGCGCACCCATGATCGCCGGCAGCCTCCAGAAACGGGGGCGGGGACGGCCGGTCACCGCGCCCGCCGACCGGCGCCAAACCGTCGGCCGCGTTTGGCAGGCGGGGATAAAGGACGTCGATCGCGCCCTTGCCGCGGCGAAGGCGGCGGCGCCGGCCTGGAGTGCGACTCCGGCCGACACGCGGGCGGCCGCACTCGAGCGCAGCGCCGACGCGCTGGAGAAGGATCGCGGCGCCCTCATGGCGCTGTTGATCAAGGAGGGGGGGAAGTCGGTTGCCGATGCCCTCGCGGAAATCCGTGAAGGCGTCGATTTCTGCCGCTATTACGCCGCCCGGGCACGCGCCGAATTCGCCGCCGCCAAGTCCCTGCCCGGGGTCACCGGCGAGGACAACAGTCTGGCGCTTTCGGGCCGTGGGGTATTCGCCTGCATCAGCCCCTGGAACTTCCCCCTCGCCATCTTCCTGGGTCAGGTCTCGGCCGCCCTGGCGGCGGGCAATGCGGTGGTCGCCAAGCCGGCGGAACAGACGCCGCTGGTGGCCGCGCGCGTCGTCGGCCACCTGATCGCCCAAGGCGTGCCCGCCGAGGCGCTCGCGCTTCTGCCGGGCGAGGGTGCGCGGATCGGCGGCCGGTTGGTGGCCGATCCCCGCGTCGATGGCGTCGCCTTCACCGGATCGACGGAAACCGCGGCCGCGATCAACCGGACCCTGGCGGCGCGGGACGGACCGATCGTGCCGCTGATCGCCGAAACCGGGGGCCAGAACGCGATGGTCGTCGATTCCTCGGCCCTGCCCGAGCAGGTCGTCGCCGATGTGATCCGCTCGGCCTTTCTGAGCGCCGGCCAGCGTTGCTCCGCCCTGCGCATTCTGCTGGTCCAGGATGACGTCGCCGACCGCATCATCGACATGCTGGCAGGGGCCATGGCCGAGCTGGTCGTCGGCGATCCCGGCATGATCAGGACCGATATCGGGCCGGTGATCGATGCCGAGGCTCTGGCCGGGCTCGAGGCCTACCTCCGCCGGCTGCAGCGCACGGCCCGGCTGATCGCCCGCGTGCCGCTTCCGGACGGCTTGCCGCCGGGCCATTGGTTCGCGCCGGCGGCCTATGAGATCGGGGCCACTCGGATCCCGCAGCGCGAGGTGTTCGGCCCCATCCTGCATGTTCTGCGCTACCCCGCCGAAGGGCTTGAGGAGGCGCTGGATGGGGTGGCGGCCACGGGCTATGGCCTGACCCTCGGAATCCACAGCCGCATCGAGGCCACCTGGGCCGCCGTCCGCGCGCGGGTGCCGGCGGGCAACGCCTATGTCAACCGGGCCATGACCGGCGCCGTGGTCGGCAGCCAGCCTTTCGGCGGCGAGGGCCTATCGGGGACCGGGCCCAAGGCGGGCGGTCCCCATTACCTGTTGCGTTTTGCCGTCGAACGCACGCTTTCGGTCAACACCACCGCCGGCGGCGGCAACGCATCTCTGTTCGCCTCGCTCGGGGAAACACCGGCCGGAGACGACGGGGTCGCGCGCTAATCGGCAACCGGGCCTCGGAAGGCGCCTGCGCCGGGGGCGGGCGTGCGCCTGAGCGTGCGCAGCGCCAGCGATCCTTGCAGGGCGATAATGAAGGCGATCACCGCCAGGGCGTAGTAGCTGGCCTGGAGGGCAAGCCCGTAGACCAGGCCCGCCAGCACCACGCCCATCACCGTCTTGGGGAAGCCGCCCACCGTGCGGTAGCCCTCCTCCATGCGGGCGATCTCCTCGAAGAACCGCGCGAACAGACCGGGGTCCTCGGCCAGGGCGAAAAAGGCGGGGGCCAGCTCGATGGCGACCTGGGCGAGGAAAAGGATGGTGAGGAACCCCGCGGCATAGGGCGAGCGGGTGACCTTCAGGAGGAAACCGCCAAAAAGGAAGGCCACGGCGGTGGCGAGATACCATCCTTCGGGCAGGCGCTCGGCGATGGCATAGACCCAGGGCTCGAAGCGTTCGCCCATGGGGAGGCCGTCGGCGAGGAAGTAATAGAGCACGGCCAACCCGTTGAGCAGGGCGATGAAGTAGGCGACATTGCCGCCCAAGCGCACGCGGAAGCGGTAGCGTTCGACCGGGTCGTTCCAGCGCATCACGAAGCGCTTGACGACGGCCAGCGCCAGCGACAGCACCGTCGCCACCGGGATCGTCGCCATCACGATCATCAGACCGATGACGAGGTAGAGCGCTTCCAACATGCCGCCGTCCGGCCTGCCGTTCAGGCGCCGGAGATCAGCCCGTGGACGTGTTCGGCGATGGCCATGGAGCTGGTCATGCCCGGGGATTCGATACCGTAAAGATTGACCAGCCCATCGACGCCGTGCACCGCCTTGTCCTGGATGATGAAGTCGTTGCGCGAGGCCCGCTCGAGGCTGGTCTTGGGCCGGATTCCCGCCCAGCCGGGTACCAGGTCGCCGTCCTCGATGGCCGGCCAGAAGCGCCGCGCCGCCTCGTAGAAGAAGGGGGCGCAGCTGTCGTCGACGGAATATTCGATGCCGTTTGCAGGCAGGGTATTGGGCCCGAAACGTACCGCCCCGGCGATGTCGGGGCTGACATGGACCGCGGCCTGATGTTCGCCGGGCAGCGGATAGATGAGGCGGCTGAACGGGCGTTTGGAGGCGGCGACGAAATAGACCCCCTTTTGGAGCACCTGGCCGGGCACCGTCTCCGGCGGCACGCCGTCGATGGCGGCAGCGATCTTTTGCGCCCCGAAGCCGGCGGCGTTGATGCAGATGCGACAACGGATGGTGGTCGCTTCGGCGTCGCCGACGTCGATTTCGATGCCCTCGGTGGTGACACGCCCCCCGGTCACCGGGCTTGAGAGCGCGAGCGCCGCGCCGTTGTCCTCGGCTTCGCCCAACAGCGCCAGCATCAGCTCGTGGGTGTCGATGATGCCCGACGACGGCGAATACAGGACCGTGTGGAAGGCGAGTTCGGGCTCCATTTCCCGGACCTCGCCCTGGTCCAGGAAACGCATGTCGAATAGGCCATTGGTCTCGGCATTGGCCTTGATCCTGGGCAGTTCGGCGGCGCCCGCCTCGTCCACCGCCACCATCATCTTTCCGCACATGCGGTGGCCGACCCCGTGTTCGGGACAGAAGCGGTAAAGCAGCTCCTTGCCGCGCAGAACCAGACGGGCCTTGAGGCTGCCGGGAACGTAGTTGATGCCGGCATGGATGCAGCTGGTGTTGCGCGAGGAGGTGTGCATGCCGATCGCCTTCTCGGCCTCGATGATCACCACCTCGTGACCGGCCAGCGCCATTTCCCGCGCGCAGGCGAGGCCCACCACGCCCGCGCCGATGACCACGCAATCGGTTGTTTCCGCCATGATGCCGCCCTGCCTCGTTGATGGAGCCGGGCGAAGTGTAGGTGCGGGGCCGCCGACCGGTCAATATGAGGCGCACGCCGACACTGTGTGTTTAGGGATTCGCGGACATTCCGCCGCCCGTGTCCGAGGGCGGCGGCAGGCTAAAAATCTCATATGCGCGTTTGGTCCGAAGCGAATGAAAAGGCAATCGATCATGGATCAATGCGGGGATCAGCAGAAATCGAGGTGAAACTCACATTGTAAGCTCGGTCTTGACGCAAATCAGCAGGGAAGGCCATTGTTGTTCTGCCTCATCGGCAGGCAGCGTGCGCGCAATCCTCTACCAGGGGTCTCTCGGCCATGAAGGTCTTTTACAAGTTGGCTAATCTATTTTTCGGGGCGTTTGGGCTCAAGCTTGTGCCAAAGAAAGACCATCTTCTCTACTATTTGCATGATTATGGCGAAGGCGGCTATGAATCGTATCGGAAGCTTCAAATTTTTCACAACAAGAGAAAACTGGATCATGTTTGGGCCGATGACCAAACCCTGAAAATCATTGCCAATTACGTCTCCGACCGGTTGGGACGAGGTGCACGCGGGATTTGCCGCGGCGCCCGCAATGGCTACGAGGTTCAAAAACTTGCGGAGCTTCTCGGATCCAAGGTCATTGGTACCGATATTTCCGATACCGCAACGCGCTTTGAAAACATGGTGGAGTGGGACTTTCACGAGCAAAACGATCAATGGATCGGTCAATTTGGCTTTGTCTACACCAATTCCTTGGACCAGGCCTTCGACCCCGAAAAGGCCCTTGCGACATGGGCGGAACAGATCACCGATGACGGGCTCATTTTCATCGAGCACACGACCGACCATGGACCGGCTCGTGCTGACGAAATGGATCCTTTCGGCGCTCATCCCATGTTGATGCCTTACCTGTTTTTCCAATGGGGCAGAAGCAAATACCAGCTCATGGACATCATTACGCCCGAGCACGGCAAATCGGAGAGGATTCGTATTTGGGTTTTCGTGCTGTCGAAGGCGCCCGAAAAAAAGGATCAGCGGCCAAAACTGAACGCGGGGACAGATGTCTAGTCGTGGCGCAGTGTCCGTATCCGCGTCAAAGAGGACATTCCCTTAACCGCCGCAAGCGGGCGGGTGCGCCGTGTCGCGCTTTTGCTCTAGAATGGCCGCAAAACGACAATCGAGGAAAGCGTCCATGTCATTCGATATCATCATTCGCGGCGGCACCGTGGTCGACGGTTCGGGGCTGCCGGGTTATAGGGCCGATGTCGGCATCGCGGACGGTGTGATCGCCGAGATCGGAGATCTCCAAGGCCAGGCGGCCGATGAGGTGATCGACGCCGAAGGGCACATCGTCGCACCCGGCTTCATCGACGGCCATGCCCATTACGACGCCCAGATCTTCTGGGACCAGATCGGCTCCAACAATTGCTGGCACGGGGTGACCACGGCGGTGATGGGCAATTGCGGCTTTACCCTGGCGCCTTGCGCGGAGGAGAACAAGCACCTGGTTTTCACCAACCTGGAAATGGCCGAGGAAATCCCGCCCGCCGCCATGGAGGCAGGTATTCCCTGGTCGTGGGAGACCTTCCCCGAATTCCTGGACGCCGTCGATGCCTTGCCCAAGGGCATCAATTACGCGAGCTATGTGGGCCATTCGGCGATCCGCACCTACGTGATGGGCGGGCGGGCGTATCAGGAGCGGGCCAACGAGGACGACCTCGCGGCTTTGGTCAGAGAGGTCCAAACGGCGCTCAAGGCGGGCGCCATCGGTTTCTCGACCACCTGCTCCAGGAACCACCGTACCGCCGAGGGCGGGCCGGTGGCGAGCCGCTTCGCCGAGTGGTCGGAGATCCGCGCCCTGGTGGGGGCCATGGGCGAAACCGGTGCCGGCGTCTTCGAGCTCTCGCGCGGGATCGTCAACGTGAGCCCGGAGGAGCGCGCGGCCGAGATCGACCGGCTCAAGGCGCTGGCGATCGAGACCAAGGTTCCCTGCACCTTCGGCGGGGCCTGGTCGAACCGCGCCAACCCCAATTCCTGGCGTGAGCAGTTCGCCATGGTCGACGAGGTGACGGCGGCGGGCGGCAGGATGCTGGTCCAGGCGACGGCGGCCTGGAACGGCTCGCTGCGCTCCTTCGAGACCTTCATGCCCTACGACAACGCAGCCGTCTGGAAGGATTTCCGCGCGCTGCCGCTGGAAGAGCAGGAAAAGGGTCTCCGGGATCCGGACATGCGGGCGAGGCTGGTGGAGGTCGCGCGCAACCATAAGCGCGAGACGGATCCCAGCCTCAACAACGTTTTGCTGCGCGATGTCGATTGGAGCTGGATCTTCCCGCTTGATCACACGCTGCCGCCCTTCCGCTCGGTGGCCGATATCGCCGCCGAACGCGGCCAGGATGCCATCGAAACGATGATCGACATGGCACTGGAAAAGCACCTCAAATTGTTCTTCCTCGCCCCCACCAACTGCGAGGATCAGGACTACGTCTTGGCCATGCTGCGCCACCCCAACACCGCCGTCACCTTCGGCGATTCGGGCGCCCATGTGGCGACCATCGTCAATCCGGTGCAGGCGGACCTCTTGGGCAACTGGGTGCGCCAGCGCCAAGCCATCACCATGGAGGCGGCGGTGCGCAAGATCACCTTCGATATCGCCGCCTTCTGGGGGCTCGAAAAACGCGGGCTGATCCGCCGGGGCTGGCACGCCGATATCTGCGTGTTCGACCCGGAGACCATAGCCCCCGCCATGCCCGAACTGGTCCATGACCAGCCCAAGGGCGCCGCGCGCATCCGCCAGAAAGCCATCGGCATCAAGGAAACCGTCGTCAACGGCTGCACCTTCATGCGCGGGAACGAGCACACGGGGGCGCTGCCGGGCCGGCTCCTGCGGGGGCCGCTGGCGGCGTGAGGCGGGACCTCCGGTTCAGCCCAGGGTCGCGTCGAGGAACATCATCGCCGCGAACCCGCCCATAAGGGAAAAGGTGGCGGCGTTCTCGAGCCCGCGGCGGTGGGTTTCGGGGATGATCTCGTCGCTGATCACGAACAGCATGGCGCCGGCGGCAAAGCCTAGGGTGACCGGCATCAGCGGCGCCGCCAGCCATATCGCGACAGCGCCCAACAGGCCGCCCACGGGCTCGACCAATCCGGTCAGCGCGGCAATGGCGAAGGCCTGGGCGCGGGTGTACTTGGCGGCCAACAGCGAGACCGCCACCGCCAGGCCCTCGGGGATATTTTGCAGCCCGATCCCGGTGGCCAGCGCGGTGCCGTTGGCCATATCGCCGCCGGCGAAGCCGACGCCGACGGCCATGCCTTCGGGGAAGTTATGGATGGTGATGGCGATGACGAACAGCCAAATGCGCTTGAGCGTCGCGGTATCCGGCCCCTCCCGTCCGGTGAAAAAATGTTCGTGGGGGACGACGCGGTTCAACACATGGAGCGCCAAGGCGCCAAGCAGCAGCCCGGCGATGACGATCGCCACCGCCGGCACCTTGGCCCCAAATTGCGCCTCGCCGTAGCTGATCGCCGGGAGCAGTAGCGAGAAGAACGAGGCGGCCAGCATGATTCCCGCCGCCATGGATAGGAGGATATCCTCCATCCGCTCCGAAAGGCGGCGGATGAACAGCACACCAAGCCCGCCGACGGCGGTGCCGAGGCCGGCCAACAGGCTGGCCAGGGTCCCGACCCAGACGGTTTCGCCGCCGCTCACGGTATCGGCTCAGGCCGCGAGATTTTCCAGCAGGCCGGCGAGGTCGTCGGCGTGCTCCTCTTCCATCTTGAGGATGTCCTCGATCATGCGCCGGGTGGTGGGATCGTCGTCCCCAAGCCAGCGGATCATCTCGGAATACGTCTCTATGGCGACGCGCTCGGCCACGAGGTCTTCCTTGATCATGGCTTCCAGCGTGTCACCCTCGGCGTACCGGGCATGCGCCCGGGTGACGAGGCCTTCGGGGTTCCAGTTGGGGGTCCCGCCCAGTTGCGAGATCCGCACGCTGGCCCAATCGGCGTGCATCTGCTCTTCGTTGGCGTGCTGCAGAAATTCTTGGGCCACGGGATCGGCGTTGATGCCGGTGGCCATATAATAGTGGTTGCGGTAGCGCAGGATGCAGACGATTTCGGTCGCCAACACTTCGTTGAGGACATCGACCACCTGCTGGCGATCGGCTTTGTAGGCGCCGGTGACCGCGCCATCCATCATCTTCTCCCGAGCCCGCTTCTGTATCGTTTCCAGATCCGTCTTAAAGGGTTGTTTCATTAGGCTGCCTCGTCGCTGCGGTTCTTGCTGCATGGTAACTCCAGATCAATATAGGGCGTCTGTAGCCAATGCAAGGGGAGCGACCGAAGGCGGCCAAAATCCCCTTCGAGACCGGCGGCCTCGGTATCAGCCGCACGGCGTCACCGTGCCGGGGACGACATCCCGGACTGGCCTGGCGAGGTCTTCGACCAGGCTTTGCGCCCGATCTGCCTTCTTGAGAACGTCGGCCCGGCGCCGAGACCGGGTGTATCCACGGCTTCGCTTTGCCGCTACTCTTGGCGGCTGACAGCACATGAGAGGGGGAGGCCGTCATGGCGTTCAAGACAGTTGCCATTCTGGTGCCGGGTGAGATGGGGGCCGCCGTCGGCAAGGCCTTTCACGCCGGCGGGATAGACGTCATCACCTGTCATGCCGGTCGCAGCCGGCCCACGGTCGAACGGGCCGCCGCCGCCGGCTTCCGCGATGTCGCCGACCTCGAGACCTTGCTCGCGGAGGCCGAGATCGTCCTCTCCATTCTGCCGCCGGAGCACGCGCCCGCCCAGGCCGAGGCGGTGGCGGCGGCGATGAGCGCATCGGGGCGGCGGCCGCCCTATGCCGACATGAATGCGGTCTCTCCGGAAACTGCGCGGGCCATGCAGACGGTGATCGAGGGCGCCGGCGCCGTCTATATCGACGGCGGCATCGTCGGCAGCCCGCCGGGCGGGAAGCTGGCGACCAGGTTCTTCGTCAGCGGGGCCGAGGCGGCGCTGATGGATCGGCTCGACGGGCTCGGCATCGACGTGCGCCAGTGCGGGCCCGAGATCGGCCGAGGGGTTTCGGTCAAGATGTGCTACGCCGCCATCACCAAGGGCACCAGCGCGCTTCATGCGGCGGCCCTGATCGCCGCCGAATCCTTGGGCGTTGCCGATGAGATCCACGAGGAGCTGGCGTTCAGCGTGCCGGCGCTCTATCAGCGCATGGAGAACATGGTGCCCAAGCTGCCCGCCGTCTCGGGCCGCTATATCGGCGAGATGAAGGAAATCGCCAAAACCATGGAGAGCGCGGGCGTCACCCCCAACTTCCACGTCGGCGCCACCGAGCTTTATGAGCTTCTGGAAAAGACGCCGTTCGCCGCCGAGCGCCGGGATACCGTCGATCCCGATCGCACCCTTCGGCAAACGATGGAGGTGTCGGCCACCTTCTTGCCGGCAAAGACGGCGGCCGAATAGGTGCGCCGCAAATGTCATTTCCCGGCAGTGAGCACGTAGCGTTATGAGCCACACCCCGTCGGCCGCGGCCGACATCCCCAAGGCGAGCCTTTCCGAGCTGTTCCAAGGCGGGCGCGCGCTTTACACCGTCCTGGTGCTGCTTGGGGTCGGCCTCTATGCCCTGATGAATCTGGTGATCGCCATCGTCATGCCGACGGTGGTGGCCGACATCGGCGGTGCCGGGTTCTACGCCTGGCCGGCCATGCTGTACACCATCGGCGCCATCGTCGGCGCCGCCAGCCTGGGGCCGGTATGGTCGGTGTTCGGCCGGCGCCGGGGATACGCGGTGAGCGGGCTGTTGTTCATGGTGGCCACGGCGGGCTGCGCCCTGGCGCCCGACATGGCGATCCTGATCGTCTCGCGTGCGTGCCAGGGTTTCGCCGGGGGCCTCATCACCGGCGGCGGCATGGCCCTGGTCAGCGGCCTGTTCACCGAGCCCCAGCGCAAGCGCATCATGGCCCTGCACCAAGGCGTCTGGATGATCGCGCAACTGATGGGGCCGGCGGTCGGTGGGGCCTTTGCCGAGATCGGCTGGTGGCGGGGGTCGTTCTGGACCATGGTCCCGGTGATGCTGGGCTTCGCCGTCCTCGCCTGGTTCAAGATTCCCGAAGGCCGGGGCGAGGACGCCGCAGGCCGGCGCTCGGGGCCGTTCCCCTTCCTGCGGCTGGGCCTGCTCACCGGCGGCGTGTTCGCCGTCGCCCTGGCCGGGCCGGTCTTCGACGGCGCCATGCGCATCCTCATGATCGCCGCCGCGGTGGTCCTGGTGGTGGTCTGCCTGCGCTTGGATGCACGGGCCGCCAACCGGCTTTATCCCACCGGCGCGTTGTCGATCTTCTCGCCGGTGGGCCTCGGCCTCTGGATCCTGCTACTGGGCGGCATGGCGCAGACCTCGGTCAACGTCTTCATGCCGCTGCTGCTTCAAGTCGTCCACGGCGTCACGCCGCTGTTCGTGAGCTTCATCGCCATCACCGTATCGGCGGGATGGACCGTCGCCACCTTCGTGGTATCGGGCTATGCGGGGCGGCGAGAGGACCACGCGCTCCGCGCCGGCCCGCTGATGATGCTGATCGGGCTCGGCGGCATCGTCGTCTGTGCCCAGCTTCCCCTGCTCTGGGTCCTTACCGCCGCCGCCTTCATGCTGGGGCTCGGCGTCGGCGCCCACAACGTTCTGCTGGTCACCAAGATCATGGGCAGCGGCCTGGAGGGCGAAGAACGGGTCACCGGATCCTCGATCCCGTCCATGCGTTCCCTCGGCACCGCCTTCGGCGCCGCAATCGGCGGCATGGTGGCTTCCGTCGCCGGTCTCGGCGATGCCACCGATCCGGCGGCGGTGGGTCCCGCCGTCAGTTCCGTTTTCGCATTCAATCTTCTGCCGCTCACCCTGGCCGCGGTGTTCATGTTCATGTTGATTCCCTTGGCTCGGCGGGGGCGATGACCGGCGGCCAAAGATCACGGAGGGAGTTTTGCTCATGACCGACGACGCGACGGCTTCTTCACCCGGCGGCTCCAACGCCGCCTACCTCTTGCTTCACCCCGAAGACCTGGACGGCCTGGTGGGAATGGAGGAGGCGGTCGATGCCGTCGAGAAAGCCTATGGCGAGGCCGCCACCTGGCCGGTCGTCAACGCCCCCAGGCGTCGCATTCATTCGCCAGATGGCGTGCGTTTCTCCTGCTTTCCCGGCGGGGTGCCGGAACTCGGCGTGATCGGCGTCGTCGAACATGCCGAGCGTGTCGTCCAGGAGGGCCCGATCCAGCATACCGTCGACCTCGAGCATCAGATCTGCGTGCTCCATGATTCGCAGGATTCAAAGCTTCTTGCGGTGCTCGTGGGGTCGATCCCCGAACGCCTGGTGGGGTATACCGCGCGAACCGCGCTGCGCACCGGTGCCACCAGCGGCGTCGGGTTCCGCCACTTGGCGCGGCAGGACGCCGCCACCTGCGGCCTTATCGGCGCCGGCAACCAGGCCGTGACCCAGTTGCTCGCGCTCAAGGCCGTGCGCCCGATCGAACGGGTGCGCGTGCATACCCGCAGTCCGGAGCACCGCGAGCAGTTCGCTGCCACCTACGGCCCGCTCTTCGGTCTGGAGATCGTGCCGGTGGATACGCCCGAGGCGGCGGTGGCCGGAGCCGACGTCGTGATCTGCGCGACCAACACCAACCAGCCGGTCCTGTTCGGCGAGTGGCTCGAACCGGGCCAACACGTCACCTCCATCGTCGGCTCCAATATCGCCCTGGTCAAGGCGGGTTGGCTGGACGAGCCGCGCCGCGAGCTCGACGATGCGGCGGTGATGAAAGCCGACCGCATTGCCGTCAATTCGCGTGAACAGGTGATCCAGGACGAACAAGGCGACCTGTTCGGCCTGATTTCGAGCGGCGCGCTCGAGCTTGAGGACATTGCCGAGCTCGGCGAGCTGGCCAACGGCACCCGACCGGGGCGCAGCGCCGACGATGAGATCACCCTGCACAAGAACAACGCCGGAACCGGCGCCGCGGACATCGCCATCGCGATGGCCGCCTATCGCGCGGCCAAACATAAGGGACAGGGGCGCTGGATCGAACTCGCTCCCATAACCGAGACATAGCGCCAAGGGCTGGGGGTGTTGGCGGCAACTTTCCCCGCAGACGTTGACCCAACCCGGCAATTTGCGTCTATACTTCCCTTCGGAGATCGATCGTTCGGGTCCGGTTGCCAAGGAAAACGCGCAGCACAGGGCCTTGAGGCCTGCAAACAGCGACATCCCAGGCGCAATCAACAGGGAGAACCAAGATGAAACTCAGTATATTTGCAATCGGGGCCGGCGCGCTGGCCCTGACCGGGGCCGCCCTTGCCCCCCAGGCCGCCGACGGGGCGGATTTCTATAGGGGCAAACGCATCACCCATTACATCACCTCGGGCAGCGGTGGATCGGTCGACCTGATGAACCGTCTCGGCGCCCGTCATGTCGGTAGGCACATTCCCGGGAATCCCCGTGTGCTGGCCAAAAATAAGACCGGCGCCGGTGGCATTGTCGGGGCCAACTACATTTACCTGCAGGCGCCCAAGGACGGGACGGAAACCGGTGGCTCGCTGATGGCGGTGCCTATGGCGCCCATGTACTATGGCAAGGAGGGACGCGGCAAGAACATCAAGTTCGACCCGAGGAAGTTCAACTGGATCGGCAGCCCGGCGCGTTTCATCGCGGTCGCCCAGTCCTGGCACACCTCACCGGTCAAGACCTGGCAAGACCTGTACGAGCACGAACTCGTCGTCGGGTCGTCCGGCATGGGCAGCTCGTCCACGGTCGACGCGGTGTTCCTGAGGAACCTGCTCGGCTTCAAGTACAAGGTCATCATCGGCTATCCCAGTGGCGGCGACATCGATCTCGCCATGGTGCGCGGCGAAACCCAAGGGCGGGCGACCAACGCCTGGGCCGGCATCATGAGCCGCCATCCCGATTGGCTGCGCGACGGCAAGACCCTGATCCTCTATCAGCAGGGCCTTGAGAAAGACCCCGTCGTGCCGGAGAGCGTTCCGCTGCTCTACGATTTGATAAGTGACCCCGAGAAGAAGCAACTCCTCAAGCTCAAGATGGCCCAGTTCGAATTGGGGTATCCGGTCTACGCGCCTCCGGGCGTACCTAAGGACCGGGTTGAAATCCTGCGCAAGGCCTATGCTGCGACCTATCGGGATCCCAAATACCTGGCGGAAGCTAAGAAAGCCCGGGTGATCGTCGGGCCAATCAGCGCCCAAAAGCTCGAAAAAATTATCGAGGACGTCTATTCCTCGCCGCCCGAGTTGATGGCGAAATTGCGCTCCTACCTCAAGCCGAAGGCTAAGATCGCCAAGGCTAAGCCGACCATGGTCACCACCGAGATCATCGCCCTCAAGAAGAAGGGCAAGGTCATCGAGTTCAAGAATGCCGGCAAGACGACCAGCGCCAAGGTCGGCCGCCGGACCAAGATCACCGTGGCCGGCAAGAAAGCGAAACGTGGCGCGCTGAAGGCGGGCATGACCTGCGCTATCGCCTATTTCGAAGGGGCTTCGGCGAAGACCATCAAGTGCAAGTAGCGGCCGGGGCGCCGCGCCTCCCAGGGGGCGGGGCGCTAAGGGTCGTACGGTAAGCGAAGCGGCCGCCGGGTTGTCTCCGGGGGGCGGGTTGGATTTGTGCGGTTGCGCGCGCCCGGCCATCAGCGGGGGGGGGTGCGC
>JAWWBR010000052.1:0-22393 GCA_033720855.1 Alphaproteobacteria bacterium
AGCTGGTCGGCGTATCGCTGGCGCTCGAGCCCGGGAAGGCGTGCTATATCCCCTTGGCCCATCGTTCGGCGGCGACCCAAGGGGCGCTCAACCTCGGCGACGGCGGGGGCGACGGTAAGGGCGGCGGCGAGGCGGGCGGCGCCGGCGACCTTGTTGGCGGACAGATCGACCGCGCCAAGGCGCTCAAGATGCTGGCGCCGCTCTTGAAAGACGCATCCGTCCTCAAGGTCGGGCACAACCTCAAATACGACATCGAGGTCTTCGCCCGCTACGACATCGCCGTCACCCCCATCGACGACACCATGGTGCTGTCCTACGTGCTCGAGGCCGGACGCCATGGCCACGGCCTCGACGAACTGGCGGCGCTGCATTTCGATCACACCACCATCAAGTTCTCCGACGTCGCCGGCAGCGGCCGCAAGCAGGTCACCTTCGACCTGGTGCCCCTGGATGCGGCCCGGGACTACGCCGCCGAGGACGCCGACATCACCCTGCGGCTGCACGACCTGTTGAAGCCCAAGCTGGTCACCGAGCACCTGACCGCGGTCTATGAGACCATGGAACGGCCCCTGATCGCGGTCTTGGCGGAGATGGAGCGCGCCGGGGTAATGGTCGATCCCAAGCGGCTCAAGGCGCTGTCGCGGGATTTCACCAAGCGCCTCGGCAAGCTGGAAACCGAAATCCACAAGCTCGCCGGGCGGGAGTTTAACGTCGGCAGTCCGAAACAACTGGGCGAGATCCTGTTCGAGGATATGAGCCTTCCCGGCGGCAAGCGGGGCAAGGCCGGGGCCTGGTCCACCGGGGCCGACGTGTTGGAAGACCTCGCCGCCCAGGGGCACGACCTGCCCGCGCGGGTGCTCGATTGGCGCCAGCTCGCCAAGCTGCAATCGACCTACACCGATGCCCTGCAGAAGCAGATCAATCCCGATACCGGCCGCGTGCACACCTCCTATTCCATGGCGGTGGCGTCCACCGGGCGGCTGTCGTCCACCGATCCCAACCTGCAGAACATCCCGGTGCGCACCGAGGAGGGCCGCAAGATCCGCGAAGCCTTCATCGCCGGCAAGGGACGCAAGCTGATTTCGGCCGATTATTCGCAGATCGAACTGCGGCTGCTTGCCCATGTCGCCGACATCGCCGCGTTGAAGGAGGCCTTCCAGGAGGGCGCCGACATCCATGCGCTCACGGCATCGGAAATGTTCGACGTCCCGCTCAAGGACATGGACGCGATGACCCGGCGCGCGGCGAAGGCGATCAATTTCGGGATCATCTACGGCATCTCGCCGTTCGGCCTGGCGCGTCAGCTGGGCATCCCCCAGCAGGATGCCAAGGCCTATATCGACGCCTATTTCGAGCGCTATCCGGGCATCAAGGACTATATGGAGGAGACCAAGGCGTTCGCCCGCGAACACGGCTATGTCACGACGATCTTCGGGCGCCGCGTCTATACCCCCGGGATCAAGGCCAAGGGCCCGCAGAAAGCCTTTGCCGAACGCGCCGCCATCAACGCGCCGCTTCAGGGTGCCGCCGCCGACATCATCAAGCGCGCCATGATCCGCGTGCCCCCGGCCCTCAAGAAGAAAAAGCTCGCCGCCCAGATGCTGCTCCAGGTCCACGACGAGCTGATCTTCGAGGCCCCCACCGCCGAGGCCGAAGCGACCGCCGAACTGGTCGCCAAGGTGATGGCCGATGCGCCCTTCCCGGCGGCCAACCTGTCGGTGCCGCTGGAGGTCGAGACCGGCGTCGGCGCCAGCTGGGCGGAAGTCCACTGATCGCAGACGGGCAGATCCTGGCCTAGGGAGAACGCGTTGGATCCGATTCCCGCGCGCGTCCAGGCCGCCGTCTATGCCACCGGCCTGTTCAGCGCCACCCAGACCAGCCTGATCGCCGTGGTTCTGCCGCTGTGGCTGATCCATCTGGAGGCCAGCCCGGTGATGATCGGCCTGGCGCTCGGCAGCTACAACCTGCTGCCGTTCCTGTTTTCGGTCCATGGCGGCGCGGTGATGGATCGCCTCGGCGCGCGCCGGGTCATGGTTGCCTTCGCCGTGATGGGCGCGGCGACGCCGCTGCTCTATCCCGCTCTGCCCTTCGTCTGGGCGGTCTTTGCCCTACAGATGGTCGGAGGCTTGGCCTCGACCATGGGCTGGGTCGGGGCCCAGACCCTGATCGGCCAGATGATGAAGGGCAGCCCGGTCCATGCCGGGCGTTTCACGTCGGTCGGGGTGCTCGGCAACATGGCCGGCCCGCCGCTGGTCGGCGCCGGCTGGGATTTCGTCGGGCCGTGGGGGGCGTTCGGCGTGCTGTTCGCCTGGACGGCGGCGCAGCTGTGGGCGGCGCTGGCCTTGCCCCCGGCCCAGGCCGGCGAGGTCAGCGACCCCGAGGGGCATTTGACGGCCCGCGACATGCAGCCCCGATGGTCGAGCTACGCCGCCGCCTTCCGGCTGATGTTGATCCCCATGGTCGCCTTCGTGGTGATGCTGTCGATGGTGCGGTTGACCGGCCATTCGGTGCAGAGCTCGTTCTACGTGGTTTATCTCAACCAGGTGGGGCTGACCGGCACCGCCATCGGCACGCTGATGGCGACCGGCGCCGTCGCCGCCGCCGTCGGCGCCCTGTTCGCCGCCCCTTTGACCCGCATGATGCATTCGTCGTGGCTGCTGGCGGCGACCTCGTTCCTGACCCTCGCCGCCATAGCGGTGACGCCGCTCCTCGGCCTCTACGTGCTGTTCCTGGCGGCCCAGATCGTGCGCGGGGCCACCGTCGGCATTTCGACGCCGCTGATCATCACCGAGATGTCCCTTGCCGTCGGACCCGACCAGGGCAAGGCGGTGGGCCTGCGCACCATGGCCAACCGGCTGACCTCGACGGTGACGCCGATGATCATGGGGGCGGTGGTCGCCTGGGTCGGGCTGGAGGCAAGCTTTCTCGCCGTGGGTGTGGCGATCGCGGTGGCAATGCTGGCGATCATCGCCTTCGCCCGGGCGAAATCTATCCTCTAAGCCGCGGCGCGGGCAGGGAAAAGCCGGCCCCTTTGGGGAGCCGGCACAGGATCAGGAGGCGGAGGCCTCAGGCCGCGGCGTGGATCGCCGCTTCCTTGACGCTGTCGGACACCTCGGGCTCGTAGGCCTTGAAGTTCTCCTCGAACATCCGGGCGACGTCGTGGGCGGTCTTGTCGTAAGCCGACTTGTCCGACCAGGTGCTCTTGGGATTGAGAACCTCCTTGGGCACGTCGGGGCAATCGGCGGGCACGAGGACGCCGAAATTGGGGTCCGGCGTCATCGGCACGTCGTTGAGCTTGCCCGCCAGCGCCGCCCGCAGCATGGCCCGGGTATGAGCGATCTTCATGCGGCTGCCGACGCCGTAGGCGCCGCCGGTCCAGCCGGTGTTGACGAGCCAGCAGTTGGTCTCGTGGCGGGCGATTCTTTCGCCCAGCAGCTTGGCGTAGACCGTGGGGTGACGGGGCATGAACGGGGCGCCGAAGCAGGTGGAGAAGGTCGCCTCGGGCTCGGTCACGCCGCGTTCGGTCCCGGCCACCCGCGCCGTGTAGCCGGACAGGAAATGGTACATCGCCTGATCGGGGGTCATGCGGCTGATCGGCGGCAAGACGCCGAAGGCGTCCGCCGTCAGCATGACGATATGCTCGGGATGCCCGGTGGTCAGGGTATCGGAGATGTTGGGTATGAACTCGATCGGATACGACACCCGGGTGTTCTCGGTCAGGGTCTCGGAATCGAAGTCGAGCGCCCGGGTTTCGGGGTCGATGACGACGTTCTCCAGCACCGTGCCGAAGCGATGGGTGGTGGCGAAGATCTCGGGCTCCGCCTCCGCCGACAGGCGGATGGCCTTGGCGTAGCAGCCGCCTTCGAAGTTGAAGATGCCGTTATCCGACCAGCCGTGCTCGTCGTCGCCGACCAGGATGCGGGAGCCGTCGGCGGACAGCGTCGTCTTGCCGGTGCCGGACAGGCCGAAGAAGATGGCGGCGCTGCCCTGGTCGCTGACATTTGCCGAACAATGCATCGGCATCACGCCCTCGGCCGGCAACAGGTAATTGAGGATCGAAAACACCGATTTCTTGATCTCGCCGGCGTACCAGGTGCCGGTGATGAGCACCTCGCGGGAGCCGAAATTCACCACCACGCAGATATCGGAATTGGTGCCGTCGGTGGCGGGATCGACATTGAGCCCGGGCGCATGGAGGATGGTGAAGGCGGGAGCGAAGGATTGAAGCGCGTCGTCGGGGGGCTGGATGAACATGTTGCGCGTGAACAACGCGTGCCATGCGGTCTCGGTGACGACCCGGACGTTGAGCCGGTAATCGACATCGGCGCCGGCGTAACAATCCTGGATGAACAGGTCGCGATCGACGTAGTAGTCCAGGATCTTCTGACGGATGGCGGCGTAATTGGCCTCGGAAATGGATTGGTTGACCGCCCCCCACCAGATGTTGTCGCGGCTGGTGGCTTCCTCGACGATGAATTTGTCCTTGGGCGACCGGCCGGTATATTCGCCGGTTTCCACCACCAATGCGCCGCCCGGCGCGAGAAGGCCTTCGCTGCGGCGAATGGATTCCTCATACAAAACCGGTTCGGCCAAATTCCAATATGCTGTCCGTACGCCCTTGATGCCGTGGGTATCCAGACCGATGCTGCTCCGCACGGTTCCCCGCTCTTCCAAATCTTCTCTCCCGTTTTTGCCCGAAACGGCCTCGGGCAACTCTTATATACGGGTTCGCCCCATGGGATGCCACCCCCGAAATGCGAATCGTTCTTTAATTCGCCGAGGCCTCTTCCGGCGGATCTTCAAGGGGCCCGGGCTTTCCCTTCCAAGCGGCGGATCAGCATGCTCACACCGATGCCGAGAACGGCCCAGAAAGCCGCCGATGCGGCCAGCGAAGCGGCGACGAATCCGGCCACCAGCTCGGCCGGAAGCGGCGCCCCTTGCCCCTGGCCCGGGGCGGGGCCGGCCAGCACGAAGGGCAGGGCCAGCAGGCCGATGCCCAGCAATCGTACCTTCCCCCGCGCGCCGAAGGCGGCAAGCGCCAGGCCCAGCGCCGTGGTGCCGGCGACGGCGAGCCACCAGATCTGGCGCAGCACGAGGTCGGCTTCGGCCATGCCCGGAAGATGCGGCGGCAGCACCAGGGCCGGGGCCAGGACAAAGGCCGTATACCCGCCGGCCCCCCAAAGCAAACCCTCCGCCGCCCCCGGCCGGCGGCCGGAAAACGCAATCGCGCCGGCCAGCACCAATCCGAATCCGACGCCCGTGAGCAGGCTTGCGATCAGGGTCAGCCCGGCACGGATCAGGGGATCGGGCTTGGCCGGCAGCGCCACGACCTTGGCGCCCGCCGGTTTGTCCCTGAGCAGGGCCCGCGCCCGGGCCGCGGTTTCGTACGTCTCGGCCTTTTCGATGAGGGGGATGACCTTCAGCATCTGCGTGCCGAAGCCGACAGCGCCGGCGATGAGTCCCGCGACGATGCCGGCCGAAAGGATGCGTCCGATCACCGGACCGAACCGTCAGTGGCAGGGAAAGGTGAACCCGTGCCGGGTGTCATGGGCGGCGTCGTGAAGCAATTCGGAATGGGCGAAGCCGGTCGCCAGCAACAGGAAGACACCGAGCAGCGTGGCTATCGCGCCGGCCGCAAGGCGGCGGCCGAACGCCGCGTCCATCGTATTGGCACGCATGCCGATGTGGTCCGCCGTCTTCGCCATTCTCTTCACCCCCAGGCTCGACCCGCCGGGCCTTGCGAAGCCCAGTCCAGGATCGATTCAAGTCGTGTGGCGGTTGGCTGTCAACCTAACTCCCGCCGAGGCGGCCGGACCTTGGGGGCTAGCCGAAGACTCCCTGTGCCTGGGCGATGCGCCAGGCGATGGTCATGCCGAGCACCACGGTGGCGCCGCCGATCATCACGGTCATGCCCCGGAACGCCCAGGTGAGGCGGTGGGCGGTGAAGCGCAGCGGCAGGGCGATGGCGCAGGAGAGGATACCCATGCCGACGACCGAACCGAACCCGAACAGCAAGACGTAGGCCAAGCCGAGCCACAGCGAATTGATGGTGCTGAGGGTCAACAGCACCAACGCGGCGGACCCGGCCAGGCCGTGAACCGACCCCACCAGCAGGGCACGGAGGGGGAGACCACGGGGGTGGACATGGGCATGGGCGGATGCCGCCTCATGAGATTCCTCGGCGTGGCGGTGGGCATGGAAATGCTGGGCGCCACCGTGGCGGTGGGTGTGAAAATGGGCCTTGCGCCGCAGCATGCGCACCACCACGTCGATGCCCAGGCCGATCAGCATCAACGCCACCACGAATTCGAGCAGCATCGCCACGTTTTCCGGCACCAGCCAGTCCATGGCCAGAACCACGGTGCCGATGAGGAACAGGGTGGCGGTATGGCCAAGCCCCCAGGCCACACCCATGCGGGTGGTCTCGCCGATCGACTTGCCGCCGGAGGCCAAACTCGCCACGGCAGCGACATGGTCGGCTTCCAGGGCGTGTTTCATGCCGATGAGAAAGCCGAGCCCCAATACATAGAGCATGTGGTGTTCCTTACCCCGAAGACTGTTCTTGTTCCGCTACGGCTGGCCGCGAGGGCATAATAAAAAAGTGTGCCTGGGAGTCAATCAAATGCGCTTGGAAGGCGCCATTTCCGGCCGGAGTTGCCCTCAAATGGCCCAATTTTGGCGCTTCCGTAGCACTGTTTCCCTATGGACGGCCCGGCAAATCGTGCACAATGGCATCGTTTAGGGGCAAGACGTGTCATTCGCCTAAGACCCAAGGAAGAAGGGGATGATCAGTGGCCCGGACCATTGCTCTCGTCGATGATGATCAAAACATCCTGACGTCGGTTTCGATGTCCCTGGAAGCCGAGGGCTTCGACGTCGACACCTACACCGATGGCGCCAAGGCCTTGCAAGGCCTCGCCGACCATCCCGCCGATCTCGCCATCCTCGACATCAAGATGCCGCGCATGGACGGGATGGAATTGCTCAATCGTATCCGGCGCACGTCCCAGATGCCGGTCATCTTCCTCACCTCGAAGGATGACGAGGTGGATGAACTCCTCGGCCTGCGCATGGGCGCCGACGATTACATCCGCAAGCCCTTTTCGCAGCGGCTGTTGATGGAACGCATCAGGGCGCTGCTCCGGCGCACAGAGGCAGGCACGGCGCAACCCAAGGGAGACGGCGAAACCGACGCCGTCGAAAGCGGGGAAGGCAAGATCATCCGCAGCGATCTGGTTCTCGATTCCCAGCGCCATCTCTGCACCTGGCGCGCGGAACCGGTCCAGCTCACGGTGACCGAATTTCTGATTCTCCGGTCATTGGCGGAGCGGCCCGGGCACGTCAAGAACCGCGATCAGTTGATGGACGCGGCTTACGGCGAACACATCTATGTCGACGATCGCACCATCGACAGCCATATCAAGCGCTTGCGGCGCAAGTTCAAGGCGGTGGATCCCGAGTTCGCGCAGATAGAAACCCTATACGGTCTGGGCTATCGTTACCGCGAATCCTGACCGGAAGCGGCGGAGGGCACCCGGAAGGCGCGGCGCGCGGCGGAAAGCAGCCGGATAGAATGGCGGTCGAAACAACCGACTCGGGGAGCAAACGCGGTGCCCGCAAGAAGCCTTCCGCACGACGGCGGGCGCGGGACCGCGGCCAGGCGGCCAGGACGGGCACGCAGCTGGCCTCGTCCGCGGCCGAGCGGCCGGCGCGATTTCGCTCCCTCACTTGGCGCGTCCTTGCGGTGAACCTGCTGGGGCTAGTGATTTTCGCCGCCGGCCTCCTGTACCTCGACCGTTACAAGCAGAGCCTGATCCGCGATCAGTTGGATTCTCTCGCCACCCAGGGCGGCATATTCGCCGCCGCCCTGGGCGAGGCGGCGGTGACCACGAGCCCCAATGCGGGGCGGGATTTCCTTACCGCTCAGGCGCGGCCGATGGTGCGCAGGCTGGCCGCGCCGGCGGGATTGCGCGCCCGTCTTTTCGCCGCCAATGGCGACCTCATCGCCGATTCGCGCTATTACGGCACCGCCGGAGGCAAGGTTCAGGTCACGGAGTTGCCGCCCCCTCCGCAGAGCTCAGGCATCCTGGGGATGGTGGTGGATCTCTATGACTGGATCGTCCGCCAGTTTCCCGCCCGCCGCAGCTATCCGCTCTATATCGAACACGCCGAGCCGCGCGCGGAGAATTACGCGGTCACCAAGATGGCGCTGATCGGTGAGGTCGGCCGCGAGGTTCTGGTCGACGAAGACGGCCGCCTGGTCATGGTGGTCGCGGTTCCCGTCCAGCGCTACAAGCAGGTGCTGGGCGCCTTGATGCTGTCGGTGGACGAGGAGGGCATCGAGATGAGCCTCCGCAGCGTGCGTCTCGAGATTCTGACCGTGTTCGCCGGGCTCATCTTCGTCACCGTTCTTCTCTCACTCTGGCTTGCCGGAACCATCGCCCGACCGGTGCGCAGGTTGGCCGGCGCCGCCGACCGGGTCCGCTTCGGGCGCGCCGGAGAGACGGAAATTCCCGACTTCACCAAAAGGGGCGACGAAATCGGCGACCTGTCGGCGGCGCTCCGGGAAATGACCGAGGCCTTGTGGAGCCGCATGGAAGCGATCGAACGGTTTGCCGCCGATGTCGCCCATGAGATCAAGAACCCCCTGACCAGTCTGCGCAGCGCCGTGGAGACCGCCGCGCGTCTGGACGATCCCCAGCAGCAACAGCGCCTGATGGCCATCATCCTCGACGATGTCCAGAGACTGGATCGGCTGATCTCGGACATTTCCGACGCCTCGCGGCTGGATGCGGAACTCTCCCGCGCCGACCTCTCCACGATCGACGTCAAGGGGTTGCTCACCACCCTGGTCGAGGTCGAGCGAATCGCCGTCGAAGGGCGCGGGCCCGAGGCCCCGGAATTTCGCCTGGAGATGCCCGAGGACGAGGTGCTCCGCGTGGTCGGCATGGAGGATCGCATCGCCCAAGTGTTGCGCAACCTGATTTCCAATGCGGTGTCATTTTCGCCGCCGGGCGGCACCATTCGCCTGACCGCGGCGCGGCGCGGGGCCCATGTCCGCATCGCCGTGGAGGACCAGGGGCCGGGCCTGCCTGCGGGCAAATTCGATGCGGTGTTCGAGCGTTTCTACACGGAGCGGCCTGAAGGCGAAAAATTCGGCACCCATTCGGGCTTGGGGCTGTCGATTTCCAAGCAGATCGTGACCGCTCACCACGGCCGAATCTGGGCCGAAAATATCGAACGCGACGGCCGGGTCGTGGGCGCCCGGTTCACCGTCTCGCTTCCCGCGGTGAGAAATGGGTGATCGGGCGACCGCGTGCACGGTTCACGGCACCTGCATCGCCATCGCCGAGGCCGGGGTCTTGATCCGCGGCGCGTCCGGGGCGGGCAAGTCGGATCTTGCCCTGCGCATGATCGACGAGGGGGCGCGATTGGTCGCCGACGATCAAGTGCGCCTGCGCCTCGGCGAAGGGCATCTGATCGCGTCCGCGCCCGACACCATCAAGGGTCTGCTGGAGGTCTCCGGCGTTGGACTGGCGCGCCTCGGCCCCCAGCACATTGTCGAGAGCGCGGTTCTCCGGCTGGTGGTCGATCTGGCGCCGGTCGCGGAGATCGACCGGCTGCCGGCGCCGAGGACGGAGACACTTCTCGGCACGCGGATTCCGCTTCTTGGCCTCGATCCGTTCGAAACTTCGGCGGCGGCAAAGCTGCGTCTTGCCGCGGGTCGGGGCCCCGGGGCTATAATGCGGGTGCCATGACGCGCGGCCGCCCAGAGCCGCCGAGGAGCGGGCCCGCATCCATGACCAGCCGGAATAGACGACAATGGGTGTAATGGGCGACGGCACGGCCCGGTGCCGCGGCCGGCTGGTGCTGGTGACCGGACTGTCCGGGGCCGGGCGGTCGTCGGCACTCAAGACCTTCGAGGATATCGGCTTCGACGCGGTCGACAACATGCCGCTGGCGCTCCTCGGCCATCTCACCGCGCGGGCCCCCGGGTTGCGCCGCGATCTCGCCGTTGGCGTGGATATCCGGACGCGGGATTTCGGTGTTGGCACCGTGCTGGCCGAGATCGACCGCATGAGTTCAGGCGGAGAGACCGAGGTACGTCTGGTCTTCCTCGATTCCTCCGATGAGGTGTTGCAGCGGCGGTTTACCGAAACCCGCCGACCCCATCCCCTTGCCACCGACCGTCCCGTCAGCGATGGCATTGCCCGCGAAAGGCAGCTGCTCGAGCCTCTCCGGCAGCGTGCGGATCTCATTATCGACACCACGGATCTGACGCCCGCCGAATTGCGGCGTATGTTGATCGGCCATTTCGACGGGGTCGAAGAGAAGCGCCCGGCTGCGTTCGTAACCTCCTTTTCCTATCGCAGCGGCGTCCCCCGAGAGGCCGATCTCGTATTCGATGTCCGTTTTCTCGCCAATCCCCACTACGATACCGTGCTCCGCGAGAAAAGCGGCCGCGATCCCGAGGTCGGCGACTACATCGCCAACGACCCGCAGTTCGAGCCCTTTTTCACCGCGCTGACAGGCCTGATGGAGGTGCTGATCCCTGGCTATATCAAGGAAGGAAAAAGCTATCTCACCATCGCCGTGGGCTGCACCGGCGGCCGCCATCGCTCGGTTTACGTCGCCGAGCGCCTCGGTGCATGGCTCAAGGACCTTCCGCTCAGCGTCGAGGTCAGTCATCGCGACGCCGATATTCCGCCGGTTCTGGCGTCCGAGGAGTGAAGAGCGATGAACGGTGACGACAAGGCGCCCGAGGCTGCAGGGCAAGAAGATGGGCCCGGAATAGGCCTCGTCCTGGTCACCCATGGCGCGGTGGGGGCGGCCCTGCTCGCGGCGCTGGAACATATCGTCGGCGATCAAGACAACGTCGTCACCATCTCGATCGAGCCCGACGAGGACATGGAAGCGCGCCGGGCCGATATCTTGGAGGCCATCGCCGGGGTCGGGACCGGTCAGGGCGTCATCGTCATGACCGACATGTTTGGCGGCACGCCGTCCAACCTTGCGCTTTCGGCGATGGGCTTGGACTCGGTCGAGGTCATCGCCGGCGTCAATCTGCCGATGCTCATCAAGTTCGCCTCGGTTCGCGACACTGCGCCGCTTGAGGATGCCGTCATCCAGGTTCAGGAGGCGGGACGAAAATACATCAATGTCGCCTCCAGCTTTCTCAATCCTCCAGATGACGAGTGATGGCACCGATACGCCGGCGCCCAACCACGGTTCCTGGCGCTCCCGGCGCGTGATCATTCGGGGAAAACTCGGCCTCCATGCCCGGCCGGCGGCGCGCTTCGTCAAGCTGGCCTCGACGTTTGACGCCGAGATCGAGGTCGCAAACCGCAGCGGCAGGGTGTCGGCACTTTCGATCATGGGCCTCATGATGCTGGCCGCGGCATCGGGGACGGCACTGGAGATCTTCGCCCGGGGCGCGGATGCGGAAGGTGCGCTCGACGGGCTTGCCCGCTTCGTCGAAAGCGGTTTCGAGGACCCGTAACACGGTCCCGTCGGTTGGGCAGCGCGGCGCCATCGCGGGGCGGTTTTTTCCTTGCATCACGGCGCTTATCAAAATATAAGCATTTCTTTATGTTTTGTTAAAGGGCTGGGGCCAGTATGGCCCCTTTGCGGCTTTTGGCGCCGTTATTCGCGCAAGGAGATAAGCAGTGAGCGCAGATACAGAAGTTCGAAACGGCAGCGGCGATTTCAAGGTGGCCGACATGAGCCTGGCCGAGTGGGGCCGCAAGGAAATCTCCATCGCCGAGACGGAGATGCCGGGGCTGATGGCGTTGCGCGAAGAATACGGCGCGAAGCAGCCGCTGGCCGGCGCGCGCATCGCGGGTTGCCTCCATATGACCATCCAGACCGCCGTGCTGATCGAAACCCTGATCCACCTTGGCGCCGAGGTGCGCTGGAGTTCGTGCAATATCTTTTCCACCCAGGATCAGGCCGCCGCGGCCATCGCCGCCGCCGGGATCCCCGTCTTCGCCTGGAAGGGCGAGACCGAGGAAGAATTCATTTGGTGTATCGAGCAGACCATCGAGGGGCCCGACGGCTGGCGGCCCAACATGATCCTCGATGACGGCGGCGACCTCACCAAGATCATGCACGATTCTCACCCCGAGCTGATGTCGGACGTGAAGGGTATTTCCGAGGAAACGACGACCGGCGTCATTCGCCTGTTCGAGATGCAAAAGAACGGCGAGCTGCTGTCGCCGGCGATCAACGTCAACGACTCGGTCACCAAGTCGAAATTCGACAACCTCTATGGCTGTAGGGAGAGCCTCATCGACGGCATCAAGCGGGCCACAGATGTGATGCTGGGCGGCAAGACCGCCGTCGTGGCGGGCTATGGCGATGTCGGCAAGGGATGCGCGGCGGCCCTCGCCGGCCAAGGCGCGCGCGTCATCGTCACCGAGATCGATCCGATCTGCGCCCTTCAGGCGGCGATGGAGGGGTTCGAGGTCAAGACCATGGACGAGGCGGCGCCGCTGGGCGACATCTTCGTCACCGCCACCGGCAATATCGATGTCGTCACCATCGACCACTTGAGGGCCATGAAGGATCGCGCCATCGTCTGCAATATCGGCCATTTCGATAGCGAGATCCAGATCAGCGCCCTGCGCAATATGGCCTGGGACGAGATCAAGCCCCAGGTACACGAAGTCACGTTCCCCGACGGCAAGCGCCTGATCGTTCTCGCCGAGGGACGGTTGGTGAACCTGGGATGCGCCACCGGCCATCCCAGCTTCGTCATGAGCTTCTCCTTTACCAACCAGGTGATCGCCCAGATCGAGTTGTGGCAGAACCACGACGATTACGGCAACGAGGTGTATTTCCTCCCCAAACACCTGGATGAAAAGGTGGCGCGACTGCATTTGGACCACGTCGGCGTGCGACTGACCCAGTTGACCCAGGAGCAGGCGGACTACATCAGCGTGCCCGTCGACGGTCCCTTCAAGCCCGAACACTACCGTTACTGAGCGCCGCAAACGCGGTTTCCGCGTTTTTCCGCCCCACGCCGGGCGGTGATGCGGCCAACCGCTTGTGAGCATGCAACGAGGGGCATACACTGCCGCCGTGTTGCACCGGGAATTCTTCCGCCGGCGAAAGGCGCCCCGGCCGGGGCCGACGCGCGAGGCCGGAACCAAGACCCCGTGGCCGTCCACGGGCCCGGCGGCGGCGGCCCTGCCGATCCCATTCTTCGGCGCCGATAGCGGCGACATTCTGAACCTGCAGATCGCGGGCGCGGTCCTCATCGCGGCGCTCGCGGGCCTGGCGGTTGTGACCGTGCGGCTGATCCGGGCGCGAACGCGGGAGCGCGGCGCGCGGGAACGCATGATGGCCCGGGCGGCGGTGCTGGGCGCGGCGACCCGAGGCGGGGCGGAGAGCTACTGGTGCTGGCCCGGCGGCGCCGCCGACGATCCGGGGATTTGCGGCGATGGCCTGGCCGCGCTTCTCGGTCCCGCGGATCAAGACTTCAGCACCTTCGACGCGGTGACCGAGGCTTTCGCTCCGGGCTGCGCCGGGGACCTGCGGGACAATGTCGCCGCCTTGCGGCGGACCGGCAGCCCGTTCACTTTGTCCCTCCAGGGCGCCTCCGGTTCCGCCACCTTCGAGGCGCGTGGCGTCCGCTGCGACGCCACCGAGGAGCTTCCGGCGATGGATGTCGTGTGGTTCCGCGATGTGAGCGATTGGCAGCGGCAACTCGCGGACCTGCGTGACCGCGGCGAGATTCTGATTGCTCAGAACGCCGATTACCGCAACGTGCTGGACCCTCTGGGGATTCCCGTCTGGGTGCGGGGCAAGGAGCTGGAGCTTGTCTATTGCAACCGGGCATATGCCGCCGCGGTCGAGGCGGCGTCGCCCGCCGCCGCGGTCGCGGCGGGAGCCGAAATCGCCGGCGGCCCCACGGGATGGGGACGGGGGCTTGCCGAAGAGGCGCGCAAGGACAACGCCGCGGTCACCAGGTCGGCCCATGTCGTCGCCGGCGGAAAGCGCCGGCTGATGGAAATCACCGAGCTACCGATCGGGACGGCGGGCGGTTCCTGGCAGATGATGGGGATGGCGATCGACCGGACGGATGCGGAAGAGGCGCGCGCCGATCTCTCGCGGCACATGATGGCCCATGGCGAGGTTCTCGAAAGCTTGGGCACCGGCATCGTCATCTTCGGCCCCGACACCAAGCTGCAGTTCGCCAATACCGCCTTCGCCCGGATGTGGGAGCTGGACGACAGTTGGCTGATGACGCAACCGACCCATGGGGAAATCCTCGAGGACCTGCGCGCCCGTCGGTTGTATCCGGACCAGCCCGATTTCCAGGAATTCAAGCGCGAGGTGATGGAGCTCTACACCACCTTGATCGAACCCCGCGAGGAACTCCTCTACCTGCCCGACGAACGCGTCCTCAGGACGGTGACCAACACCCATCCTCTGGGCGGGCTGTTGATGACATTCGAAGATGTCACCGACAGGCTGACCCTGGAACGCTCCTACAACACGCTGATCGACGTGCAGTCGGAAACCTTGGACAACCTGCACGAGGGCGTCGTGGTGTTCGGGTCCGACGGCCGGATCCGCCTCTCCAATCCCGGTTACGCGCGCATCTGGAAGCTCGACGCCGCGTCGCTGAAGGGCGAGCCGCGGCTCGCCGACATCATCGAGGCGACGCGGGACCTGTTCGTTTATGACGGGCCCTGGGAGAGCTTCCGGGACAAGATTCTGGCCGGGGCGATGGATCGTCAACCGCGCAGCGGACGTTTCGAGCGCAGTGACGGCTCCGTCCTCGATTACGCCGCGGTGCCGCTGCCCGACGGCGCCGTGATGTTCAGCTATATCGACGTGACCGACACGGTTTCCGTCCAGCGCGCCCTGGCCGAACGCAACGAGGCCCTGCTGACGGCCGACCGCCTGAAATCCGAATTCATCACCAACGTCTCCTATGAGCTGCGCACGCCGCTCAACAGCATCATCGGCTTCACGGAAATCCTGTCGAACCAGTATTTCGGGGCGCTCAACGAGCGCCAGCAGGGATACGCCGAGAACATCCTGCAAGCTTCGAGGCTTCTCCTGTCGCTGATCGACAACATCCTCGACCTTGCCTTGATCGACGCGGGGCGGCTGGTGTTGGAACGCAGTTCGGTGGACATTCCGGGGATGATGGAAGCGGTTGTCGATCTCGTGCGGTCGCAAAAACACGGCGTCGACCTCAAGCTCGATTGCCCCGCCGACATCGGCACCCTTGACGGCGACGAACGGCGCCTCAAGCAGGTCCTGTTCAACCTGCTGACCAATGCCATCACCCATACGCCCGAAGGCGGCCGTATTTCCCTGACGGTGCACCGCGCCGACGGTACCGTCGGCTTTTCCGTCGCCGACAGTGGACCGGGCATTCCGGAAGAGGATATCGAGCGCGTCCTCGGCCGTTTCGAAACCGGACAGGGCGGTTCGGCCAGGGGCAAGGGGCTCGGCCTCGGGCTCGCCTTGGTGAAAAGCTTCGTCGAGCTTCACGGCGGCCATCTGCACCTGGCCTCGGTCCCCGGCGAAGGCACGACGGTGTCCTTCGATATCCCCGTCAGCGAGGGCGAGCGCCCGGCCGAGTGACCCGTTCAGTCGCCTCCGGGCAGGCCCTTGGTGGTGGAATATTCGAAATGAAGGGCTTGATCGGGATGGACGCGGGAAAAGGCGGCGTGGGCCGCGGTCGCGGCCTCCGCGAAACCGGTCAGGATCAACTTGAGCTTGCCCGGATAGGCGGCGATATCGCCGATGCAGAAGAGGCCGGGGCGGGAGCTTTCCATGGTCTCCGGGTCGGTCCGAATGTGGTTGTGTTCGAGATCAAGCCCCCATTGGGCGATCGGTCCGAGATTGGTGGCGAGGCCGAAAAAGGGAAGCAGAACATCGGCCTCGAGCCGCCTCTCCTCTCCGGACATGGCGCGCACGCCGACCGCCGAGATCCACCCGTCCACGCCTTCCAGTCCCGCAAGCTGGAACGGGACCACCAGTTCGATACGCCCGTCCGCGGCCAGTGCGCGCATGCGTTCGACGCTCTCGGGCGCCGCCCGGAATTTGTCGCGCCGATGCACGACGTAGATGTGTCGGGCGAGCTCGGCCAGGGAATTGGCCCAGTCCACGGCGGAATCGCCGCCGCCGGCGATGACGATGCGCTTGTCACGGAAGTCCTCTCGCCGTGCCACCAGGTAATGAACGCTCTTTCCCTCGAACGCCTTGAGGCCCTTGAGCGGCGGCCGGTTGGGCCCGAAGGCGCCGACTCCCCCCGCCACCATGACGGCCCGGGCCCTGATGCGCGTGGCTCCGGATGTGGTCAAGAGGAAGCCGTCGCCATCGTCGTCGACGGTCTCCACGCGCTCGCCCAAGTGGTAGACGGGTTTGAAGGGGGCGGCCTGCTCGAGCAGTTTTTCGATCAGCCCCTGGGCCGAGATTTCGGGCCAGGCGGGAATGTCGTAAATCGGTTTCTCGGGGTAAAGCGCCGTGCATTGCCCGCCCTCGGCGCCCAGCACGTCGATGACGTGGCATTTCATGTTGAGCATGCCGCACTGGAAGACGGCGAACAGGCCGACCGGTCCGGCGCCGATCACGGCGATGTCGGTGTCCTGGACCTCCGTCCCATCGGCAGATTCATTGGCACTGGCCACGGCCTCGTTCTCCGTCCCATTGCGGGCGGGCTCTAAGATACTGCGCCCGGCCGGGTCTGCAACCCCTTCGGGCTTGTCTGGGCCGCCCGGCCGGGGCTACAAACGACAAAATGGGACAACGCCTTAGCCGACCATGATCGAACTTCCGCTTGCCGACATCGAAGCGACGGAAGCTTTCGCCGGGTGCCTGGCGCGAGAACTTCACGCGGGCGACGTCGTCGGCTTGGCCGGGCCTCTGGGCGCGGGCAAGACCACCCTGGCCCGGGCGGTCATCACCGCCGCCGCAAAGTTCGCAGGCGCGCCGCCGGTGGGCGAGGTTCCAAGCCCCACCTTTACCCTGGTTCAGGTCTATGAGACCGGCGGCACGCCGATCTGGCATTTCGATCTCTATCGCCTCGACCGTCCCGCCGATGCCGTGGAACTGGCGATCGAGGAGGCCTTCGCCGATGCCATATCCCTGATCGAATGGCCGGAACGCCTGGGCGACCTGATGCCGGGCGAATGGCTCGAGGTGCGCCTCGAACGCGCGGGCGACGGGGCGCGCCGGGCACTGATCCGGGGCCACGGCCGGCGCGGGGCGGCGCTCGAGCGGGTCCTGGGACAGGCCGCGGCATGAGCGAAGACGGCGCCTCTCCCGCGGCGGCGGGGGTCTCGCGAAACGAGGCGATCGGCGATCTTCTCCGGCGTGCGGGATTTGCCGGCGCGCGCTACGCCTACCTGGATGCCGATGCGTCCTTCCGGCGCTATGCGCGGATCAGCGGCGGTCCGCGACCCGCCCTGCTGATGGATGCGCCGCCGGACAAGGAGGATATTGGGCCGTGGCTGGCGGTTTCCCGTCACCTCCGCGGCTTTGGCTTCAGTGCGCCGGACGTGTTCGCCGCCGACGAACGGGCGGGCCTCGCCGTGATCGAGGATTTCGGCGACGACACCTTCACCCGGGTACTGGCCGAGGGCGGGGACGAGGCGGCGCTCTACGACCTGGCGGTGGATGTCTTGGCGGCGCTGCACGGGATCGCCCCGGCGGATGCGGCACCCCCATGGATCCCCGCTTACGACGATGTGCGCCTGCTCGAAGAGGCGGCGCTGTTCACCGATTGGTACATGCCCGCCGTGCTCGGGATGCCGACGCCACCCGATCTTCGCACGGCCTATCTCGGTCTCTGGCGCGAGGCCCTGCCGGCGGCCCGCGATGTGCCGGAGACCCTGGTTCTGCGCGATTATCACGTCGACAACCTGATGCGGATTCCCGGCCGCTCGGGCATCGCCGCCTGCGGCTTGCTCGATTTTCAGGACGCGGTTCGCGGACCCGTGGCCTATGACGTGGTGTCGCTCATCGCCGATGCCCGGCGGGACCTCGGCCCGGGGATCGGCGAACGCGCCCGGGCGCGCTATTTCGCGCAGTGTCCCGCCCTCGACCGCGACGCCTTCGACACCGCGGCGGCCGTGTTGTCGGCCGGACGCAACGCCAAGATCATCGGTATCTTCACGCGCCTGTGGAAGCGCGATGGGAAGCCGGTTTACCTCACCCATATCCCCAGGGTCTGGCGCCTGCTCGAGCGCGATCTCGCGCATCCCGCGCTGGCCGCCCTCAAGGCCTGGTTCGATGACGCCGTGCCGCAAAACCGGCGCGAGGTGCCGGGCGGCCAAGGCGGTCGGACATGAGCGGCTCAAGCCCCCGGGTGGCGATGGTGTTGGCGGCGGGCCTGGGCACCCGGCTCAGGCCCATCACCGATGCGCTGCCCAAGCCCCTGGTCGAGGTGGCGGGACGCACCATCCTGGATCGGGCGCTGGATGCCCTTCTCGACGCCGGCGTCGAGCGATGCGTCGTCAATACCCATTACCTCGCACCGATGATCGAGGCCCACCTCGCCGGGCGCACCATGCCCCATTGCGAGCTGTCCCACGAGGAGCACCTGCTCGATACCGGCGGCGGTGTTGCCCGGGCGCTGCCCGCACTGGGGCCCGATCCCTTCTTCGTCGTCAACGCCGATATCCTCTGGGACGAGGGGCCCGCCGGTGCCGCCTTGGCGCGCCTGGCGGCGGCGTTCGATGCCGCCCGGATGGATGCGCTTCTCCTCATGGTGCCGCGCTCCCGTGCCGTCGGCTACGATGGGCCGGGCGATTTCTCGGTCGACGACTCCGGCCGGCTGGCACGGCGGGGAGAAGGCTGGACCGCGCCCTATGTCTTCACCGGGTTGCAGATCCTTGCCCCGCGCCTGTTTGACGGCTGTCCCGATGGCGCCTTTTCCCTGAACCTGCTCTACGATCGCGCCATCGCCGCCAACCGGCTGTTCGGCGTCGAGCATGACGGGCGCTGGTTCCATATCGGCACCCCGGCCGGGCTCGAGCTGGCCCAGGCCGCCCTGGCCCGGATACCGCCGGCGGGCGAGACATGAGCGGCCCGGTCCCCCGCATCTATACCATCGACCCCGGGCTGCCCTTCGTCGATACCTTGGCCCGGGGCCTGATCTGGCGCGTCAACGAAGACCATGATGGCGATCCCTTGGCGTTGGCCCGCGTGACGGTGCTGTTGCCGACCCGCAGGGCCGTACGGTCGCTGCGCGAGGCGTTCCTCCGGACCTCGGGCGGGATGCCGCTCCTGTTGCCGCGGATGATGCCCTTGGGGGACCTCGACGAGGACGAACTTCTATTCCTGGGAGAGGGCGCGGCAGGCGACGCCGGTTCGGTCGGTGTCGAGGGCGGCGACGCGCTTCCCCCGGTGATCGGCGGCCTGCGCCGGCAGCTCATTCTGACGCGGCTGGTGATGAGCTTCGGGACGCGCAGCTGGTCGACCCCGCCCGACGCCGGACAGGCGGCCGAACTCGCCGCCGAACTGGCCAGGTTTCTCGACCAGATGGAGACCGAGAGATTGGGCTTCGAGGGGCTTCGGGATCTCGTGCCCGAGCGGTTTTCCGCGCATTGGCAGGCGACCCTCGAATTCCTCAGGATCGTCAGCGAGTTCTGGCCCCGGGCCCTGGCGGAAGAGGGGGCCATCGGCCCGGCCGAGCGCCGCAACCGCCTGCTCGAGGCCCAGGGCGCGGCGTGGCAAGCGGCGCCTCCCGATGGCTGGGTGCTGGCGGCGGGCTCCACCGGATCGATCCCGGCCACCGCCGACCTGCTTGCCGTGGTTGCGCGCCTCGATCGCGGTGCGGTTGTACTGCCGGGCTTGGATCGCACGCTCCCCGAGCCGGCCTGGAAGGATCTTCCCCAAAGTCACCCGCAATACGGATTTGCCCGATTGCTTGCCCATATGGGCGCGCGCCGAGACGACGTTCGGCCCTTCAATGCGGACTGGCCCCACGGCGTGGCGCCCATCGCGTCGTCCGATCGCGCCGAAATCCTGTCCGTGGCCATGGATCCGGAGCCGCGGCCGAACCCCGCCACGCCCGAGGCCGCCCTCGACGGGGTCAGCGTCGTCGCCTGCCCGTCGCCCGCCGACGAGGCCGCGGTCATCGCCTTGCGGATGCGCGGCGCGCTCGAGGACGCGGGCCGGACCGCCGCGCTGGTCACGCCGGACCGCGCACTTGCCCGCCGGGTCGCCGCGCGGCTGCGCCGTTGGCAGATCGCGGTCGACGACTCCGCGGGGACGCCGCTCGCCGGCACCGAGGCGGGATCCTTCTTCCGCCTCGTCGCCGACATGGTGGATGAGGCGTTCGCGCCGATCCCGCTGCTTGCCTGCCTCAAGCATCCCCTGGCCGCCGGCGGTATGGATCCGGCCCGGTTCAGGGACGCCGTCCGGACCCTGGAGACGAGGATATTGCGGGGTCCGCGCCCGGCGCCGGGATTGGAAGGGCTCAGCCAGCGCCTTGCCGCGGCCATGGAGACCGCACCGCCCGAGGAGCGGGACGCTCTCCAAGGGCTTATGGCGTGGAGCCGCGGACTGGCAGAGACTATGGCGCCCCTGGCCGCGGCCATGACGGCATCCGACGGCGCCCTTGCCGATATCGTGCGCGCCCATATCGGCGCTGCCGAGGCGCTTGCCGCGAGCGAGTCCCAATCCGGGGCGGATCGGCTTTGGCAGGGCGATGACGGGGAGGCCCTGGGGAGCTTTGCGGCGGAGATCCTCGAGGCCGGCGGCACGCTTCCACCGTTCCCGGGCAAGCGCTACCCGGCCCTGTTGGCGGCGCTGATGGCCGGGCGCGTGGTGCGGCCGCATTGGGGCCGCCATCCCCGCCTATTCATCTGGGGACCACTGGAGGCGCGCCTGCAACATGCCGACGTGATGATCCTGGGCGGCCTCAACGAGGGCACCTGGCCGCCCGACCCGGGCGCCGACCCGTGGTTGAGCCGTCCCATGCGGGAAGCGCTCGGTTTGCCGCTGCAGGAGCGCAGGATCGGCCTTGCCGCCCACGATTTCGCCCAGGCCTTCTCGGCGGGCGAGGTGATGTTGACCCGCGCCGAACGCGAGGGCGGCACGCCGACGGTTCCATCGCGATGGCTGGCCCAGCTCGAGAACACCATCGGCACCGAGCGATTCGCCGCCCTCAAGGCCCGCGGTGAGGCGTGGCGGCGGGCGGCGGCGCGGCGGGACGGGCCGGCCCCCGGGCCCGGCCTGGTTCTGCGCCGGCCGGCGCCGAGGCCGCCGGTGGCCGTGCGCCCGCGCACGCTCTCGGTGACCGAAATCGAGACCCTGCAGATCAACCCCTATGCGGTCTACGCCAAGCGGGTGCTGGGCCTTGAGCCGCTCGACGACATCGATGCCGACGCCGGCGCCGCCGAGCGGGGAATCATCGTCCACAAGGTGCTGCAGAAGTTCTTCGAGGAAAACGCGGGGCAGCTGCCCGGTCGGGATGTCGATGCCGTCACCGCGGGGATCGTCGAGATCGGCCGCAAGGTCTTCCATCCCATAGCGGCGACGCCAGGCCTTTACGCTTTTTGGTGGCCGCGGTTCACGCGCATCGCGCGCTGGGTCGCGGAACGGGAAATCGAACGGCGGCCCGGCCTCAGCCAGCTCGCCGCGGAATGCCGCGGGACGCTGTCCTTCGAGGCGCCGGGGGGCACCTTCACCCTGACCGGGATCGCCGACCGCATCGATGCCATCGAGGGCGGCGACGCGGTGGCCATCATCGATTACAAGACAGGGGTCATTCCCACCAAAAAGGATCAGGCTCTCGGCTTCGCGCCGCAACTGCCGCTGCTGGCGGCGATCGCCGGCGCCGGCGGATTTGCCGACCTCGGCCCGCGCAGGACCGCCGCGCTCGCCTATTGGCGCCTGACCGGCGGCGATCCCGCGGGCGAGGACAAGGCCTTTTCGGTCGACGCCGAAGAGGCGGCGGAGGCCGCCCTGAGAGGGCTTCGGGACCTGATCGCCGCGTTCGATGACCCGGACCGGCCGTATCTCCCCCATGCGGTCGCCGGGCGCGTGCCCCGTTTTGACGACTACGCCCATCTCGCCCGGGTCCAGGAATGGGCCACCGCGGACGATGGCGGGGAGGGATAGGCCGGTGGCCCGCGGCCCGCAACCGTCGCCTGCCGACAGCGCCCGGTTCGAACAGCGCACGGCCGCCGATACCATGGCCTCGGTCTGGGTCGGGGCCTCGGCCGGCACCGGCAAGACCAAGGTCCTGACGGACCGGGTGTTGAGCCTTCTTCTCGGCGGCACCCCGCCCCAGCGGACCCAGTGCCTGACCTTCCCCCGTGCCGCCGCGGCGGCAATGGCCAACCGGGTCCGCGCCGCCTTGGGCGCATGGGCCATCGCCCCGCCAGAGCAGCTCGAGCTCTGGATCGCGGACCTGACCGGG
>JAWWBR010000053.1:0-21084 GCA_033720855.1 Alphaproteobacteria bacterium
CGGAAATGCCGCTTCACCGATTCCCACGCGCCACGCGCGGTGATCCCCATCTTCTTGTGGTCGTAGCCGACCGACCCGCCGGAGGCGAAGGCGTCATCGAGCCAAAACCCGTAATCTCGGGCCACCCCATTGGCGATGTCGGAAAAGGTCGCCGTGCCCTTGTCGGCGGCGACCACCAGGTAGGGATCGTCACCGTCCTCCCGCACCACTTGGCGAGGGGCGATGATGCGGTCTCCGTCGCGATTATCGGTGATATCGAGCAGACCCCGCATCAAGGTCTTGTAGCACTCGATGCCCTCGGCAAGGAACGCCTCGCGACCGCCTTCCGCGGGCGGCCGCTTGACCACGAAGCCGCCCTTGGCGCCGACCGGGACGATCACCGGATTCTTGACCATCTGCGCCTTCATCAGACCGAGAATCTCGGTTCGGAAGTCCTCGCGCCGGTCCGACCAGCGGATGCCGCCCCGGGCGACGGGGCCGCCGCGCAGATGGATGCCCTCGATCCGAGGCGAGTAGACGAAGATTTCGCGCCACGGCCTGGGCAGCGGCAGTTCGTCGATATCGCCGCTGTCCAGCTTCAGGGAGACGTAGGGCTTCAAATCGCCGTTTTCGTCCTCCTGATAGTAGTTGGTGCGCAGGGTCGCCATCACCAGATTGAGGAAGCGTCTGAGAATCCGGTCCTCATCGAGACTCTGAACCGCCTCCAGGGCGTCCTCGAAGGCGACCCTCAGCGTGACCGTGCGCGATTCGGCCTTTGCCCGGTCGCCGGGATCGAAGCGGGCGGCGAAGAGATCGGCCAAGAGCCGGGCGAATCCGGGATTGCAGGCAAAGGTTTCGATCATGTAGTCCTGGGAGAACGGCGCCCGCGCTTGGCGCAGGTATTTGGAATAGGCGCGAATCAGCACCACCTCGCGCCAGTCCATGGCTTCGGCGAGGACCAACTGGTTGTAGCCGTCGTCTTCGATCTCCCCGCGCCACAGGCGGACGAAGGCGGCCTCGAATTTTTCCTTGAGCTCCGAGAACCGCGCGCCATCTTCCCTCTCGCCGGGACCGTTGCGGCGCATCGCGAAATCATGGATCCAGACCTTCTCCCTGCCGACCGGCACCACCTCGAAGGGGATTTCGGAGATGACCTTGAGACCCATGTTCTCGAGCATCGGCAAAACGTCGGAAAGGGGAAGGGCGTCGCCCACGTGATAGACCTTCAGGTGCAGGTCCTCGGCGCCGTCGCCTTGATGGCGATAGAGGTTGAGCGCCATGCCGCCATCGGCCCTGGCCTGCTCCGACAGATCGATATCGAGGACCGCCTGGGAGGCGCTGAACTCGTCCTTATAGGCGGCGGAGAACGCACGCTGGTAACGGTTGAACAGGGACAGGCCCCGGCTTTCGCCTTGGGCTTGCACCAGGATGTCGTGAAGGTCTTCGGTCCACGAACGCGCCGCCGCCGCGAGGTCGCGCTCCACCGCCTCCAATTCGAAGTCCGGGGTCTTTCCCGGCTCCGTCTTGACGATGAAATGAACCCGGGCGAGGGGCTCGTCGCCGATATAGGTGTAATAGGCGGAAATCGTGCCGTCCATGGCATGGCACAAAATCTCCTCGAACTTCTCGCGAAGCGGCGTCCCGAACCCGTCCTTGGGTGTGAATACCAGGCACGAGATATACCTCTCCAGCGGGTCGCGACGCACGAACAGCGCCGTCCGCTGCCGTTCCTGGAGGTGCAAGATACCCAGGGCCGTCTCCATCAGGTCGTCTTCGGAGATCTGGAACAATTCGTCGCGGGGATAGGTCTCGAGGACGTGCAGCAAGGCCTTGCCGTCGTGGCTGGCGCGGTCGAGGCCGGCATTGGTCACCACGCGATCGATCTTGCGGCGCAGGAGGGGGATGAATCGCGGGCTCAGGCTGTAGGCGTGGGAGGTAAACAGGCCGACGAATCGATGCTCGCCGATGGGCTTGCCACGGCTGTCGAAGATCTTGATCCCGATGGTGTCCATATGCACCGCGCGATGCACGTTGGAACGCCGATTGCCCTTGGAAATCGTGACCAAACCGGATTGCTCGAGCGCCCGGCGGGCCTTGGGCGACAGCCGCCTGTCGTCGGTCTGGAACACCCGTGTCTTGGGATCTCTGAGGATGCCGAGCCCCGAGCCCGGCACGATGGCTTCGGCCGCGGTCGCGGCTTTGGCGAAGTTGTAGCGGCGGTAGCCGAGAAAGGTGAAGTGATCGTCATCCAGCCAACGCAGGAAAGCCCTGACCTCCTCCAGCTCTTCGCTGCTGACGCCCTGAAGCGACACGGGAAAATCGCGGATGACCTCGCCGAGACACCCGCGCATAGGCGTCCAGTCCTTGACCGCAAGACGGACGTCGCGCAGCACGACCTCCAACGCGCGCTTGAGTTCGGACATCTCGCGGCCCGTGGCATGGCGATCGAGGCCGACATGGATGAAGGATTCCGGAATGTTGTCGGGGTTGTCGTTGGCAATCTGCGACAGCACCCCCTTTTCGGTTCGCTTCACCCCCAAGACGGGATGGATCAGGAGCCGCACCCCAAAGCCGCGGGTGTTCAGCGCCGCAGTAACGGAATCGACGAGGAACGGCATATTGTCGTTGACGATCTCGACGGCGCTGCGGTCCGACTCCCAGCCGTCCTTCTTCCGATCCGGATTAAAGACGCGCACCAACGCCCGGCCGACTTTGCGGTTGCGGGCGAAATCGAGGAACGCCAGGGCCTGCCCGGCGAGATCCTCGTCTTCGAGGTCGGCAATGTCGTCCATCGGCAATCGTGCGAAGTAGGCGCGGACGAAATCTTGGGCGAGGCGCCCCCGTGCACCCTTGCGCTTGCGCTTGACCAAGCGGACGATTCCCTCGATCCGTTTGCGGGTATGTCCATCCATGAATTCGGACATTGCGGTCCCCTCGTATCCGATCTGGCACAAAGCCGGCAACCCGGGCGCCACTGTCCATCTGGAATTTCAACACCCGCGTGATTTCTGAACCTTAAGCGAATTATGGTTAATTCTCCATTATGGCAATGATCCCGCCAATGCGGTCCCGCCCCGACGGTGACGGGAGAGCGCGGTCGGGGATCGGAGCCGTGCCGGCTGACGGTGATCTCGGGCCCGCCGAACGGCCCGTCTCCGGGCACCGGCGCTTTATCACCGGCGGCCCCGTCGTCGAGGCCGGCGGCCCCGAGATCGTCATGGCGTGACCACCCGCGGGACTTTGCCGCGGCTGCGTTTTCGGGGATACTCGCGCCGGCCCCCGTTGCCCCGCCCCTTCTGCCGAAGAAAGCTCAGGTTTCGCTCATGCTCGGTGCCCTCCTGTCTCTGGCGTCCGCGGCCAGCTTCGCCCTCAACGCCGCAAGCGTGCGGCGCGGCGTCATCACCTCGACGGTGTTCCAGGCCCTTGCCTTCACCGTCCCGATCGGGGTGCCGCTGTTCCTGCTGGCGGCGGCGGTATCGGGCCAGCTGCCGGTCATCCTGGCCTTCGAAGGGGTGGATCTTCTGTGGCTGTCGCTGGCCGGAATCTTCCATTTTGTCTGGGGCCGCTACTGCGGCACCCGCGCCATCAAGGCGATGGGCGGGAACCTCGCCGGCCCGGTGCAGCAGTCCAATCTGCTGATGTCGCTGACCCTGGCGGTGGTGTGGCTGGGGGAGACGCTGACGCCGATGAGCGTGCTCGGCATCGCCCTGGTATTCATCGGCCCCGCCATCATGATCGCCGGCCAGCGCCGCAGGGCGCCGGCGCGCAGGGTCGGCGCCGGCGACAAGGCGGCGGCAACGGAAACCCCCGGCGGCGGTGACGGCGGCGCCCGGCCGGGATTCCGGCCCAATTACCTCGAAGGCACCCTGTTCGCCGTCCTCACCGCGACGGGTTACGGCCTGAGTCCCATTTTTGTGCGCCTCGCCCTCGAGGACGCGGGGCCCGGCGTCGCCATCGCCGCGGGCGCCGTCTCCTATATCGCCGCGACCGCTTTCTTCGCGCTTCTGTTGGTGCCGCCGGGCAAGCTCGCCCATGTGCTCGCCGTCGATCGCAAGGCGGCGTCGTGGTTCACCGTCTCCGCGGTCTTCGTCTGCATCGCCCAGATGCTGCGCTACCTTGCCCTGTCCCTGGCCCCGGTCACCATCATCGCGCCGATCCAGCGCACCTCCATGGTGTTCCGCGTGATCTTCACCACCATCCTCAACCGCGATTACGAGGTGATGAACGCCTGGGTCGTCATCGGCATCGCGATCTCCTTCGCGGGCGCCATGGCGCTTGCGGTTTCCATCGACATGGTGGCCGAGGTCGTGGCCCTGCCCCCGGGCCTGGCCCAATGGCGCTGGCCCTAGCGGCGGCGCAAAAAGCGGGCGATCGCCCGTTCCCCCAAAGGCGCCCTGATCTTGACCCTCAGGCTGTCCTGCCATTCCCGGGCGAAGTCGTGCTGCAGGGCCCGGTTCAGGGCCATGGTCGCAAGCATCGCCAGGAGCGCGCCGAGGCTGGCCAGCGCCATGTCCTTATGGGCGTCCCAGACGTCGCCCTGGGTGCCGAGATAGGCGATGCCCAGATCCCCGCCGACCTGCACCGCCACCCCCCATTCGATCAGCTCGAACAGCATCGAGGTCGACATCACCACGTCCAGGGGTAGGAAATAGCTCCAGAACCCGCGCGCGTTGGCGACCCGGAAAAACAGCTCGCGCACCGGATAGGCCAGCAGCAGCCCGTAGGAAAAATGCACCATCCGGTCGAAGTGGTTGCGCTGCCAGCCCATGAGCTCGTTGACCGAGGCGCCGAACAGAGACCGGGACCAGGCGTCATACGGCACCTCGGCATAGGTGTAATGGGCGCCCAGGCTGTGCAGGCACATGAACAGAAAGATGAGCGTGTAGGAGACGCGCGAGAGCGGCAGCACCCAGAAGGAGGCCACCACCAGGGGCACGAAGACGAAGGACAGCACGTTTTCCAGAAGCCAGTCGCCGCGGTCGTAGGGGGCAATGGCGAGGCTCGCCCAGAACAGGACGAAAAGAGAGATCAGCACCAGGCAGTAGCGCCGGTAAACGAACATTTGAGGCCCCCCGGCCGGCCCGAAACGGCATGGCCGATGCCGCGAGCGGCCGGCCGGCAGCCGAAGTATGGCCCGAACGGCGCCTCGAGGCAAAGTCGGGGGAGGGCCAACCCGTCCCCGCCGCCGCCCGTCGGCTGGCGGCGGGCTCGGGAGGACACTTCCTGCGATCGCCCGGGCGGGGCTACCAGCCCACCGCCAGGCTTTCGAAAACGTTCAGCGCGTCTTTGCCGAACACCGCGAGCCCCACCTCCTTGTCGAAAAGGAAGATCGTCAGGGCGAGCAGGGTTGCGATGGCCAGGACCGACCCGGCGATCACGGCATAGCGCAGCGACGATTTGCAGAACTTGCCGAAGGCTTCGTCGCCGACCGCCGCAAACAGCATCTGGCTGAGCACGTTTCCCAGGACAACCGCGACCAACAGGGTGACGAACTGTGCCATCGATCGACCGCCTCGCGGCCGGCGGGGCGGAGCGGTCTTCTCCGTCCCGCCGGAGGACTAAACACCAATCTCCAAAATTACTCTATATGCTTATCGTCGTCCGATCAAAATAATATAGTCGTAAAACTATTTGATTTTACCATATTTAATTATAGAAAATAAAAAGCAATTGTTTTTTATGCTTTTTTATTTCGATTGAACCCCGCGCAGGGACTCGGCGCCGGCAGAAACGGCGACGTCTCCTCGGGCCCATAGGGCACCCTGTCCATGATGGGACCATCCGCAACCGGAAAGGGCGGCGCGCCGCCGTGGCGCCGTCGCCCCGGCTCATGGGGGCAGCGTCCGCTCAGTCCTCGGCGATGCCGCCGTAGCGTTGCTCGATCTCCTGCAACTCGTCGTTTCCCTGGCGGCTGTAGAACTGCCGCATGTCATCGATGAAGGGCAGGGTCGCGAGGTAATCGTCGGCCCGGCCGGTTTCCTTCAACTCTTCGAGGAGCGCCTTCTGGGCGCACAGCGCGGCGATCTGCAGGGCGCCGGGGATGACGGCGCAACTGGCCCCGGCGTCCCGGTACTGGTCGAGCGTCATGTCGCGGGGAAGCACGCCGAAGGTGGGCTTGCCGGCGGCCCCGCTCAGTTCCTGCATGCGCTCCGCGCCTCGGGCGGAAAGCCAGGCGCCGTCGGCGCCCGCCTCGACGCATGCGGCGACGCGCTCGAGCTTCTCCTCCCAGTCGTCGACGTCGCAGCGGGCGATGATCAGGAGGTTTTCGTCGTCCCGGGTATCGACCGCCGCCCGGATCTTGTCGACCATCTCGGCCCGGCTGATGAAGCTGCCGCTCAGGCCCTGGTGGATGGGCCGCTTCGGCGTCAGCTGATCTTCGATATGGATCGCCGCGGCACCGGCGCGCTCATACTCCCTGACGGTGCGAACGACGTTCACGGCGCCGCCGAAGCCGGTGTCGGCATCGGCGATGATGGGGATGTCGACGCGGTCCGCCATCGCCGTGATTCGCGCCGTCATCTCGGTCAAAGTAAGGACCCCGGCATCGGCATAGCCCGAGGTGCGATGGGCGACGCTGCCCGATGCATGAATGGCGGGAAGTTCCAGCATTTCGACCAGACGCGCGGTGATCGGATCACCGCAGCCGGGCGCGATCACGATCTCGGGAGCCTCGAGTCGGGTTTTGAGTTGCCGCCGCCGTTCACTGATACTGGTCATCTTCTTCCCCCCCTTGAATGCATCGGTGCCCGCCATGGGCGTCGCGCCATCGTTCTTGTCCGCCGCCATGTTAGACGAGACGGCCCCTTAGGGAAGAGCCGATATCGCATGCCCGGGACATCGGCCCCCTGGCCGCGCGATGGGGAGCCGCCCCCCCCCTCAACCGACGAAACGCCTAGGTCCGGTAACGCCCTGACCGTCGCCGGACCCCTTGCCCCGGAGGTGGAAACTTGCGAACCTAGCGCCAGGATAAAAACTGGGGTTATGGGAGACGCAAATCATGTCCTTCACGCAGGTTTTCAAGATCACCACCGGCGCGGCACTGATCGTCGCCGGCCTGGGTCTGGCGACAGCGCCCGAGGGCGCCGCGGCAGAGGTCAATTTCAAAGGAAAGACCATTCAGGTCATCATCAACTCGCGCCCCGGCGGCGGTACCGATGCCAGCGCCCGGCAGATCGGCAGCCTGCTGGTCAGCCACCTGCCGGGCAAACCCGACATCATCTTCCGCAATCTGCCGGGCGGCGGCGGCATCAAGGCCAACAACTACTTTTACGCCAAGGTCAAGCCCGACGGGCTGACCATATTGGCCGGCTCCCGCAGCCAGGTGAGTCCGTTCAAGCTGCGCCACCGCGCCGCGAAGTACAATCCCAGCCAATACCGCTTCCTCGGCGGCACCGGGCGCATCGGCACGATCATCATGATCAACAAGAAAGAGACCGCCCGCCTCACCGATCCCAAGGCCCGGCCGCTGGCCTTCGGCGGCATCGACGGCGAGCGCTCGGGCAGCCACGCCGCGGTCTGGGCCAAGGAGTACCTCGGCTGGAACATCAAGTTCGTGTTGGGCTACGGCGGCACGCCGGCGCTGCTGTTGGCGGCGCGGCGCGGCGAGATCGACATGGTCCACCACCAGAACATCTTCAACCTCAAGCCGCTGCTGGCGGACAACCAACTGGCCATCGCCCAGATCGGCATCCGCAATCCCGAGGGCAAGATGGTGCCGCGGAAATCGTTTCCCAACCTGCCGGTGCTGGGCGACATGATCTGGCCCAAGATGGATGCGACGGCCAGGAAAGCCTACGAGATTTGGCTGCAGGATAACGTGGTGGAGAAATTTATGGCCCTGCCGCCCAAGACGCCCGACGACATCACCAAGGTCTATGTCGCGGCCTACAAGGCGGTGATGGAGGACCCGAAGTACCAGGCCATCGCCGCGCGCGAATTCGGCGATGATTTCGGCTGGATCCCGGCGCCGGAGATGCAACGCATCGTCAAGAACCTGGTGGACACCACCGATCAGGATCTCGCCTTTTTCACCCAGCTGCGCATCAAGCACGGGCTCGCCCCCGCTGCCGGCAAGAAGATGAAGACGGTGACCGCAAAGATCACCGACAAGAAGCGCGGCGGCCGGCGCATGTTCTTCAAGGTCGGCGGCAAGACCCACAAGATCAAGGTCTCCGGTTCACGGACCGACGTGCTGATCGACGGCGAGCTGTCGTCGCGCGGCAAGGTCAAGGTCGGCATGACCTGCACCATCGTCTATCCGGGCAACGGCAAGGAAGCCAAGTCGGTGTCCTGTAAGCAGTAACTCCGGCACCGGGCCGCGGCACCGGGCGTAACCGGGGCCGCGGCTCCGCTCTTCACAGACGCCTTTCCCTTGACCCTGGGCCCCTCCCGGCGGCACCTCAGGCCCGAGAGCGAACATGAGCGATCTCTATAATCCCGCCGCGATCTTCGAGGGCCTCGCCGGCATCATGACCCCTGCGGCCCTCGGTTTGATGTTCCTGGGCATCGTCGCCTCATCGGTGTTTGCCGCGATTCCCGGCATCGGCTCGCTGCTCTTGATGTCGATGGTGATCCCCTACGCCATGAAGCTCGAGCCCTACGTCTGCATCGCCTTTCTCTTGGGAATCGGCGTCGTCTCCAACACCGCCAACACGTTTTCTTCCGTATTGATCGCCGTTCCCGGCAGCGCCGGCAGCCAGGCGACCATCCTCGACGGCCACCCGATGGCCCAGAAGGGCGAGGCGCGGCGCGCCTTCGGCGCTGCCTATACCGCATCCGCCATCGGCGGCATCTTCGGCGCCATCATCTTCGTCATCACCCTGCCGGTGATGAAGCCCCTGGTCTTCGCCTTCGGCTCGCCGGAATTTCTGATGCTGGTGATCTGGGGCCTTAGCGCCGTCGGCATTCTCTCCGGCAATTCGGCGATCAAGGGGCTGATGGCCGCCGCCCTTGGCCTCGGCATCACCCTGATCGGCACCGATGCCCGCACCGGGATCGAACGCTACACCTTCGAGGATTTCTACCTGTGGGACGGCATCAAGCTGGTGCTCGTGGCGCTGGGCGTGTTCGCCGTGCCGGAACTGGTGGACCTTTCCGTGCGCCGCACCAGCGTCTCGGAATCCGGTTCGCTCGGCAGCGGCACCTGGCGCGGGGTCAAGGACGTGTTCCGGAATTGGTGGCTGGTGGTGCGCTGTTCGGCCATCGGCGTGTGGGTCGGCTTCCTGCCGGGGCTCGGGTCGTCGGTCGCCGACTGGTTCGCCTATGCCCATGCCGCCCAGACCGAGAAGAACCGCGAAAGCTTCGGCACCGGCGACGTGCGCGGGGTGATCGCGCCGGAAAGCTCCAACAACGCCAAGGAGGGCGGGGCGTTGATCCCCACCACCATCTTCGGCATCCCGGGATCGACCTCCTTCGCGCTGATGCTGGCCGCCTTCATCGCCGTCGGCATTACCCCCGGCGAACAGATGCTGGGCCCGCAGCTGCACTACCTCTACGCCATGCTCTGGGTGCTGGTGATCGCCAACCTGATCGCCACCGGACTGTCCATGGGGTTTTCCAACACCTTCGCCAAACTGTCGGTGGTGCCGTTTTACATCATCGTGCCGATGACCCTGATCATGTGCGTGGTGGCGGCGTTCAGCGCCAATTTCGATTACGCCGACCTGCTGGTCCTGGTGATCTTTTCCATCATCGGCGTCTTCATGAAGCGCCACGGCTGGCCCCGTCCGCCGCTGCTGGTGGCGGTGGTGCTGGGGGCGCAGCTGCAGAACTACCTGTGGCTGACGGTGGAACGCTACTATTTCAGCGAATGGCTGGCCCGCCCCGGGGTCATCGTCATCGGCCTGGTGATCCTCGCCACCATCGCCTCACCCATCATCCGCGCCTGGCGGCGGCCCGAAGGCATGCTCCATTTCGACGTCAAAAGCGAAGGTCCGCCGCCCCGGCCCCACGGCGATCTGGTGATGGCCGGGCTCTATGTCGCGCTGGCGCTGGCGGCCATTTACGGCGCCCAAGACTGGCCGCCGAAGGCGGCGCTGCCGGTCTATACCTTCGCCGGCGCCGGCATCGCCCTGGCCGTGGTGCTGATCGGCATCGTCCTCGTCATGATGTGGCGCACCAAGGGCCCGATACCGGTGGAGGAGAACGGGGCCGAGCGTTTGCGCCGCTACGGCGTGATCTCGTTGTGGATCGCCGGGCTTCTCGGAACCGTCATCGTCTTCGGCTTCCAGGTGGCCTTTTTCGCCTTCCCGCTCGCCTATGCGCGCACCTACGGAGCCAGCTGGCGCCTGGCACTCACCCTCGGCATCGTCGGCGAGGCGATCCTGATCGGCCTGTTCGACACCATCATCCACATCGTCTGGCCCGAACCCCTTTTGCAGCAGCTGCTGGGTATCGGGGAGGGCGTCTGGTACTGATCAACCGCGGCCGCCGACAACGCTGGCCCGGAAGCCCGCAACCCGCCTATACGGTAGGCCAAAACGCTCCCGTGGGGAGCCAGACACGAGGCAACGCCCATGGCACTCGGTGCCCTTCTCGCGGTTCTCTCTTCCGCGGCCTTCGCGCTCAACGGTGCGACGGTGCGTCGCGGGGTGCTCACCGCAAGCGTTTCACAGGGCATGGCGATCACCGTGCCGATCGGCGTGCCTCTGTTCTTCGTCGCCGCCCTCTTGACCGGCTATCTCGGCGCGGTCGGCCAGTTTTCCGCCTCTACCGTGGTTCTCCTTTCGGCGGCAGGAATTCTGCACTTCGTCTGGGGCCGCTACTGCAACTACCGGGCGGTCAAGGCCATGGGGGCGAATGCCGGCATGCCGCTTCGCGCCCTGGACTTTCCCCTCAAGCTGGGCCTCGCCATCGTCATCCTCGGCGAGGTGCTGACGCCGCTCAGGATATTGGGCATCGGCCTGATCCTGGGCGGCGGCGCATTGGCGATCAAGCGCCGCAAACCCAAACCGGCCGAAGCCGGGGGCGCCGGCCCGGCACCCCGGAGCGTCGGGGCGGCGGCGACCAAGGCCCCCGCCTTCGTGCCCAACTACACCGAGGGCTACACCTTCATCCTGCTGTCCATCACCGGCTATGGCCTGAGCCCTCTGTTCATCCGCATGGCGCTCGAGGATGCCGGGCTGGGACCGGCCCTGGCCGGCGGGCTGGTCTCCTATCTCGCGGCAACCGCCGTGATCGGCCTCACCTTCCTCAAGCCGGGCCAGCTTTCCCACGTTTTGACCATCGACCGCACATCGACCCGGTGGTTCCTGATTTCGGCCCTGTTCGTCGCCCTTTCCCACATGTTTCGCTTCATGGCGCTGGCGGTGGCGCCGATCACCGTGGTGGCTCCGGTGCAGCGCGCCGCCTCGCTGCTCAAGCTTGTCTTCAACTGGCTGATCAACCGCGATTACGAGGTGTTCGAGCCCCGTCTTATCGCCGCCATCGTGGTTTCGGTCATGGGCGGCGTGATGCTGACGCTCAGCACCGAATTCGTCGTCGACACCGTGCCTCTGCCCGATTTCGTGATCGCCATGATCGATTGGACCTGGAGCTGGCCCTGAGCCGGGGCCGACGGATAAGCGTCGGCCGCCCCTTTGACTGGCGGTCTACGCAGACGGTAGTTTGTGCTATGAAGGAAGGGCATGGAAACGGAGGCGCCCCGGGCGCGACGGCGCCGGATCATCCGGCCATGATCTTTCAAGGACTGTAGAACAGGCGTGCCACGCCACACCGTGGCACGGATACGAATTGGGACCCACACGTGGAACAACGAGACACCCCCGAAAACGCACCCGACAAGCCGAATGCCGCACAAATCGATTCGATGTTCGAGCAAGGGCTGGCCTATTACAGCCAAGGCCGACATGCCGAAGCGCAGCCGATCTTCGAAAAGATTCACGCCGCCGATGCCACGCACTTCGATGCCGTTTATCTGCTCGGCCTGATCGCCGCGGCGGGCGGCAACCTCTCCGACGCCATCGGCTTCTATGGCAGGGCGATCGAGCTCGATCCTCGGAATGCGGACGTTCACTACAATCGAGGAATCGTGTTCCACGACCTCAAGCAGCTCGATGCCGCCCTCGCCGATTACGACCGATTCATAGAACTGCAGCCGGACTATCCGCAGGTTTACTTCAACCGAGGCAACATCCTGGAGGAGCTCGGCCGCAACGAAGAGGCGCTGGCGGCCTATGACCGGGCCATCGCGTTGAATCCCGATTATGCGTTGGCGTATCTGAACCGGGGCCAGGCGCTGGAGAATTTGGGCCGGCTGGACGACGCCCTGGCCAGTTACGACCGGGGCGTCGCGGCACAACCGGATTATCCCGCCGGGCACAACAACCGCGCCAACGTCTTGCGCCTGTTGGGTCGATTCGATGATGCGGTCGCCGGGTATGACAGAGCCATCGCCTTGAGGCCCGACTATGCCATCGCCTTAAACAACCGCGGCGTGGCCCTTCTCGGCCTGGACCGGCACACCGAAGCCCTTGCCGATTTCGACCGGGCGATCGAACTCGAACCGGAAGACGCTCGGACGCACACAAATCGCGGGGAAGCGCTGAGGAAACTCGGTCGCTTGGAGGAAGCGCTCGACAGCCATGACCGCGCCATCGCCCTCGCACCGGACATGGCCGATGCCCACAGCAATCGCGGCGCCGTGTTGCAGCAGTCCATGCGGCTCGATGACGCCGCGGCGAGTTACCGTCAGGCGCTCAGCCTGGAGCCGGGACACAAGACTGCCGCATATAATCTCAGTTTGGTCCTGCTCTTGCTTCGCCGCTTCGGCGAGGCGTGGCCGCTTTACGAATCCCGGCCCCTGAGCGACGCGGCTGAAAGTGTTGCCGTGAACCCGGATGCCGCCGAGCTTTGGCAACACTGCAAGGGAAGCTCTGAAGACGTGCTGCTGTTGGGAGAACGCGGTCTCCGCGATGAGATCATGTTTTCCTCGGTCATCCCGGAAGTCCTCGAAACCCATGCAAATACGATATTGACGGCGGACCAACGGCTGCATGGGTTGTTCCGAAGGTCGTTTCCGGGACTGACCGTCATCCCTCATCCCACCACCGGCGGCGGTCTGGAGGCAGACACGCCGGCGGAGCGACGGTGTTTCCTGGTCTCGCTGATGAAGGTCCTGCGCAGCCGAGAGGAAGATTTTCCGGGGGCGCCGTTCCTGGTTGCCGATCCGGAGCGTCGCAAGGCGATGCGCGCGCGCCTCGACGCGCTCGGGCCCGGTCCCAAGATCGGCCTCATGTGGCAAAGCGGTCTCGGGGACGCGTCCGACGCTGTGCGGTCCCTCTCCCTCGACGCCTTGCTGCCCGCCCTCGAGACCGCGCCGGTGCACTGGATTTCGCTCAATCATCTGCCCGAGGCGGCCGGCGAGATCTCCGCCTTCACCGATCGGACGGGCATCGCGATCCACCATTGGGCGGAAACCCTTACATCCGAGGATTACGACGATACCGCCGCGCTGGTTGCGGAACTGGAATCGGTGCTCAGCGTCACCTCCAGGGTGGCCCATTGCGCGGCCGCTTTGGGCGTGCCGACCCATGTTCTGGTCGGTCGCGTGCCCGAATGGCGTTTTGGCGCGGACGGCGCGACGATGCCGTGGTATCGCGGCGTGACGCTTTATCGCCAAACCGCCGATTGGCCGGTGGCGGACGCGGCCCGCGCTTTGAAAGCAGCGGGCGACGGTGCCGGGAAGGGCGGCTGACAGCCACGCCGCGCGCGTTCGAAACGCATGAGCCCTGGTCGTGGGGTCAAGTCGTGGGGTCAGGTCGCGGCGTCAAGGATCAGTTGATCGAGGATGTCTTCGACCGCCGGTGTCCGGGTCGGGTCGACCGGCAAGCCCTGGAAAAGATCCTCGCCCTCGAGCCAACGCCGCTCCGCGTCGTCGCTCTCGAGCGCACGCTCGAGTGCGGCGTTGAGCTCATAGCTGCGGTGAGGCAGGCCCATCGCCTTGAGGGCGGCGAACAACGCAAGCTTGCTGTCGCGCGCCGCCTCGCCGTGGGGCTTGGAGCCCGGGATCATGACGGAGGGATCTCCGGCGTTGGCCAGGCAGGCGTCGACGGATTGCGACACATGCCCGCGGCAGCCGAGCGGACGGACCGCATACTGCGTGCAGAGATTGTCCCGTAACAGGCCGCAAGGAACCGGCTTGCGGACCGTGTCGCCGATCGTCAGCTGATCGGCGGCGCGCCGCGAAAGGATAATCTGCGCCTTAAGCCTTTCGGCCTCGTCCTCGGCCCCGCGCCGTATGGTGCCGGCCAGGAGCAGAACCTCGGGGATCGCCGCACTGACGAAAAGCGAACAGCAGTGGGCGCAGCCCAGCTTGCAGTCCAGTGGGGGTAGCGATCGATGGTGTTCGAGGGAGGCATCGAAGACCTTATGGACGGCGGCGGCGGCCCTGGAGGCGCGGCGGCTGTCGGTCCGGCGCTTGAGGATTTCGATGAGGTGGTGGACGAGAACGACGACCGACTGGGGTGCCTCGCCTGCCGACGGATAGAGGCCCTCCTGGTACAGTTTCCGGTGCAACCGCTTGCGCTGGCGATCGTGGCGCCGTCTTTGCTGCCTCGACTGGTCCATAGGTGGACGCCTTTTGGGGCGGCAAAATGGATCGGTCCGGCGCGGCTTGGGCTTTTGAGAAAGGCCGAGCCCTCGATCGGCGCCCCCGGCTCCTGTCCGCCTCGTCTTGTGACCACAGGGATTGCCCGGATACTAAACACCATGGGCATGCCGGTCTATCCCGAGGCGTTCCTCGGCTCTCGCCCAAGGCCAAAGCCGGCGCATTGGGGCCAACGCGGGACCAGGGCCGCCGGCACATTTCAGGGGCGACGACGGGCTCAGCCCTGGCCTCATGGGACGGCCGTCGCGGCATCGCCGGTAGAGGACGCCTAGGTTCCCGAGGCCTTGGGATGGATCGGCAGATTGGGTGTCCAGGTCGGCGGGCTGACGCGTTCGGTAAAATCCGTGAAGTTGATATTGAAGGAAATGCTGATCCGGTCCTCATTGCCCGCGTTCACGGGCACCGAATGGACCAACCAGGCCGGGAACAGCACAAGCATGCCCTCCTCGACCTCCAAATTCGTGTAATCGCTGTTATGGACGTTAAAGTGCTCGACCGGAGGCGCCAGGATATGGATCTGGTGCCGCGGGTCCCAGAACGTGATCCGGTGCCCGCCTTTCGGGACATTCACGTAATAGGCCGCGCTGAGAAAATTGTTGGGGTGCATGTGGGAATCGTGGGTGCCGCCCGGCGGACTGATGTTTGCCCAGCATCCGGTGATTTGCACGTCCCTCGGTTTGGTGGAAAGGACACCGAGGACCTCGTGGACGGCTGCCATGAACCAGCCCGTCAATTCCTGCATTTCAGGCAGGGTATGGAGGTCGTGCTCGGTCTGCCAGCCCCCGTCGTCAGCTTGCCCGGGCGCGGCCGCGATCAACCGATCGAATCTGTCTCTGAGCAGGGAATTTACCCGGTTGTGAACCTCGGGCGGGATTTGGAACAACCAAAGCGTGGTTGGAAAGAGAGACACGGCCTTCTTTTTTTGAAACATCTTGCCGGCTCCGAATTTTTATTTTGACATTATCGATCAAAGATATCGGCGCTGTCGATAAAAAGCAGACGCGGGCGCACAGCGCAAGGCCTACGTCCCGATACCTTGGCGATGTTTTGGGGTTGGCCGTGCGGCAGACGTGGCCATCCGCCGTATTGACCCTTAGGGGATTCGCCCAATATCGAAGAATGTTCGTACAGCACCCTCGCGGACCGTCACGCCCTACGAGATAGCGTTGCCTTCCGTTTGCAAAAATCCTTGGTGAATCTCGGTCAATGTCGTCTCCAAGTCGTACGATTGACGCCATTCGGGATAGTGACCGCGAAACCGCCGCATGTCAGTGATCCACCACATATGATCCCCGCTACGGTTGTCGTCGATATAGGACCATTTCAACGGCCGGCCCGTAATCTTTTCGCACAGTTTGATTGCCTCTAACACGGAACAGCTGCATTCCCGGCCACCACCCACGTTGTAGATCTCCGCACTACGAGGGTGTTGATAGAAACTCCATATGGCGTTCACGAGGTCATGGCTGTGAATATTGTCGCGAACCTGTTTTCCTTTGTATCCAAACACCTTGTACTCGATCCCATGGGTGGCACATTTCATCAAGTACGACAGAAACCCGTGGAGCTCGACCCCGGCGTGATTTGGTCCGGTTAGGCATCCCCCTCGAAAACAGACCGTTTTCATCCCGAAATATCGGCCATATTCCTGGACCAGTAGATCTGATGCCGCCTTTGACACCCCGAAGAGGCTGTGCAAGGAGGCATCTATGCTCATCGATTCGTCAATCCCGAACTCGGCAAATGGATGGGCGGGGTCCAATTCCCATCGATGTTCCTGCTCGACCAAAGGCAGCCGGTTCGGGGTATCGCCGTAGACCTTGTTCGTACTGAGGTGTACGAAGGGCGCATCCGGCGCATATCGACGCGTCATTTCCAACAAAACAAGTGTGCCGTTCGCGTTGACGGAGAAATCGACCATCGGTGAGTGCGCCGCCCAATCGTGGGACGGTTGAGCCGCGCAATGCACCACAAGGTCGATGTCGCCTTTATGGCCTTGAAACAATTTTTCCATCGCCGATTCGTCTCGGATGTCCGCGTCCACGTGACGATACGATCCGACCGTTTTCTCGAGCGATTGGCGCATAAGCGAAGTGGTCCCCGCGTCGCCAAAAAACACCCGCCGCATGTCGTTATCGATTCCCAAAACGGAGAACCCCTTGTCTGCGAAAAAGCGGACCGCTTCCGACCCGATAAGACCAGCGGAACCGGTGATGATGACGATACTCATGGTTTACGGTGCTCCAAGGAGTCCTATGACGATAGCGGTGTCCTACAACAGGCTATCGATCAAGCTAGCAATTTTCTCGCCCACCACCCGAGGCGAGAAATTATCCTCTACGAACTTTTGGCCTCGAATTAGCCGATCTTTGCATTCCTTAGGATTGCCGAGCGCAAAGGTCACGCCCTCTCCGATATCTTCCCCGCACCAACAATAGTCGCCGAGCGGGACGTAGGAGGGCAGCGGATGGACGACGGCGAACCGGCCGGTACGAATAATATTCACAAGTCGGCCCGGCGGTTTCACCAATTTGTCGTTCGTTTTGAGGCTGGGGATGATCGCCAAATGGCATTGCCGCAGGCCTTCGATTTGGCCGTGTAAAGAGAATGGCGTGAATTTGGCCGTGATCGGGCTCTGCCAGTTCTGATTTTCCACGACCCAGGGCGGTGGCGGCCTGTTCGACATGAGGTGCAACTGGAGACCACCACATCGAACGCGCGCAAGCTGTTCTAGGCCCGGTCCAAGGGTATCGAGATTCGAACTATGCCCGCACCAGAAAATCCGCAGAGGATTGGAGGGTTGGAACCGCGCCTTATCCGGTGGCAATTCCACCGGCTCTTCGATAAGCCGCGCCTCGATACCGAACTGTGTCCAGATTGCGGAACACATGGTTTCACAGGGTGCCATCACGACATTCGCCAGCCTGCAAAGCTCGTGGTCGATCGGTCTCCGCTCCTGGTTGTCGAAATGCCAGTCGCACAGGTTGGTGATTATCGGGATGCCGCGCCGCGATGCACTTTTCGCCAAGTCGAGCAGGCTGTTTTCAAAGTGCTTGGTCAGAATCAGGACGCTCGGGTCTTCTCGATCGAGGAACTCATCCGGATTCATCGGGCTATAGAACACGGCAACGCGGCCGCCCAACTCCTTTGCCGGTATTATCGCCGTGTAACGCGTACTGGCGAGCACCTCCGGAGCTCGACAATTTGCGACCCAGACAACACTGCCATAACGGCCGCTCAGTGTTCGGTCCACAGGCGCATCTTCCAAACCAAGATTCTCCTTCGACGCATATTATGGTTCGAGCGCGATGGGGCGACAACCCAGTCAAAAGAACCCCGTTGCGCGGATAAGGCAGGCGTACAGTGGCACCGTTGCGGGCAAGTTCAAACCATACTCCGCGAAGCGGCCGGCCGGACCGGCCGATGGGGGCGGGTCACGCGCATCTATCGCCGATGCCTAGCAGCTGGTCGCGCAGCCCCGCCGCGACACCGTGCCGGTCCGAACTAGGTCCCCACATCGAAGGCTTGCGGCGGTTGGCCGCGTTGGTGACGTTCCCACATGGTCTTGTAGGCCGTCTCCAGGTGCCGGGTGAAGCGCTCGGTGTCGAACAGCGCTTCGGTGCGAAGGTTTTTCGCCAGCTTTGCCTTGAGCCCGGCCAGGAACGCGGGCTCCCGGGCGATTCTCATCGCCAGTGCGCGGTAATCGTCCGGCGTCTCGACGATAAGCTCGGGCAAGCCGATGGCGTGGAGAAGGCTGGTGGTGACGCGCCCCGCAAAGGTCCCGCCCGGACAGCAGATTATCGGCACTCCGGCAAAAAGCGAATCGCTCGCCGTGGTATGCGCTCCATAGATCGGTGTATCGAGGCTGAGGTCCGCCAGCCGCAGCCGCGCCAGGTGATAGGGATTTTCCAACGAACCGGAAAATACGAGACGCGTCGGTGCGATGCCCTGGCTTTTGGCCGCAGTTTTCAGGTTGCGAACCATCGGCTCGTTCTTTTCGTGAAGCCATAAGACGCTTCCGTCCACTTCATGGAGAAGTTCCATCCAAATTTCGAAAATCTGGCGCGTGATCTTGTAGCTGTTGTTAAACGAGCAAAACACGAAACCCGTCTGAGGCAGGCCCACCGCCGCACGGCTTGGCGTGGCATCGCCAATCGGCCGTCGGGCGTCATTGGCTTGGTAGGTGTCGGGCAGGCGCACCACCTCCTCGCCGTAAAATTTCTCGTCGCCTTCGGGGATGACGTGGCGGTCGGCGATGATGTAGTCGATATAGGACGCGCCCATGGTGCCCGGATAGGCGAGGTAATTCACCTGAATGGGTGATGGGCGATGGGCGAAGATGGCGGGCCGCGATTCATAGGTGAGGCCTTTGCGGTCGATGGCGATGTCGATCTCCAACTCTCGTATTTTCTGGGCGACCTCGCGGTCGCTCATTTGGTCGGCAACGACGAAACGATCAAAGGCATTCTCAAGTCGTTTGCGTTGGAGAGACGGCTCGTGAGGATCGAGTGCAATTGCCGTGATCTCGAAGGCGTCACGGTCATGTTGCTCGAACACGCCCGACATGAGGAATGCCATCGGGTGGTGGTGAAAATCCGCCGAGACATAAGCGATACGAATCTTGTCGTGGCGGTAGCGCTCGCCGCGCCAGATGGGTGACGATGAAGGTGGGAATTTGGTTCTTATCCAGGTTTGAGCGCAGCTCAGCTGATCTTCCGGGGACTCTGAAACCGCCAGAAAAGAAAAAGGTTCTATGACGGGATCGCCCGCGCGAACCTTTTCGATTATCGCCGGCGTGTATTTCTCGACCGCGTCCCAATCGCAGCAGTTCACCGCCACCCAAAGGCCGCCCCCTAGACCGAATTCGTAATCGGGATCGATCTCGACCACGCGGGCATATGAGTCCTTGGCATCGTCCCACTGGTTCAACCTCACCTGGACGTCGGCGAGGTTGAAACGCGCGTCGACGTAATCCGGTTTGATGGCAATGGCGCGAGTGAACATTTCCGCCGCTTCAGGGAAGCGCCGGAGCTCGGAAAGGGCATTGGCGCAGTTGTACAGCGTTTGAACGTGATCCGAATCCAGGGCAAGAACCCGCCGATAGCTCTCGATCGCTGCGTCGAAGCGCCTAAGCTTATTGAGCAGATTGCCGCGATTGAAATGCGCCGAAACCAGGGTCGGGGCGAGGTCGATCACCCGATCGAAGGCGGCCAGCGCCGCCTCCTCTCTCCCCAGTTCGTCCAGCGCGTTGCCCAGATTGTGATGGGCCTCGGCATAGTCGGGATCGAGCGCGATGGCCCGTTCCAAGCTGGCGGCGGCGAGAGCAAAATCGCCAAGTTCGCCATACAGGGTACCGAGGTTGAAATGGCCCTCGGCGAAATCAGGCTGAACCTCCAACGCTTTTTTGAACCATTTCACCGCCTGATCGAACTTGGACGCCTGGGCCATCAAGATGCCCAGTCGGTACAGACAATCGAAATTGCGGGGCTCGGATTTGAGGATCGCGCGGTAACGGCGTTGCGCCTCGGCAAGGTTGCCCGACCGGTGAAATTCTATGGCCTCGTGCATTTTTTGGCTGGTCATGGGGTGCGTGTGCGGCTGGCTCGGCGGAAGAAGGAAATTTTCAGTGGGCCCATTTCCGGCGCGTCACGAGGTTGGAGCCCGGCTGTCGGAGCCGAACTTAACGCGACTACTGCACAGACCGCAATCCGCACACCGGCGTCCAAATTGTGGGGTGCGAAGAAAAAACCATTTCCAGGTGTCGAGAGGGCCTAGGCGGATGGAAAAAACCCGCAGGCCGGGGTCGATCTGACTGCGAGTCAAGCGGACGAATTTGCCAAGCCGAATTTCAGTGAACGTGCCGGGAATATTGCCAGGCTCGCATTTCTTGATAAGGCGGAAGACGAGTGATGCCAATCCCTTCGGCGCGTTTTTCAGTCCCTTGGAAACGCCGGATCCTTGCGCGAAAAATTTCCATCCCAGCACGGCCACGAAGCCCGTTACCCTCTATACGCGTTCCCAAAGGTCGGTCAGCTCCGTTATGTTTTTCGCTATATCCGATCGCCAACACAGTTCGAAGCCCCTCTCGCGCATTTCGCTGGGGACTTCGTTGGGCAGGATGTCCGTCAATTCTTCTATGTCATCAAAGAGAATCCCGCCGCCTTCGCCCAAATACTCCTTCAGATCGGGCCGTATATTCGCCAGACAGACCCCGACCCCGGAGGCTTGAGCTTCGGCCACAGCCACCGGCCAGCCCACGTTCTTCATTATCGTGTCGGCCGTATAGACGAGCCAGCGATGCTGTTTGTACACCCGTGGCATCTGTTCGGGCTGTACCGCATCATGGATATGGCATCGTCCCTTTATGCGGCTGTTTTCTTTCCTCAGCTCCTCGGCGGAATAGCCGATCGGATAGAGGTTGAAGGTAAGATCGGGGAGAATGTTTGCAAGGCGCAGAAAGTCCCCCATGGCTTTTTTGCTGAGAGCCGCGCCCATGTTTA
>JAWWBR010000054.1:0-20960 GCA_033720855.1 Alphaproteobacteria bacterium
GCATCCGCGCCTTCGCCCGGCAGAACGCCATCGACCTGGTGGTCATCGGCCCCGAGGCGCCGCTGGTGGCGGGCCTCGCCGATACGCTTGCCGCGGACGGGATCAAGGCCTTCGGTCCGTCGGCCGCCGCCGCCCGGCTCGAAGGCTCCAAGGGCTTCACCAAGGACATCTGCGCGAAACACGCGATCCCGACCGCCGCCTATGGCCGCTTTTCCGAGACCGACGCCGCGCTTGCCTACCTTGAGACCGTCGGCGCGCCAATCGTCGTCAAGGCCGACGGGCTCGCCGCCGGCAAGGGCGTGATCAGGGCCGAGACCCGGGCCGAGGCCGAGGAGGCGGTCCGCGACATGCTCGAGGGCAACCGCTTCGGCGTCGCCGGGGCGGAGGTGGTGATCGAGGAATGGCTCGGCGGCGAGGAGGCGAGCTTTTTCGCCCTTGTCGATGGCGCAACCGCCCTGCCGCTCGCCTCCGCCCAGGACCACAAGCGCGTCGGCGACGGCGATACCGGCCCCAATACCGGCGGCATGGGCGCCTATTCGCCGGCCCCCATCGTCACCGAGGCGGTCGCCGGGCGCATCATGGACGAGGTCATAGAGCCGACCGTGCGCGCCATGGCGGAGTTGGGCTGCCCCTACAAAGGCGTCTTATACGCCGGGCTGATGATCGAGGACGGAACCCCGAAGCTCTTGGAATACAACGTCCGCTTCGGCGATCCCGAATGCCAGGTCTTGATGATGCGCCTGCGCTCGGACCTGTTGCCGGCGCTGCTCGCCGCCCATGACGGCCAGCTCAAGCATCTCGACCTGCGCTGGTACGACGATGCCGCCATGACCGTGGTGATGGCCGCCAAGGGCTATCCAGGCGATTACGAGAAAGGCAGCGAGATCGAGGGGATCGACGCCGCCGAGGGGATCGACGGGGTCAAGGTCTTTCACGCCGGAACGGCGGCCCAGGACGGCAAGGTGATCGCCATCGGCGGCCGGGTCTTGAACGTCACCGCGCGGGCCGCGACTATTGCCGACGCCCAGGCCAAGGCGTACGCGGCGGTCGATCTCATCGACTGGCCCGAGGGCTTCTGCCGCCGCGATATTGGGTATCGCGCGGTTGGCTGAGAGCGACGGCTGGCGCGCGGTTTGGTCTTACGATCACGGCAGGCAAGGCGATGAACGAATATTTCATCGAGCACAGAATCGATACTTTGGCTGAACTTTTCGAACCTTTTGAGTTCCGAGGCTTTACTTTTGAGCAATGGGCCTACAGTCAGTTTCACGAACCAGAAGGGAATGCCTGGCGCGCGTCGAAGGTAGTCAATGCTGACAACGTCGATGGTGCTTTTAGTTCATTCATTCAAGATTTAATTCGAATTGTCGACCGATTATCCTTCATTAGCCAATGCTTTACGTTGGTTGAGCGGCAACCATTTATTGTGATGAGACTTAACGATAATTCAGGCATGCGGTTCTTTTTCTATGGGACTGTTCCCAGTCCTGGCGTCCCGCTGAGTTTCGAGGAAGATGAAATAGCTGCGTTGGCTGAATTGGAGAAATACGAAGAGAAGGGTGATTTTTTCCGGTGCCTTCGCGAAGCTACGAACGCCACATCATTTTACACTCGTTTCGCAATGTTAACCTCCGCTCTTGAGGCAATGGCCGGCGAAAAAACGACTGGAAAAGACCAAAATAAATTCACTGATAAAGGATATATAAGATCAAATATCATTCGAGACGAAAAACTTTATGCCAATATATTTGGTTATGGAACCGGAATCAGAAATGTAATGCTTCATGGCGGCAAAATAGATTGGACTGAAAGTCGGCACGATGATTTTAGCTATATAGCAGATATTTATAGATCAATACTAAATTACTTTCGTGAATTCCATTCTATTAATATTAACAATAATGTTGTCAATCCAATGCGCACCCCTACGGGCGATTACGAAATTCATCGGTTATGGCTAGAGCCGAGAGACAAATCGTTTCGACCAACTCTTACCTCAGTGCACGAGGCATTTATATCCTCACCTCAACGAGCTGATGAAATTGAGGGTTATGACATTTTAGGAAGGCCCCCGCCTAGCTACTAGAATTGCTCCTGAGTTCACAACAAGAACTCGAACTGCTTCTATATTCCCTCACCGCCTCTCCCGGAAGAAATCCTTCAACAACGCCCCGCATTCGCTCTCGCGCAAGCCGCCGATGACCTCGGGCCTGTGGTGGCAGGTGGATTGGGCGAAGATGCGCGGGCCATGCTCGACGCCGCCGCCCTTGGGATCGGGCGCCCCGAAATAAAGGCGCCGGATGCGGGCGAAGGATATCGCCTGGGCGCACATCGGGCAGGGCTCGAGCGTGACGTAAAGATCGCAACCGGTCAGCCTCGCCGCGCCCAACGCCTTGCCGGCCGCCCGCAGCGCCAGCAGCTCGGCATGGGCGGTGGGGTCAAACCGCGCCTCCACCAGGTTATGGCGGCGGCAGACGATCTCGCCCGTCGCCCCGTCGACGATGACGGCGCCCACCGGCACCTCGCCGCGCGCCGCCCCGCGCCGTGCGTAGGCGAGCGCCTGTGCCATGGGATCGCTCCGTTTTCGTGCCCCCTGCGCCATGGTTTGAGAGTGGCCGCTTGGGCGCGCCGGGGCAAGGGCTAAGGCGGCCCGGCCCGCAAAGGCATTCCGAACCGCCCGCAACCCGATTAAAGTGCCGCCATGAGCACGCAACCAAAGCGCCCCATCATCGGCCTCACCCCCGACCGCGAGGAGGCCGGCGCCTACGGCTATTCGAAGTTCCCCTTCTATGCGCTTCGGGAGAACTACGCGACCTCGATCATCACCGCCGGCGGGCTGCCGGTGGCGCTGCCGCTGGATACGGCTCTCGTGCCCGAGATCCTCGAACGCATCGACGGTCTGGTGCTGACCGGCGGGGCGTTCGACGTCGACCCGGCGCTGTTCGGCGACCCTTCCCGCCACGAGACCGTCACCGTCAAGCCCGAGCGCACCGATTTTGAGATCACCATCACCCGCGCCGCCCTCGATGCCGACCTGCCGATCCTCGGCATCTGCGGCGGCGAGCAGCTCCTGAACGTGGCCCTGGGCGGCACCCTGATCCAGCACATCCCCGATGAGATCGCCGACGCGCTGGCGCACGAGCAGCCCAACCCCCGCGACGAGCCCGGCCACGAGGTCGAGATCATCCCCGGCTCAAAGCTATACGACATCGTCGGCACGGGCAGGCTGGCGGTCAATTCGGCCCATCACCAGGCGGTCAAGGAGATCGCCCCCGACCTCGCCGTCAACGCCCGGGCGCCGGACGGCGTGATCGAAGGCATCGAGGATCCGGATCGGCGCTTTTGCATCGGCGTCGAGTGGCACCCGGAGTTCGAGATCTCGGAGGGCGACAGCCGCCTGCTGGCCGCCTTCGTTGCCGCCGCCGCGGCCTGAGACGATGGCGAAAGGCGCGACATCGGGCCCCGGCGCGGCGCCAAAGGGCGAGCGCATCGCCCGGCGAATCGCCCGGGCCGGGGTGTGCTCCAGGCGCGATGCGGAGAAGCTGATCGGTGCCGGCCGGGTCGCCGTCAACGGCATGACCATCGCCTCGCCGGCGCTCAATGTCGGGCCCGAGGACCGCGTCACCATCGACGGCGCGCCCCTGCCCGCGGCCGAGCCGGTGCGGCTCTGGCGCCATCACAAGCAGACGGGCCGCATCACCGCCGCCCGCGACCCCCGCGGGCGGGCGACGCTGTTCGACGACCTGCCCGACGACCTGCCCAGGGTGATCAGTATCGGGCGGCTCGATTTCAACACCGAGGGGCTGATCCTGCTGACCAATGACGGGGCGCTGGCCCGCACCCTGGAACTGCCCGCCACCGGCTGGGTCAGGCGCTACCGCGTGCGCGTCCACGGGACGGTCGACGAGGCGGCGCTGGCGGGCCTCGCCAAAGGCGTCACCGTCAGCGGCATCCGCTACGGTCCGGTGGAGGCCGAGCTCGAGCGGCGCACCGGCACCAACGCCTGGCTCAGGGTCGCGCTCAGCGAAGGCAAGAACCGCGAGATCCGCAAGCTGCTCAACCATCTCGGGCTGGAGGTGACGCGCTTGATCCGCATCTCCTTCGGCCCGTTCCAGCTGGGCAAGCTGGCGCCCGGAGCCACCGCCGAGGTCACGCCCAAACAGCTCCGCGAGCAGCTGGGCGGGATCCTGCCCAAGTCCGCGTCGCTGCCGCCGCCCGGCCCGGGCGACGCCGGCCGGCCGCCCAAGGGGCGGCGCAAACCCCGGTCCGAGGCCCGCCATGCGCATCGTCGCCGGGCGCCATAAGGGGCGGACCCTTGCCGCCCCCAAGGGCCGCAAGACGCGCCCCACCGCGGCCCGCGCCCGCGAGGGCCTGTTCAATATCCTCGCCCATGGCCGCCTGGGGCCGGACCAGGGCTCGGCCATAACCGGGGCCTCGGTCCTGGAGGCTTTCGCCGGGTCCGGCGCGCTTGCCTTCGAGGCGCTTTCCCGCGGGGCCGCCCGCGCCACCTTGCTGGATCTCGATGCCCTGGCCGTGGATACCGCCCGGGACAACGCGGCGATGCTGGGGGAAAAGGCGCGGACCCGGATCCGGCGCATGGACGCGACCCGCCCGCGCCGGGCAGCCGAGGCCCACGACCTCATCTTCCTCGATCCGCCCTACGGCTCAAAGCTCGGGACCAAGGCGCTCAAGGCCTTGGCGGCCAAGGGCTGGATCGCGCCCGGCGCGCTGGTGGTGGTGGAGGTGGCGGCCGGAGAGGATTTCGAGGCGCCGGCCGGCTTCGCGCCGGTCACCGAGCGCGGCTTCGGCGCCGCCCGCTTCGTGCTGCTGCGCTACCGGGCGGACGAGCCGCAGGCGCGCGTCTGACCGCTAGCGGCGGCCGAACAGCTTTTCGATGTCGGCGCGGTCGAGATGCACCAGGGTCGGGCGCCCGTGGCCGCACTGGGCGGCGTTGGGGGTCGCCTCCATCTCGCGCAGGAGCGCGTTCATCTCCTCGGCCGTGAGCCGGCGCCCGGCGCGGATCGAGGAATGGCAGGCCATGGTGGCGCAGACCTGCTCCAGTTTTTCCGACAGCACCAGGCCCTGGCCCAGGCTTTCGAGCTCGTCGGCGAGGTCGCGGATGAGGCCGTCGATGGCGACCTCGCCCAAGGCCGCGGGCGTCTCGCGCACGACAACGGCGCCGTCGCCGAAGGCCTCGACCAGGAGGCCGAGGGCGGCGAGCTCCTCTGTGTGGGCCAGCAGCCGCGCCGCCGGGCCGGGGCCCAGCTCCACCACTTCGGGGATCAGCAGGATCTGGCGGGCGACGCCGCCGGCGCCGAGGGCGGCACGGATGCGCTCGTAGACCAGGCGCTCGTGGGCGGCGTGCTGGTCGACGATGACCATGCCGTCGGCCGCCTCGGCGACGATATAGGTGTCGAACAGCTGGGCCCGGGCGGCGCCCAGGGGATAATCCGCGGCGATACCCTCGGCTTCGGGACCTGCGGCGGCGCCGGCGTCCGGGGCGGCGGGGGCGCCGAGGCCGCTGAACCCGCCCTGCCCCGGCAACGGCGCCTGGAACCGGGCCGCGGCCTCGGCCATGCCGCGCCCAGGCCTAGCCCCGGCCGATGGGAACCCGCCGGGGGGAACCGCGCCCGCGGGCACCGGCCGGAAGGCGCCCAGCGCCGCGCCGGCGACCGTGCTCGCGGTGCGCACCCCGGCACCGGCGAGCGCATGGCGGATGGCGCCGACGATGAGGCCGCGCACCAGGCCGGGGTCGCGGAAGCGCACCTCGGTCTTGGCCGGATGGACGTTGACGTCGACGAAAGCGGCCGGGGCGTCCAGAAACAGCACCACCGCCGGGTGACGGTCGCGGGCAAGCACGTCCTGATAGGCGCCGCGCACGGCGCCCGTCAGCATGCGGTCGCGCACCGGGCGGCCGTTGACGAACAGGTACTGGCGGTCGGCGGTCCGCCGCGAGGCCGTGGGCAGGCCGGCCAGACCGGCGAGGATGAGCCCCTCGCGCTCGGCCTCGATATCCAGCGCATCGTCGGCGAAATCGGTCCCGAACAGCTGGGCCAGGCGGGCGCGCCGCGCCTGGAACAGGTCGGCCGCCGCCGCCGGCAGGTCGAGGCGCAGGGTCTCGCCATCGGCCAGGGTGAAGGCGATGTCGGGATGGGCCATGGCCAGGCGCGAGAGCGCGTCCTGGGCGTGGCCGAACTCGGTGCGGTCGGTCTTGAGGAACTTGAGCCGCGCCGGGGTGGCGAAGAACAGGTCGCGGACCTCGACACGGGTGCCGCCGCCGAGCGCCGCTGGCATCGGCCCCGATACCCGGCCGCCCTCGACGCTGACCTGGTGCGCCTCGGCCGCGCCCCGGGCACGGGTGGTGATGGTCATGCGCGCGACGGCGCCGATCGAGGGCAGCGCCTCGCCCCGGAAGCCCAGGGTGCGGATATCGGTGAGGTCATCGTCGTCGAGCTTGGAGGTGGCGTGGCGGGTGACCGCCAATGCGAGTTCGTCCGCGTCCATGCCGCAGCCGTCATCGGCGACCGCGATGAAGCTTTTGCCGCCCTCGCGCAGGACCACGTCGATGCGGCTCGCGCCGGCGTCGATGGCGTTCTCCACCAACTCCTTGACCGCCGCCCCCGGACGCTCGATCACTTCGCCGGCGGCGATCCGGTTGATCAGCCATTCGGGAAGGACGCGCAGGCTCATGACGCCTCTCCCTGACCCGCCCCCATGGCGGCAAGGGTCTCGCGGGCGAGCGCCTTGCCCTCTTCGACTGCCGGCTGGCCGAACGGATCGACGCCCATGAGCGCCCCGGCGAGCAATGTCTCGATCATGAAATGCATCATCAACGCGCCGAGCGTCCGGCCGTCGGCGCGCTCCACCTCGATCACGCGCACCGGCCGCCCGCGGGCGACCAAGGTGTCCCGGGTCGCGGCCTGCTCGGCCTCCAGCAGGTCGCCCATGCGGCGCCCGCCGAGCCAGTCCAGGCCCGGGCCCGCCGCCGCGGGCGCCGAAATGTCCGGCCCCGCCCCCCGGCTGCGCCCGAGAATCAAGGTGAACAGCTTGTCCGCCGGCCCGTCGAGCCACAGCTGCAATTGGCTGTGTTGATCCCGCGTCCCGAAGGCGGCGATCGGCGTCGTCGCCGTGCCGTCCTTGCCGAGACTTTCGGCCCACAGCTGCCGATACCAATCGGCGAACGGCGCGAGACGGTCGAGATAGGGCATCATCACCATTTGGGCGAGGCCGCGTTCGCGGGCGATGGCGACGGAAAGGGCGGCGCCGAGGGCGGGCGCAATGGCCGCCGGATCGCCGCCCGCCAGCACCCCGTCAAGCACCTCGGCCCCGCCGGCGCGCACCTGTTCGGGCGCGATCCCGGCCAGGCACGCGGGCAACAGGCCGACATTGCTGAAGGCCGAAAACCGGCCGCCGATGTCGGGCTCGTGGTCGAGGATCGGCAGCCCCAGTTCGGTCGCCAGGGCACGCAGCGGTGCAGGCGCGCCGGCGCCGGGGGGATCGGTGATCACCGCCGTGACCTCGGCCAAGCGGGCCGATCCCACCGCGTCACCGAGGCGCGGCAGGAGGGCGAAGGCCTGGGCCAGGGTCTCCGCCGTGGTTCCCGATTTGGAGACGATCAAGAGGCCGGTCCGAGCAAGATCGAGGCCGCGAAGGCCGTCTTCGAAACCCACGGGATCGACATTTTCGAGGAAATGCAGGCGCGGCGGGGCGGCGCCGGGATTGACGCTTTGAAAGCACTTGCCCGAGAGGCTCGAGCCGCCGGTACCGAGCACCACGATATCGTCCGCCCCTTCGGCGAGGCGGCGCGCGGTCTCGGCGATGGCTTTGAGATCGTCTTCGCGCTCGACGATGGTGAGCGCCGGCAGCGCGCCCGCGGTGCAGGCGGCACGGAACTCGTCGAGGGCGGGCGCGACAGCGTCAAGGGCGGTGGCCAGGGCCGCTTGGCCGACACCCGCCTCGCCGACGGTTTCGGCGCGACAAGCATCGATGTCGTGACGGTAGGGCATGGGAACTCGAGACGGTTTGGCCAGTCTCGAGTTTAGACCACTCTCCCTCTCAAACGAACCGCTTTGACGGCGGCGCGCTCACGGTTTGGCTGGGACGCCCTCGGGCCTGCCGACCACCGATATGGTGAGGTCCTCGGGCCTGAACAGGGTCCCGGCGACGCGCCGCACATCCTCCAGGGTGATGGCCTCGATCATGCGGTTGCGCTTGCTGATGTAGTCGATGCCGAGCTCCTGCAACTGGATCGACAGCAGCAGGCGCGCCACCCGTCGTGTGGAGTTGAGCCGGGTGAAGAAGGAGCCGGTCATATAGCTCTTCGCGTCGCGGAGCTCCTCGGCGGTGATGCCGTCCTTGGCGATGGCCGCCCATTGCTGGCGAATCAAGGCGAGCGACTCGGCAATCCGGGAATTGGCGGTGGCCACCCTCCCGGCGATCAGCCCGGCGCGGCGGTAGGTCAGAAGACGGGTACGGACCGAGTAGGCGAGGCCGCGCTTCTCGCGAATCTCCGTCGCCAGCCGCGATGTCAGACCGCCTCCGCCGAGCACGTAATTGATGGCCGCGGCGACATAGAAATCGGGGTGCTTGCGCTTGATCCCGCGATGTCCGAAAACGGCGACGCTCTGGGGGATGTCACGTTGGGTGACGACGACCTTGCCGCCGCCGTCGATCTCGGCCTCGGGCACCCGGGCAGGCGCCGCTTGCGCCGGCAGGTCGGCGAAGACGCGATCCATGATGTCGGCCAGGCCCGCCGCGTCGATGTCCCCGACCGCGGCCACGACCAGGACGTCGCGAGCAAAGCGCTTGGCGACGAATTCCTTGAGGTCGGCGGCGGTGATCGACTTGATGCTGGATTCCGTGCCCGACATTTCACGGCCGTAGGGGTGGTCCTTGAACACCGCGCGCCGCCAGGCCCGGCGGGCGGTGTAGCCGGGGCGTTCGGCCCGGCGCCGCACGCTCGAAAGATACTGGCTGCGGACCCGCTCGACGGGTTCGGCATCGAACCGCGGCCGGGTCAATGCCAGGCGCAGCAGATCCACCGCCATGTCGCGGTGCTCGACCAGGGCCCGCACGGAGCCCCTGAAATTGTCCGTACCGGAGCCGAAACGCATATCGATGGAGTTGTTTTCGAGCTTGGACTGGAACGCTTTCGACGACAGGTCCCCGGCGCCTTCGTCGAGCAGGCTGGACACCATATCGGCGAGTCCCTCCTTGCCCTGTGGATCGAGGGCGGAGCCGCCACGAAAGGCGAAACTGAGGGTGAAGATCGGCACCGTGCGGTCCTCGATCAGCCAGCCCGTGATGCCCTTGGGGCTGGTCACCTCCTTGATCTTCAGGGCATTGGCGGGAGCCGTGAACAGCAATGCGGCCGCGGCCACGGCAGCCAGCCCCACGCCCCGCATCAGGGGTCCGCGCTTGATCATTTCCCGCCTCCGCGGCGCGCACCGGCGCCCCTTTCCGCCTTTTTCTCGGGCAACAACAACCCGGTCACCGACCGTTCCTCGCGAAACACCTCGCGCGCGGCGGCGAGGATCTGCGCCGCCGTCACCGCCTTGATCTTGTCCGGCCAGTTTTCGACGTCTGCGATGGTCTGGCCAGAGGTCAGCGCCGTACCGATGGCGCCGGACCCTCGGCGCAGGGAATCGCGGGCGAAGACGGCGCCGGCAAGAAGACGTTTCTTGGCGGCGGCGACCTCGGCATCACTTACACCATGCTTGAGCAGCTTGGCGATCTCGGCCTCGACCGCGGCCTCGAGCTGGGCGACCGTGACCCCCCGCCGGGGCCGTCCGTAGAAGCTGAAGGCGGTGGGGCCAAGCAGGTCGGCGTCGTAGACGCTGCCGATCGACAGCGCCAGCTTCTTCTCGATCACCAACGCGCGGTAAAGCCGGCTTGTCGCCCCGGTGCCGAGGATGATGTCCAGCACCTCCAGCGCGTCGGCCTCGCGATGCTTGCCCTGGCCCCGGGACGGCGCCAGATAGTCGCGTCCCCAGCGCGGCTCGCGGACGCGATTCGATCTGAGCGTGATGCGCCGCGCCACCCGCGGCGGCGGCTCGGCCATATTGGCCCGCCGGACGACCTCCGGACCGCGAGGAATGGGGCCGTAGTATTTTTCCGCGAGCGGCTTGACCTCGTCGAGGGTGACGTCTCCGGTGATGACCAGGATGGCGTTATTGGGAACGTAATACTTGCGGTAGAAGGCCATGGCATCGGCGAGAGTCAGCGTGTCCAGCTCGTGTTGCCAGCCGATAACCGGGATGCGATAGGGATAATTGACGAACAGCGCCGCCGCCAATTGCTCGTCGAGCTGGGCCGAAGGCCGATTGTCGACGCGCGAGCGGCGTTCCTCCATGACCACCTGAAGCTCGGGACCGGCTTCCATCGGGTCGACCACGAGATTGGCCATGCGGTCCGCCTCCATGCGCATGATCAGTTCGAGCCGATCCTTGGCCACGGTCTGGTGATACCCGGTGGCATCGGGACTGGTGAAGGCGTTGTCGCGGCCGCCATGGCGCGCGACGATCTTGGAAAACTCATTGGGCTTTGTGGTCCGCGTGCCCTTGAACATCAGGTGCTCAAGATAGTGGGCGAGGCCCGATTTGCCTCGCGGGTCGTCGGCGCTGCCGACCCGGTAGTACAGGGCCTGACGCACCACCGGCATGCGGTGATTCTCGATGACCACCACCTTGAGCCCGTTTTCGAGAGTAAACGTCTTGGGATTGAATACCGCCGCCCCGGCATCGGGGGAAAGCGGCCCGGCGGCCGCCAGTGCCGCCAGCATGGCGGTGAACACGGCGCCCCGCCAACGGCGATGCTTCGAACAAAAAACTGGCGTCATTTTCGATTGTCCGTGGTTACCCTTGATCCGTCATCGCCCGCTTGAACCGCATCGGCGAAGGGATGACCTGATTAACCGCTCTATACGGCAAAATCTGGGCAGACCACAATGGTGGAGTTCGCCGGCGCCCGAGGCCTTGCCCGCGCCCTGGACTTAGAACCAATCGGCGAAGACGCTGTTGGCGAACAGCCCCTTTTTCTTGCGCTCGATCACCGGTGTCTTGCCGGTCTTGGCCGACCGTCCAAGCGCCACGTTCTCTTGGATCCGGCGCGCTTCCTTGCGCGGATCGACCACCTTGCCGGGCTTCTGTTCCTCCTTCCAGAACATCAGGGCGTCGACGAAACTCTTGTTGTTCTCGGCAATCAGGTCGCTTTCCCGGTCCACGGTGCGGCGAATGTTGGTGGTCACCTTGTCGCCGCCGAGGCGGGCAAGCAAGGCGGCCTCCTCGCGGCTGACCCCACGCAGCTGGTTTTGTGCCGGGCGCTGGGCGACCCGGCTGCGGTCGGTCTCCAGGATGATCTGGCGCGCCCGGTCGCGGCTTTGCTCCGCCTGAGGCCCGGCGGCACCGGGACGCGGCGCCCGCAACCCGTATTCGCGCGGCATCGATAGCGGCTTTCGTACCTTGACCTGGAATTCGTCGGGAGACGTCTTCTCGGCGCCGATGACCTGACGCACCTCGGCGCAGCCGCCCAGCGACAATGCTCCCAACAGAAGCGCCACGGGCGCGCCAAAGACCAGCGCCCGGCCCTTCAATGCCAATACCTGCATCCTACCCGCCATCGGATCCAACAATACGTGACTCTGCCTTTTAATTTAATCATTCCTTAGTATGAATAAAAGCGTCGAGCATCAAAATCGCAACCCCGACGACGATCGCCGAATCGGCGATGTTGAAGGCGGGCCAGTGCCAGTCGCCCAGGTGGAAGTCGAGGAAATCCGCCACCGCGCCATAATACAGTCGGTCGATTACGTTGCCGATGGCGCCGCCGATCACGGCCCCGAGGGCCGATGCCACCCATGGCCGATTGACCCGCAACATCCACACAGAAAGAACGGCCACGATCGCCAGCGACACCACCGTCAGCACCCAGCGCCCGGCCTCGGACGCATCGCCGAACAGCCCGAAGGTGATGCCCCGGTTCCAGACCATGACGATGTTGAAGAACGGCGTCACTTCGATAACACGTGGCGGCGCCATCAGCTCGTTTACGATCCACCATTTGCTCGCCTGGTCGAGGATCAGCACCACCGCCAACCAGGCGACGCCGGTCCGCCAGAGGGCCGGCCTCGCGGGCGTCTCCGGGGCCGCCATCAGGGGCTAGGCCTCCATCCCGCGCACGGCATCGGCGCAACGCCCGCACACGTCGTCCGGTTCCCCCTGGCCAACCTCTTCAAGCACCCGCCAACAGCGCGCGCATTTCCCCCCCTCGGCTGCGGCGGGAAGAACGCCGACGCCGGGCACCTCGGGCAGGGTGAAGGTGCCCTCCGGCGGGGCCCCCGAAATCAGCTCGGCGCCCGAAGTGATGAACAGTTCCGCGGCGTCGAGCCCATCGAACGCCGCCAGCATTTCGGCCGGGGCATGGACATGGGGCCGCGCCTGCAGCGACGAGCCGATGCGCTTCTCCGCCCGCTCGAGCTCCAACGCCCCGGTGACGACGCGGCGGACATCGCGGACCCTCTGCCAGCGCTCGGCCAGGGCTGCATTTTCCCAGGACGTCGGAATCTCGGGAAGCAGACGCAGATGCACGCTGTCGTCGTCGGAGGGAAAACGCGCGAGCCACGCCTCCTCGGCGGTGAAGCACAGCACCGGGGCAAGCCATGCCGTCAGGCAATGGAAGAGATGATCGAGCACGGTGCGCGCGGCGCGGCGCTTGGGGGCCTGGGGCGGGTCGCAATAGAGGCTGTCCTTGCGGATGTCGAAATAGAACGCCGACAGATCGACGGCGCAGAAATTGTGCAGCTCGGTATAGAAGCGGTGGAAATCGTAATCGGCGGAGGCGGCGCGCAGGCTGCGGTCAAGTTCGAACAGCCGGTGCAGCACCCAGCGCTCCAGCTCCGGCATGTCGCCGGGATCGACGCGCTCGCTAGCGTCGAACCCCTCGAGGCTGCCGAGCAGATAGCGCAAGGTGTTGCGCAGCCGGCGATAGGTGTCGACGGAATGGCCGATGATCTCCGGGCCGATCCTCAGGTCCTCGGAGTAGTCCGACGCCACCACCCAAAGCCTCAGGATATCGGCGCCGAACTTGTCCACCACCTCCTGCGGCGCGGTGGTGTTGCCGAGCGACTTCGACATCTTGCGGCCCTGTTCGTCGTTGACGAAGCCGTGGGTCAGCACCGCCTTGTACGGGGCCCTACCCCGGGTGCCGCAGCTTTCCAAGAGCGAGGACTGGAACCAGCCGCGGTGCTGGTCGCTACCTTCGAGGTAAAGGTCGGCGGGGCTGCCAAGGTCGTCGCGGGCCTCGAGCACGAAGGCGTGGGTCGAGCCCGAATCGAACCACACGTCGAGGATGTCCGTCACCTGCTCGAAATCCGATGGATCGCGGTCGGGGCCGAGAAACCGTGCCGGGTCGGCGGTGAACCATATGTCGCAGCCGTGTTCGCGCACGGCCTCGACGATGCGCGCCATCACCTCGGCATCCCTGAGCGGCTCGCCGGTGCGCTTTTCGGTGAAGACGGTGATGGGCACGCCCCAGGCGCGCTGGCGCGAGACGCACCAATCGGGCCGTTCGGAGACCATGGCGTGGATGCGGTTGCGCCCCTGCTCCGGCACCCAGCGCGTCGCGTCGATGGCCTCAAGCGCCTTGTCCCTGAGGCCGTTCTCGGCCATGGAAATGAACCACTGCGGGGTCGCCCGGAAGATCAGCGGCGCTTTGGAGCGCCAGGAATGGGGGTAGGAATGGGTGAGCCGGCCCCGGGCCAGCAGGTTGCCGGCGCCGGCAATCGCCTCGGCCACGGGCTCGGCCGCCTTGAATACGTGGACGCCCGCGAACAGCGGCACGTGGTCGTAATAAAGCCCGTCGGGCCCGACCATCTCCGGCGTCGGCAGGCCGATGCGCTGGCCGATCTCGAAGTCGTCGGCGCCGTGGCTGGGGGCGATATGGACGAAACCGGTGCCCTGTTCGGTGGTGACATGGTGGCCATCGACCAAGGGAACGTCGAAGTCGTAATCCCGGCCGCGCAGGGGATGGGCGAGGACGGTTCCGGCCATGTCCGCGCCTTTGACGCGCGCCCTCACTTCATGGCCGGTGATCCCCGCGGTCTCCATGGTCTCGGCCAGGAGCGCCTCGGCCAGGACGAGCGTTTCTCCGACCCTGGCGCCGGAGTCTTCGGCCACCGCCGTCACCTCGATCGCCACGTAATCGATACCCGCGCCGAAGGCGACCGCGCGGTTGCCGGGCAGGGTCCAGGGGGTGGTGGTCCAGATCACGACGCTGGCACCCTCAAGTTCGGCAGCCGGCGTCTCGTGCACCGGAAAGCGGACCCAGACGGTGGTCGAGGTGTGATCCTCGTATTCGACCTCGGCCTCCGCCAGCGCCGTCTTTTCCACCACCGACCACATGACCGGTTTGACGCCCTTATACAGCCCCCCGCCCAACAGATACTTGCCGAGCTCGGCGACGATCGTCGCCTCGGCCTCATGGGCCATGGTGGTGTAGGGATCGTCCCAGTCGCCCATCACGCCCAGGCGCTTGAATTCCGCCTTCTGGACGTCGATCCACTGGGCGGCGAAGGCGCGGCATTCGGCGCGGAAATCGATGACCGGGACCCCGTCCTTGTCCTTGCCGGCGGCGCGGTATTTCTCCTCGATCATCCATTCGATGGGCAAGCCGTGGCAATCCCAGCCGGGCACGTAATTGGCGTCGAACCCCTGCATCTGGCGCATGCGGTTGATGATGTCCTTGAGGATCTTGTTGAGCGCGTGGCCGATGTGGATGTTGCCGTTGGCGTAGGGCGGCCCGTCGTGGAGGATGTATTTTTCCCGCCCAGCGGCGGCGGCGCGCAGTTTCGCCCACAGGCCGATCTTTTCCCAGCGGGCGAGCAGCTCGGGTTCGCGCGCGGGCAGGCCCGCCTTCATGGGAAAGGCCGTCCGAGGCAGGAATACCGTCGATTTATAGTCGCCGCTCATCGCTCGTCTTCGTCACTCCACGGTTCGCCGGCGGCATGGAACGGCATCCCGCCCCCGGCGTCAACCCGGCCGGCGCTCACAACGCCTGTTTGAGCTGGGCGCGGGCGTCGATCACGTCTTGCTCCATCTGGCTGACGAGCGCATCGACGCTGTCGAACGCCGCTTCGGGCCTGAGATAGGCGACGAAGGAGACGCGCAGGATGGCGCCATAGAGATCGCCGGAATAATCGATCAGGAAGACCTCGAGCCGCGGCTCCTCGCCCTGGAAATGGGGGCGGGTGCCGAAACTGGCGGCGCCGTCGTACCAGTGCGGCTCGCCTTCGCCCTCGATGGCGGCGCGCACCGCGTAGATGCCCGGGCGCGGCAGCAGGAAATCGTCCATGCGCACATTGGCGGTGGGGAAGCCGAGATCCTGGCCGCGGTTATCGCCATGCACCACCCGGCCGTCGACTTCCCAGGGCCGGCCCAGAAGGCGTGCCGCCTCCTCCGGCCGGCCGTCCTTGAGGAAGCCGCGGATGGTGTTGGACGAGATCACCGCGCCACCCTCGTCACAGACCTGCACCGCTGGGGTCACCGCGAACCCGCCGGCCGGCCCCATCTCCTTGAGCAGCGCGACATTCCCTTGGCGCCCGCGGCCGAAAGCGAAATCGGCGCCCACCACCACGTGACGCGCACCGAGATCGCCGATCAGGATGCGGGTGACGAAATCCTCGGCCGCCATCGCCGCCAAGGCGCGGTCGAAATGCAGCACCATCAGGCCGTCGACGCCGAGCCCGTCCATCAGCCGCGCCTTCGACCTGAGCGAGGTCAGGCGAAAGGCCGGGGCATCGGGCTGGAAGAGGCTGCGCGGGTGGGGCTCGAAGGTAAGCACCACCACCGGCGCGCCGAGGCCGGCGGCGATCTCCCGCGCCTGGCCGATGACCGCCTGATGGCCGCGATGGACGCCGTCGAAATTGCCGATGGCGACGACCGCACCCTTGAGGTCCGGGGTCACCGTCTCTGTGTGCCGGATGATGCGCATGTCGGGTCTGATCTTTCCTGCCCGACCGGTCCGGCCGGGCCGCGTCCCTCAGCTCACTTCCATCGCCATGCAGCCGCCGTCGACGAACAGGTTCTCGCCCCAGACGAACTTCGATTCGTCGGTCACCAGGAACAGAACCGCCGCCGCCATGTCCTCTGGCTCACCGGGATGGCCGGCCAGGTTCTTGACCGGGCGGGTCGGATCGAACTCCTCCTTGCCCACCGGCGAGCCGATCTTGTTGGGCGAGATCGAGTTCACGCGAATGCCGTGACCGGCCAGTTGCACCGCCATCGACCGGGTCAGGTTGATGACCCCGCCCTTGGCCGCGGTATAGGCGATCGCCCGCGGCCGGCCGCGCCAGCCCGAGGTCGAGGCGATGTTGACGATGTTGCCGCCCTCGCCCTGGTCGACCATCTGCTGCGCACAGTACTTGCCCATCAGGAAGGGCGCGCCGAGGGTCACCGCCATCACCTTGTCCCAGTCGGCCTTGGAAATCTCGAGGATGTGCTGGTTGTCGGAGATGGCGACGTTGTTGACGAGGATGTCGATGCGCCCGAGCGCCTCGACCGTGTCGGCGACCAGGCCCTTGACCGCATCCTCGTCGGCGACGTCGGCGGCGAAGGCGGCGGCCGTGCCGCCGCCGGCGGTAATATCGCCGGCGACCTTTTGGGCGCGGTCGGCCTCCAGGTCCACCACCGCGACCTTAGCGCCCTCCCGGGCCAGGCGATGGGCGATGGCCTCGCCGATATTCCGTCCCGCGCCGGTGACGACGGCGACCTTGTTTTCCAACTGCATCGAGGTTTCTCCTTGTTCTTGAGGCGCGCCATTCAACCAGCGACGGTGCGCCGGGTCAATGCGGCGAAGCGCCCCGAAAGATCGGTGTTCTCCCCCGGGTAATGGCATTGCCGCGGCCCTCCGTCAACGCCCACGCGCCACGGCACAGGCCGCCCGGGGGCCGTGACACCGCCGCCGCCAGCGGCTATCCTCCGCTCACCACGACACCAAGGCCGCGCCCGCGCCCGGCGCGCCGATCAGGGGAGAACAAACATGGCCGAAGCCAAGGAACTCACCGTCGCCATCGAGCGCTATGACCGCCACTTTCCGTTCTTCGACGGTACCGTCACGGCGCCGGAGGGCTACAAACTCAAGGTCTTTCAGGTGGGCCAGTCGAGCGATCTGCGCGACGGCGTCGACCGCCACGGCCGCATGCTCCACGGTGAGGAATTCGACGTCGGCGAGTTCTCCATGTCCACCTACCTGATGGCCAAGGGCCGCAACATGCCGATCGCCGGCGTGCCGGTCTTTCCGAGGCGGCTGTTCAGCCAGAGCCAGATGTGGGTGCATCCCGACTCCGATTACTGGCACCCCAAGGACCTGATCGGCAAGAAGGTGGCGTTGTCTTCGTTCCAGACGACGCTCTCGCTCCTGGCCAAGGGCGACATGAAGTTCCATTACGAGGTGCCGTGGGAGGACATCCACTGGCTGCTCACCACCGACGAGAAGGTCAAGTTCAACGTCAAGGAAGGGGTCAAGGTCGATTTCATCGGCAACCGCGCCGATCTCGGCCACATGCTGGCGAACCGCGAAATCGATGCCTTCTTCCTGCCCCATCCGCCCCATTCCGTGGCCTCGGGCGAGACCCCGGCCCGGCGCCTGTTCGCCGACTGCAAGGCCGAGGAGCTCGACTATTACGAGAAGGTCGGCGATTTCCCCATCATGCACGTGGTCGCCATCCGCCAGAGCCTGCTGGATGCCGATCCCGACCTGGCCAAGGGCGTGTTCCGGATGTTCAACGAGGCCAAGGCGCTGGCCCAGACCTATTACGAGGATCCCAACTGGTCGCGGCTCGCCTGGGGGCGGCATTATTTCGAGGAGGAGCGCAACCTGTTCGTCGACGACCCCTGGGAGAACGGCTTTAAGCGCAACAAGGCGAACCTGGAGCGCTTCATCAAGTATTCCCACGACCAGGGCCTGATCGAGGAGCCCTACGACCCGGCCACCCTGTTCGCCGAAACCACGCTCGATACCTGAGGCCGCGGCGCCGCTCAGACCGCGATGTCCTTGACCGCCGCCCAGTCGATCCAGTCATGGAGCGGCCGATCGGGCAGACGCACCATGCCGTCCTCCACGGTCAGCGGCTCGGTCACGAATTCCCGGGCGAACTGAAGGAAGAAGCTCTCCTCCGAGGGCAGCCCGTCGGCATGCGGCGCGAGCGCGCCCGCCAGTGCCAGGCCGGAGACCGCGCACAGCGAGCTCGCCGCGCTGATGCCGATATGGACCGCGGTGCCCTTGTCCTCGGCCTGGCGGATGATCTCCCGCGAATCGGCGATCCCGGTCTTGAACACCTTGACCGACAGCGCATCGGCACCGACGGCGAGGAACTGTTCGGCCTCGTCGAGCGTCCGGCAGGTGTTGTCGATCAGCAGCGGAAGCCGGGATGCCGCCTTGGCCTCGGCGAAATTGCCGTAAGGGTGAAGCTCGGTCGGGTCTTCGGCGACCTTGACGCCGAACTCGGCGAGCATGTCCGTGAACGGCCCTACCTCCTCGGCGGAATAGCCGCGGTTGGAATCCGAGGAGAAGGTGACGTCCGGGCCGACCGCCGCGCGGATTCCGGCCAGGACCTCGCGGTCGGTCTCGAACCCCTGGCCGGTCTTGATCTTGAGCGAGGTGAAGCCGTAGCGCGCCACCATCGCCTCCGCCTCCTTGATCATCGCCCTGGGCTCGGCCCGGGTCACGGTCCAGGCCACCGGCACCTCGGGCTTGCCGCCGAGATGGCGGTAAAGCGGCTGGTCGGCGGCCTGGGCGCGCAGGTCCCAGATGGCGCAGTCGATCATCGCCTTGGCCAGGGTATGTTCGCGCACGTACCTGAGGAACCGCGTGGTTTCGGCCTCATCGGCCAGGTCCTCGCCCATCAGGCGCGGCAGGAACACCTCCTCGACCACCACGGCGAGGCTCTTGAGGGTCGCTGCCGACCAGTTGAGGCGCACCGGCGCCTCGCCGACGCCGATCAGGCCGCCCGCGGTCTCCAGCGTCAGGATCATGGCATTGAGCCCGCTCTCCCCGTGCCCGGCCCAGCGCACCGGGCGCCGATAGGGAAGGTGGACGGGGTAGAGCTTGTATCCGGTGAGCGCGAGGGTCATGGTCAGCGTCCGACGGCGTAAATCTGCTGGAAACGGGAGCTGGCCGCGCCCTTGAGGATCGGCCCTTCCTTGGCCACCGCCATCATCCGGCCCATGGACCAGGGCTCGAGATGCTCGACCTTGTGGCCGCGGGCGCGGAGCTCGTCGGCGGTGGCCTCGTCGATGCCGCCCTCCAGCGCCAGCACCCCGGGCTCGGCATCGCGCGGCCAGAACGAGCTCGGGAAGTGGAAGCTCTGGAACTGGGGCAGGTCGCAGGCCTCCTGCAGGTTGAGCCGGTAATGGAGGTGGCGCAGCAGCATGATCAGCGGCCACTGGTCCTGGCCGTCGCCGCCCGGCGTGCCGAAGGCGAGCCACGGCCGGCCGTCGCGCAGCGCGAAGGAGGGCGACAGCGTGGTGCGCGGGCGCTTGCCCGGCACCAGGCCGCTGGGGTGGTCTTCGGCCAGCCAGAACATCTGCATGCGGCTGCCCAGCGGGAAGCCGAGGCCGGGCACCACCGGGGAGCTCTGCAGCCAGCCACCCGACGGCGTCGCCGAAACCATGTTGCCGAAACGGTCGGCGCAGTCGATATGCACGGTGTCCGAGCGCATCTGGCCCTCCAGGGCCTGGCCCGGCTCGCCGGCGCCGACGACGCCGCCGGCTTCGGTGCCGACCAGGATCTCGTCGGCGCCATAGCCCGGCAGGTGGCCCGGCCTGAGGTCGAGGGAGGCGTCCTGGCCGACCAGCTCGCGGCGGTGATCGTTGTACTCGTCGGACAGCAGCAGATGCATCGGCACCGGGGCGAAGTTGGGATCGCCGTAGAACTTCTCCCGATCCGCATAGGCGAGCTTGGCGCATTCGACCACGGTGTGGATGAAGTCGGGGCCGACGGGGTCCATGGCGCCGAGGTCGAAGCCCTTCAAGAGCGCCAGCTGCTGGGCCATCACCGGGCCCTGGCTCCAGGGCCCGCATTTGGCCAGCGTGATGCCGTGATAGTCGTAGGTGAGCGGTGGCTCGAAGCCGGCCTGCCACTTGGCCATGTCGTCGCCGGTGAGCAGCCCGCCGTGGCGGGCGCCGGACGAATCCATCGCCTCGCCCTCGCGGCAGAATCTGTCGATGGCCTCGGCGACGAAGCCCTCGCGCCAGACCGCCCGGGCGCGTTCGATCTGGCGTTCGCGGTTGCCGCCGGCGGCCTCGGCCTCGGTGATGATGCGCTGGTAGCTCTCGGCCAGGGCCGGGATGGCATAGAGGCTGCGCGCCCGGGGCGGCTTGCCGCCGGAAAGATAGACCGCCGCCGAGCTCGTCCACTCGCTCACGAACATATCGGCGATCTCGCCGATCGCCTCGGCCACGGCGGGAAGCACGGGATGCCCGTTCTTGGCATAGCCGAGCGCCGGTTCCAGCACCTCGCGCAGGCCCATGGTGCCGTATTCGGCCAGAAGCAGCATCCAGGAATCGAAGGCCGCGGGCACGCAGGCGGCCATCAGCCCGGTGCCCGGGATCATGTCGAAGCCGGCGGTGCGGTAGGCCTCGATGGTCGCCGCCTGGGGCGCCGGGCCCTGGCCCGCCAGCACCCTGACCGGCGTCTGCCCCCGGTAGGAGAGGATCATCGGCGCCTCGCCGGCGGGCCCGCACATATGGGGCTGGACCACCTGCAGCACGAACCCCGCGGTCACCGCCGCGTCGAAGGCGTTGCCGCCCTTCTCCAGCGCCGCCATGGCCGCGGCCGAGGCCAGGTAGTGGCTGGTCGCGACCATGCCGAAGGTGCCCATCAGCTCGGGCCGCGTCGTCGGCATGTCGCGATAGGCGCGGCCGGGATCGGCTGTCTCGTTCATGTCGTCTCCCTTCGTGAGGCCATCC
>JAWWBR010000055.1:0-20948 GCA_033720855.1 Alphaproteobacteria bacterium
GCCTCGGCCGCCTCGAGCCTGTCGGCCAGGCCCATGCGTTCGGCGACGATCTCCGCCGGCCGGTCGGCCAGGGCGGCGATCTCCTCTTCGATGGCGGCGCGCCGTTGGCCGAGCTCGGCGAGATGCTCTTCGGCGGTCGCCGCGCGCTGCGACCACGAATCATGCTCCTCGCCGATGTCCTGGATCCGTTGGCCCCGCGCCGCGGCCTCGCGGGCCAGCAGGTCGTAGGCGCGTTGGCGTTCGGCCTGGGTCGCGCGCAGCTCGCCGAGTTCGTCGCGCAGGTCCTCCAGCCGGGCGCGCAGGCCCGCTGTGTCGCTGAGCGCGTCCTGGGAGGCCTTGACCTCGGCGATGTCGGTTTCGGTCTCGGTGAGGTCGGCGGTGAGCCGCTCGACGGCCTCGGCCGCCGCCGTGAGCCGGGATTCGGTTTCCGCCGCCGCGGTCAGGCGGGCGGCATGATCCTCGCGCCGCGCCTCCAATTCGGCCTCGGCCTCGCGCATGGCGGCGCGCAGCCCGGCATCGGTCTCGGCCGCCTCGGCGGCGGCCTTGGCGGCGGCGTCGAATGCCGCCTGCGCCTCGGCCCGGGCGCGCTCGGCATCCTTCAGGTCTTCGCCGATGGCCTTCAGCCGGTTGCGCTGGGCCAGCCGCCGCGCCGATTGGGAGGCCTCGGCATCGGCTATGGTGTAGCCGTCCCAGCGCCACAGCATGCCGTCCCGGGTCACCAGCCTCTGGCCCGGCCTGAGGTCGCGGGCGAGACGGTTGCCGGTCGCCGCGTCGTCGACCACGCCGATCTGGGCGAGCCGGCGGGCCAGCGCCTTGGGCGCGGTGACGAAGCTTGCCAGCGCCGCCACGCCGCCCGGCAGCGGCGGCGCGTCGGCCAGCGCCTCGAGGGTGCGCCAGTGAACCGGCGCGGCCTCATCGGCCGGGGCGCCGAGATCCTCGCCGAGGGCGGCGCCGAGGGCGGGCTCGAAGCCCGGTTCGACGGTCAGCGCGTCGATCAAGGGCGGCCACAGTTCGGAATCGGCGACCGCCAGCAGGGCGGTGAGCGCCTCGGCCTCGGCACGCAGCCGTGCCGCCTCGTCCTCGGCCCTGCGCAGGTGGTCGCGGGCCTCGACCTCGGCCCGTTCCCGTGCCTGGCGCTCCCTCTCCGCCGCCTCGCCCTCGCCGCGCAACCCCTCGAGGGTACCGCGGGCGTCCGCGATCGCCGCCTCCAGGGCCGCTTTCTCGGCGCGGTCTTCGTCCTCTCGGCCCAGGCTTTCCAGGGTTGCGCGGGCATCGTCCAGCTGCGCGCCCAGGCGGGTCTTGCGCGCTTCCAACGCGATCATGCGGTTGGCGAGATCGGCGCGCCGCGCCTCGGCGCCGGCCACCCGTTCGGCCAACTCGGCAAGGCGCGCTTCCAGCGCCGCGGTCTCATCCCTCGCCTGGGCCAGTGCCGCCTCGGCCTCGCCTTCGGCGGCCCGTTCCTCCTCGGCGGCGCTAACCAGCCCGTCGCGCTCGGCGGCCAGTCGCACCGCCGCTTCCTTGGCGTCATCGAGCCTGACGGCCTCGCGTTCGCCGTCGGCGGCGTTCTGCACCAGCCGTTCGCGCGCCGCCTCGAGGGCGGCGGTGACCCGCGCCTCCTCCTGGTCGAGGGCGTCGCGGGCCAGGGTCAGGCGCTGCAGCGCGGCCGCCGCCTCGGCCTCGGCCTGGCGCAGTTCGGGCAGCTGGGCCGCCGCCTCCGCCTGCTTGGCCGCCGCCGCGCCGGCCGCCCGGGTCAACTCCTGGACCGTGGCACCGGCGGCCTCGAGCCGCGCGCCGGCGTCCGCGAAGGCCGCCTGGGCCTTGGCCCAGCGCAGGAACAGGACCGCCGCCTCGGCCTTGCGGATATGTTCGGACAGGTTCTTGTAACGGGTGGCCTGGCGCGCCTGGCGCTTGAGGTTGGCGTGCTGCGTTTCCAGGGCCGCAACCACGTCCTCGAGCCGCTCCAGGTTGGTCTCGGCCGCCTTGAGTCGCAGTTCCGCCTCGTGACGGCGCGAATAGAGGCCGGTGATGCCCGCGGCCTCCTCGAGCAGGGCGCGGCGGTTGATCGGCTTCGACTGAATGATGGTTTCCACCTGGCCCTGGCTGACCAGGGCCGTGGACCGCGACCCGGTGGCGGCGTCGGCGAACAGGACCTGGACGTCGCGGGCGCGCACCTCCTTGCCGTTGATGCGGTAATGGGAGCCGCTGCCCCGTTCGATGCGGCGGGTGATCTCGAGCTCGTCATGATCGTTGAAGGCGGCGGGCGCGGTGCGCGCGCTGTTGTCGAGCGCCAGCGTCACCTCGGCGACGTTGCGCGCCGGGCGGTTGACGGTGCCGCCGAAGATGAGGTCGTCCATCTCCTCGCCGCGCAGCCGCCGCGCCGACGATTCGCCCATGGCCCAGCGCAGCGCCTCGACGAGGTTGGATTTGCCGCAGCCGTTGGGCCCGACGATGCCGGTCATCCCCGGCTCGATCAGCAGCTCGGTCCTGTCGACGAAGGACTTGAAGCCGGAAAGATCGAGTTTCGTGAACAGCACCGGGGTATCGCCTCAGTTGCCCGGCTTGCCCAGCAGGGGATCGATCGCCGCCTTGACGGCATTGAAATCGGCGCCCCGGACCTTGCGGCCGTTGACGATGAAGCTCGGGGTGGAATTGACGCCGAAGACCTGCTCCGCCTCCTGGCGCTGTTGGAGCACCTGGGTCTCGATCTCCTTGTTGGCGAGGCAGGCCTTGAACTCGTCCGGACCGAGGCCGCCCAGGGCCGCCACCCGGGCCAGGGCGCCCAGGGGATCGTTGCTGCCGGCCCATTGAGCCTGGCGCTTGAACAGGATGTCGAGGAAGGCGAAGAAACGGTCCCGGCCGGCGCAGCGGGCCAGCATCGATGCGCGCAGGGCGAGGCCGTCCAGCGGGAAATCGCGGTAGACCATGCGCACCTTGCCGCTGTCCACATACTGGGATTTCAGTTGCGGCAGGCCGTTCTCGTGAAAGTTACGGCAATGGGGGCAGGTGAGGGAGGCATATTCGATCACCGTGACCGGCGCATCGGCGCGGCCGATGGCGAAATCGCCTGGCCGCACGCTGGCGGCGTCCTGGGCCGTCGCCGGCGCCGCGGGCGACGCCGGTGCTGTGGCCGCTTGCTGTTGGGGAGCGGGGGCCGGCGCGGTCGGTTTTCCGAGCCACTGATAGAGCCCGACGGCGGCCACCAGGACAACGGCGATACCGCCGAGAAACACCAAGATATTACGCATGTGAAACTCCCTGACACAAAATATAGCGTTGGCATCGGACCGCCGTCCAGCATGGAATCGCCGTCGGGCGGATTTTTTGTCGCCGCTTCAGGGCTTCGATTTGGCCCTGCCGGCGCGGGCGCCGGCGAGGCGGCGGAGGGCGGACCTGAGGGCCTCGTCCTCGACCTTGTCGATGGCGGCGTCGGCCTCGGCATCGGCGGCCGGCGGCGGCACCGGCGCCTGGGTCTCCGCCGTGGGCGCGGGCGCCGGCGACGCGTCCACGCGACCGTGATGCAGCTCCAGCCGGTCGACCGCGCCGTAACCGAAGAAGCCGTTGATGCGCTCGATGATCTGCGGCGCGAGGTGCTGGATCTCGGGCGCGAAGGCGCCGGAGACCGTCAGGTGCAGGGTCCCGCCGCGCCGTGCGCCGCGGGGGAAGACGACCCGGAAGGGGCGCGAATGATCGCCGAGCGGGCGGCCGACGATCTCCTGCCAGCGCGTGGCGATCGCGGCCTCGGCGAAGCCGCGCCGCCGCATGGTGGTGGTGGTGATGCGCTCGACGCTCTGGCCCAGGGTCGCGAGGCCGCGCCGTCGCCTGGCCCCGGGTTTGGCGCCGGAAACGTCTTTGCCGCCGGTCATGGCCACCCTTTTCCCATAGCTCTCGTCATGGCACCATGCCCACCCTTGGGCCGCCATCGGTGCGGCATGATGGACCGAAGATGCGGCAAACGGAAGCCTCAAGAGATCAATCCCCCGTGAAGCCGGACGCCGCCGCCCACGCTGAGCGCTTGCTGGCCTGGTTCGACCGGCACCGGCGCGAGCTGCCGTGGCGGGCGCGGCCCGGTGAGGCCGCCGATCCCTATCGCGTGTGGCTGTCGGAGATCATGTTGCAACAGACCACGGTGGCGGCGGTGGTGCCATATTTCCAGCGCTTCACCGAACGCTGGCCCGATATCGGCGCGCTGGCCGCGGCGCCCCTGGACGAGGTGCTGGTGGCGTGGCAGGGGCTCGGCTACTACGCTCGGGCGCGCAACCTGGTGAAGTGTGCCGGCGTCGTCCTCCGCGACCACGGCGGCCGCTTCCCCGATACGCCCGAGGCGCTGGTCAAGCTGCCCGGCATCGGTCCCTACACCGCGGCGGCGATCGCGGCCATCGCCTTCGACCGGCCGGCGGTGGTGGTGGACGGCAATGTCGAGCGGGTAATCGCCAGGCTCCACGCCGTCGCCGCGCCGCTGCCCGGCGCCAAGCCCGAGCTCAGGCGCCTCGCCGGGGATCTCACTCCCCGGCGGCGGGCGGGCGACTATGCCCAGGCGATGATGGACCTGGGCGCGACCGTCTGCACGGCGCGGAGCCCGCGATGCGGCCTGTGCCCGCTCAGCGCCTCCTGCGCCGCATATGCCGCGGGCGATGCCGGTGCCTATCCCCGGCGCCGGCGCCGCCCGCCCAAGCCGCTCCGCCGCGCCACCGCCTGGTTCGCGGTCAACGAGCGCGGCGAGGTCCTGTTGCGCCGGCGCGGCGAGGCGGGCCTGCTGGGCGGCATGATGGAGGTGCCGTCCAGTCCCTGGCGGGAGGGCGCGCCCGCCGGCGTGGTGCTCCCCGAACTGGCGCACCCCTGGCGGGTCGTCGACGACCCGGTGGTCCATGTCTTCACCCATTTCCGCCTGGAGCTGACCGTGGCCTGGGCCCGCCTGCCGGCCGCCGACGGCGCGCGGCTCGCGGCCGACGGCATCTGGGCGGCGGCGGGCGAGCTCGGCACCTATGCCCTTCCCACGGTCATGAAGAAGGTCTGCGCCGCCGGGTTTGCCGCCGTCGGGGAGACCGTTGGCGAGCAGGCCTGAGGCGCGTCAGGGGGCGGTGTCGCTTCCCTGAACGGTGCCGCCCGCGGGCTTGCCCGGCATCAGGTTGGCGGCGGCGAGCTCGGCGCGCAGGCGCTGGCGCAAGACGTCGATCGGCACCTTCTTGCCGTCGGCGTCGAAATGCCAGAAGGTCCAGCCGTTGCACGCGCTCAATCCCTGAACATGGGCGCCGACCTTGTGGATCGACCCGGTGATGCCGTCGGCGACCAGGCTGCCGTCGGCGCGCAGCCTCGCGGTATAGCGGCCGCGCCGGTCGCTGAGCAGGTCTCCGGGCGACAGCAGACCGCGCTCGACCACCCAGCCGAAGGGCACCCTCGGCTCGCGAACCTTGGTGGTGATCTCGAGCCCTTCGTCGGCGCCGGCGGTGACCTGGCCGATGCGCTTTTCCGCCAGCGCCGCGTAGCCCGGGTCCTGCTCGATGCCGATGAAGCCGCGGCCCAGTTTCTTGGCGACGGCGCCGGACGTGCCGGTGCCGAAGAAGGGGTCGAGGACGACGTCGCCGACCTTGGTCGAGGCCAGGATCACGCGGTGCAGCAAGGCTTCGGGCTTCTGCGTCGGATGCGCCTTGGCGCCGTTGCGCTTGAGCCGCTCGGCCCCGGCGCAGACCGGGATGATCCAGTCCGAGCGCATCTGCAGGTCCTCGTTGGCCGACTTCATGGCCTCGTAGTTGAAGGTGTAGCCCTTCTGGTCGGCCGATTTGGCGCACCACAACAGCGTCTCGTGGGCGTTGGTGAAGCGCTTGCCGCGGAAGTTGGGCATCGGGTTGGACTTGTGCCAGATGATGTCGTTGAGGATCCAGAAGCCCAGGTCCTGAAGGATGGCGCCGACACGGTAGATGTTGTGGTAGGTGCCGATCACCCAGAGCGTGCCGTCGTCCTTGAGCACCCGCCGGGCCGCCGTCAGCCAGCGCCGGGTGAAGTCGTCGTAGGCGGAGAAGCCGGAGAATTTGTCCCAGCCGGCGTCGACGCCGTCGACCCGGGTGTTGTTGGGCCGCACCAGCTCGCCCTGGAGCTGGAGGTTGTAGGGCGGGTCGGCGAAGATCATGTCGGCCGTCCCCGCCTTGAGGCAGTTCATGGTCTGCACCGCGTCGCCGACGATGATCTCGCCCGCGGGTATCGCCCTCTCCCCGGTCATCGGGGAAAGATGCGCGACCGGTCCGGCGCCGTCAATAATTTTTTATTGGAATCAAATACTTAGCGCAATATGGGTGAATCGGCTTCACCGCCCATACAAGATATGGTGTATGGGGGCGAAGCTCCTCCGATGATGTGGGGTCACCCCCAGGCGCTCCAGCGCCTCGCGGTGCGCCTTGGTGCCGTATCCGGCATGGCGGGCGAAGCCGTAGCCGGGGTGGTCCTGGTCCAGCGCCGCCATCAGGCGGTCGCGGGTGACCTTGGCGGCGATCGAGGCGGCGGCGATCGACAGCGAGCGCTGATCGCCTTTGGTGACGGCGGTCGCCGGACAGGGCAGGTCGGGCAGGCCGGTGCCGTCGACCAGGGCGTGGTCGGGGCAGGGCGCCAGGGCGGCGACGGCTCGGCTCATGGCGAGGAAGGTCGCGCGCAGGATGTTGAGGCGGTCGATCTCCTCGACGCTGGCGAGCCCCGTCGCCATGGCCACGGTGCCGCTGGCGGCCCCGGCCTCGAGGGCGGCGAACAGCACCTCGCGCCGCGGCGCCGTGAGCTTCTTCGAATCGTCCAGCCCCCGGGCCAGCACCGGATCGAGCCTGGCCCGGTCGAGCACCACGGCGCCGGCCACCACCGGCCCCGCCCAGGGCCCGCGGCCGGCCTCGTCGATGCCGCAGACGATCCCGGAGATGGTGGTCTCGATGAGGAAATCGGGCATCGCCGGCTCAGGCCTTGTTGCTGGGTTTCCTGGCGGCGCGGCGACCGGCGCCGGGTTTGGCGCCGCGGCGCCCCTTCACCTTGCGGCTGAGCGCCTTCTGCGCCGCCGTCGCGCGACCGAGGCTGCGGGTGACCCAGTTGCCGGTGACCTGGATCGCCTCGCCCACGTCTTCGGTTCCGGTCTTCACCCCGGAGGCGAGCCACCGGGCCTCCTTGCCGTAGAGATAGTCGAGAAGGGAGGTCAGGCTGCGCCGGCGTTTCGCGGCGGCGGCGCCGAGGCGGCGTGCGGTGACCAGCCAGAACGGGCTCATCAGCAGGGAGAGGGCGACGATGGCGACGATCAGCCGGCTGTCCGCCGGGCTCACCAATCCCGCCGTGACCGCGGCCGCGGCGATGAGGAAGGAAAACTCCCCGACCTGCCCCAGCACGACCCCGGCGAGGAAGGCCTGGGGCCAAGGCTGCCTCTGGATGCGCAGGATGAAAATGTTCAGCGCCGTCTTGACCAGGGTCACGACCACCAGCCACAACAGCACCTCGCCGAGGTTGCGCCAGATGTAGTCGAGGTCGATCAACAGGCCGATGGAGAGGAAGAACACCATCATCAGCAGGCCCTCGATCGGCTTGGCCGCTTCGATCAAGGGTCTGAGCCCGCGGGTGTTGCCCAGCACCAGGCCCGCCAGGAAGGCCCCGTAGGCGGCGGACAGGCCGAGGATCTCGGCCATCACCGCGGCGGCCAGGCACAGCGCCAGGGCGCCGATCGGCCGCAGTTCGGGATGGTCGGCGATCCACGGCGCGAACGGCACCCGGAAACGGCCCTTGCGCGAGAGATAGATCATGATGCCGGTGATGATCACCGTGGCGATGAGCACCTGGACGATGCCCTCCACCGACAGGCCCTTGCCCTGGAGATCGCCGACGATCAGCAGCATGGGGATAACGGCAAGGTCCTGGGCGATGAGGATGGCCAGGGAGACGCGGCCGGTCTCGGTCTTGTCCTCGCCGATCTCCTCCAGCATCTTGATGGCGACGGCGGTCGACGACAGGGTCGCGACGAAAGCCAGCACCACCGCCATTTCCACCGGCCAGCCAAGGACCCGCGAGAGGCCGATGGTGAGCAGCAGGAAGGCCGCCAGCTGGGCCGCCACGGTGACCAGGGCCAGCCGCCAGACCTTCATGAAGTCGAGTACGTGGAGTTCCATGCCGACCATGAACAGGAGCATGAGGACGCCGAGATGGGCGAGCAGCTGGATCTGCTGTTCGTTCTCGACCAGTTGGAGGGCGGTGGGGCCGAGCAGGATGCCGGCGAGGATATAGCCGGCGACCGGCGGCAGCCGCAGGCGCGTCATCACCATGCCGCAGAAAAGGGCGGCTAGTCCGACGATGGCGATTCCGGTCAGTTCCGCGCTGGTGCCCATGCGTCAATTTATCACACGGGCGCCGGGTTGATCTCAACAATTGGCGGGCGCGATCGTCGCCTCGCGCCGGCGCGGCTCAGAACAGGGCGAGCTGGCGCGCATCCGCCCCCGGCGGCGTGAACGCCGAGGTGTCGAGCGCGGCGCGGCCCTCGCGGCCCAGGCCCAAGCGCTTGCGGGCGATCTCGAAGCGCCGCTTGATGAGATCGGCATAGACGCCCTCGCCGCTGAGGCGCCGGCCGAAGCGGGGGTCGTTCAGCGCCCCGCCGCGGGTCTCGCGCACCAGGCCGAGGACGCGCTCGGCGCGGTCCGGGTAATGGGCGCGAAGCCACTCGGCGAACAGGTCCTTCACCTCCAAAGGCAGCCTGAGCAGGATATAGCCGGCCTCTTCGGCGCCAGCGCCGGCGGCGGCCTCGAGGATCGCGTCCATCTCGTGGTCGGTCAGGGCCGGGATCACCGGCGCGACCATGACGCCGGCGGGGATGCCGGCGGTGTTCAGCGCCGCGATCGCCGCGATCCACTTCGCCGGACTTGCCGCGCGCGGCTCGAGCTTGCGTGCCAGCGCACCGTCCAGGGTGGTGACCGAGACGTAGACGCGGGCGAGGTTGCGCTCGGCCATGGCTTTGAGGATGTCCGCGTCGCGCAAGGGGCCGTCGGATTTGGTGACGATGGTGACCGGATGGCCGCAGCGCTCCAGCACCTCGAGGATGCCCCGGGTGATCTTGAGCTTGCGCTCGATCGGCTGATACGGGTCGGTGTTGGTGCCGAGCGCGATCGGCGCCGGGCGGTAGCCCTTGCGTGCGAGTTCGCGGGCGAGCAGTCGCGGCGCCTCGGGCTTGGCCAGGATGCGGGTCTCGAAATCGAGCCCCGGGGAGAGCCCGAGCCAGGCGTGGGACGGCCGCGCGTAACAATAGACACAGCCATGCTCGCAGCCGCGATAGGGATTGATCGAGCGGTCGAAGGGGATATCGGGCGAGGTGTTGCGGGTGATCGCCGTGCGGGTGGCGTCGACCAGCACCTTGGTCCGCGGCCGTGGCGCCGGGACGTCCCGGTCTCCCCCGTCGGGCCCGCCCCAGCCGTCGTCGACCCGGACCCGGCGTTCGCGCTCAAAGCGCCCGGTGGCGTTGGAGACGGCGCCGCGGCCCTTGAGCGGCCGGCCGCCGGGAAGGTCGGGAAGCACGTCCATACCGGTAGTGTTCCCGAACCATGAGAACATTACAAGAACATTTTGCCCCGCCCGGCACTTTTTCACGGTTCCTTAAGGGCTCCTGCCATTTCCTAGCCCCATTCGCCCCGCTATATAGGTGAGCGCATGGGAAGCGGGGGCGTGATGGAGAAGGAACCGAGAGCGGTGTTGTTGAGTATCGTCATCCCCACCTTGGATGCGGGGGCGCATCTGGAGGCCTGTTTCGATGCGCTCGCGGAAGGGCGCGCCTGGGCGCAGGACAGGTCCATGGAGGTGCCCGAAATCGAGCTGATCGTGGCCGACGGCGGATCGTCGGACGACACCCTCGCCGTCGCCGAGCGGCTGGGGGCGCGCGTGGTCAGTGCCCCGCGCGGCCGGGGCTTCCAGCTCGCCGAGGGCGCCCGGGCGGCGGCCGGCGATTGGCTTCTCTTCCTCCATGCCGATACCCGCCTGGCGGTGGGCTGGATGGGCGCCGTTGCCGGGTTCGTCAACAACCCCGCCCATCGCGACCATGCCGCCGCCTTCCGCTTCGCCCTCGACCAGTCCTCGCGCGCCGCGCGCTGGCTCGAGCGCATGGTGGCCTGGCGCTGCCGCGTGCTGGCCTTGCCCTACGGCGACCAGGGCCTGCTGATCTCGCGCCGCCTCTACGATGCCCTTGGCGGTTACGCGCCGACGCCGCTGATGGAGGACGTGGCGCTGGTCTCGGCCATCGGCCGCGACCGGCTGCGCTTCTTCGACGTCCCCGCCGTGACCTCCGCCGCCCGCTACGAGAAGGGCGGATACCTGCTCAGGCCGATGCGCAACCTCTCCTGCCTGGGCCTCTATTACCTCGGTCTGCCGACCCCCGTGATCGCGCGCCTTTACGGCCGCTGAGACGTGCGCCGCCGGCCGCAGCTGGTGATCTTCCTGCGCGCGCCCCAGCGCGGCGCGGTGAAACGGCGGCTCGCCCGGGACATCGGCCCCGGGGCGGCCCACGACTTCTACCTCCGCACCAGCCGCGCGCTGATCGCCCGGCTCACGGGTCATGCCGGCTGGCGCGTGATCCTCGCCGTCACCCCGGACCGTTTGGCCCGGAGCGGGCGCTTCTGGAGCCCGGCGCTCCCGCGCCTGCCCCAGGGCCCGGGCGGGCTCGACCGGCGGATGGCACGGGTGCTCCGCCGCCTGCCGCCGGGTCCGGTGGTGATCGTCGGCTCCGACGTGCCGGGGCTGACCGCGGCCCATATCGATGAGGCCTTCGCCCGGCTCGCCGTTCACGAGGCCGTGTTCGGGCCGGCGGCCGACGGCGGCTACTGGCTGATCGGCCTCGCCCGCAGGCGCCTCGCCGCCGCCGCCCTGGCCCCGCGCCTGTTCAAGGGGGTGCGCTGGTCGAGCGCCAGCGCCCTTAAAGACACCCGCGCCAACCTCCCGCCCGGGGCCGAGGGCGCGCCCCTCGAACTGCTGGAGGACGTGGACGACGCCGCCGCCTGGCGCCGCCACCGCGCCTCCGCCTGAGAGTCCGATTTTTTGATGGCGCCGGGTCCGACACTTTGCTAAACGGCCCGGTCGGGCGCGGTGGGCGCTGCCCGCGAAGAGCGAGACGGGGATGAGCGAAGGGGAGTTGGACCTTCGGGCGAAACGGACCGGGACCGGCTGGCGCCGGAGGCTCGCCGAGTTTGCCGAATCGCAGCCGGCCCAGAAGGTGGTGATGACGCTGATCGTCGTCAACGCCGTCACCCTGGGGCTGGAGACCTCGGCGACGGTCATGGCCACGGCGGGCACGGTGCTGCATATCCTCGACAGCGCGGTGCTGGCCGTCTTCGTCCTCGAGATCGCGGCCAAGCTGGTGGGGCGCGGCTGGCGCTTCTTCACCTCGGGCTGGAACGTCTTCGACTTCATCGTCGTCTCCATCGCCCTGGTGCCCTCGGCGGGGCCGTTTTCGGTGCTGCGTGCGCTCCGGGTATTGCGCGTCTTGCGCCTGTTGTCGGTGATCCCGCAGATGCGCCACGTGATCGAATCGCTGTTGCGGGCGGTGCCCGGGATCGGCTCGATCATGGGCATCCTGATCCTGATCTTCTACGTCTTCGCCGTCATCGCCACAAACCTGTTCGGCGCCCGCTTCGACGACTGGTTCGGCACCGTCGGCAAGTCCATGTATTCGCTGTTCCAGATCATGACCTTGGAAAGCTGGTCGATGGGCATCGTCAGGCCGGTGATGCGGGTCTACCCCTACGCCTGGGCCTTCTTCGTGCCCTTCATCCTGATCGCCACCTTCACCATGCTGAACCTGTTCATCGCCATCATCGTCTCGGCCATGCAGGCGCAGGCGGCCCAGGAGCACGAAGCGGAGATGGAGGCGATCGAGGAGGCCCACGCCGACGAGAGCGCACTGATCCAGCGCGAGATCGGCGCCTTGCGCAAAGAGCTTGGGGAGGTGCGGCGGCTTTTGGAGGCGCGCGAAAGGCCGCCCGACGGCGCCTAGCGCTCCATCAGCCGGGGCATCAGCTCGACCAGGTTGCAGGGGCCGTGGCGCGAGTCGAGCTGGTGGACGAGGATCTCGTCCCAGCCGTCGCGGCAGGCCGAGGGCGAGCCGGGCAGGGCGAAGATGTAGGTTCCCTTGGCGAGCCCGCCGAGGGCGCGCGACTGCATGGTCGAGGTCCCGACCTTGTCGTAGGAGATCATCCGGAACAGCTCGCCGAAGCCCTCGATGGGCTTGTCGAACAGCGGCGCCAGCGCCTCCGGCGTCACGTCGCGGCCGGTGATCCCGGTGCCGCCATTGGTGATGACGACGTCGATCTCCGGATCGTCGATCCAGCCGGCGACGGTTTCGCGGATGATGCCGACGTCGTCACGCACCACCTTGCGGGCGACCACGTTATGGCCCGCCGCTTTGGCCCGGTCGATCAGGGTGGCGCCGGAGGCGTCGTCGGCCTCGGTGCGGGTATCGGAGATGGTGAGGACGGCGATCCCGACCGGGATGAACTCGCGGGATTCGTCAATGCCGGCCATGGATCGACCTCTCGGGTTGCCTTATGGGGGTGCCTCGGCTTGCGTCAGGGCGCCGCCGCGCCGTCGTCCGCAGCCGCGTCCCCGTCCAGACCTACATAATACGGCCAACGTCCGGCGGCAAGGGCGGCCAGGGTCGGCGCCTCCTGGCCCAGGCGCATGCGGTAGATCCACAGGTTCTCCAACACCCGCTTGACGAACAGGCGGGTCTCGCCGACCGGTATGGTTTCGATGAACACCAGCGGGTCGGCGCCGTGGGGCACGTTGCGCTGCCACTTGGCGAGATTGCCGGGACCGCCGTTGTAGGCGGCGATCATCAGGATCATGTTGCCGGCGACGACGTCGCCGGACAGAAGGTAATCCATGTACCGCTGGCCCAGCGCCAGATTGACGTCGGGATCGAACAGCCGGGCCCGGTTGCGGCCGCGAAAGGCGGTCCGGCGGCCGACCATGTAGCGCGCCGTCGCCGGCATCAGCTGCAGCAGGCCGCGGGCGCCGCTTGGGCTCTTGGCCTTGGGGTTGAAGGCGGATTCCTGGCGCGCCAGGGCGAAGACCAGGGCGCGGTCGAGGGCATAGCCGCCCTGAGGCGCCCAGGGCGGCACCGGATAGAGGGCGGCATCCACCCGCTCGCCCATCAGCGCGAGCAGCAGCTTCGCCGCGCGGTAGGCGGCGCCGGGCAGGCCGGCGGCCTCGGCCAGCGCGATGACGGTGCGCAGGTGATGGGGCTCGGTGCTGTGGCGCAGGATCCCGAGCTCGCGCTCGGCGCGCCGGCGCTGGCCCACCTGAATCAGGGCCAAGGCCCGCTTGCCCGAGGGCGCCGCCAGCAAGGCGGCGCTCTGGGCCGGGGTGATGGCCGGTTCGTTCCAGTTGAAAACCGGCGCCCCGCCGAGCATGTAGGTGGCGATCAGGCCGTAGAAGGTGCGGGGATTGCGCGCGGCCTCAAGCAGCCAGCGGTGGACCTGCGCCGGCCGCCCGCCGACCAGATGGGCGCGGGCGGCCCAGAAGGCGGCCCGCGAGGCTTCCGCCGGCCCCGCCCGCGGCGCCTCGGCTGCGGTGGAGAAATGGCGCGCCGCCAGGCTGTAGCGGCGCAGCCTGAAGGCGGCGAGGCCGGCCCACCAATAGGCACCGGGCGCGGCGTTGCCCGAGCGCTTGGCGGCGGCCTCGGCCAGCGACAGGGCGCGTTCGAAATTGCCCCATCGGTACCAGCCGCCGGCGATGATGGCGCGCGCGCGGTCGATCCCGGCGGTGCCGATGGCGCGCCGGGCCTTGGCCTGATCCAGGTAGCGCTCGGCCGCGCTCAGCCGCTCGCGGCGCACCAGGCGGCGGATGTAGCGTCGCACGCTGCGCTCGGCCCGGCCGCGAGCGAAGCGGCGGAGCTTGCGGCGCGGTGCGTCCGACGCCTCGGTCTCCGGTTCCAGTAGGGCCGCGCCATCGGTTGGGCGCGGCGGCCTGGGCGGGGCGGCCTTGCGCGGCTTGCGGCGCTGGGCGAGGCGGTAGATGCGCCTGGCCTCGGGATGATCGGCGTAGCGCTCCATCCAGTCCCGAAGCTCATGGAAGCGCGAGCGGTACTTGGTCGGGTGGAGGTAGCGCTGTGCCAGCACGTGGCCCATGAGGATGCGGTCATCCAGCGTCGCGACGAGGCGGTCGGCGTCGGCCCAGCGGCCCGCCTTCTGCAGGGCGAAGATGCGTCGGTAGCGGCTGACGTCGGCGGCTTCCAGGATGGGGGGAATGCCCGCCCCGGCGGCCTCCGGCCTGGCCGCCACCGGCGGGCCGATCACCCAGGTGGCGACGGAGGGATCGCTGCGCGCCGGGCCAACCCCGGCCGTCGCGAACAGCACCGCAACGGCGGCGGCGCAAAGGATCGCCGCTTTCCGGTGCCTGCGCCGGCGCCCGCGTTCTCCCCGGTCGGTTCTTGTGGTTTTCATCGCCCGCCTTGATAGCCAATAGCGCCCGGCTGGGCAAGGCCGCTTAGCCGCGATCGCGGAGCCGCGCCTTGATTTCGATCAGATCGCGCCAGGTGGCGCGTTTCTGGGCCGGCGAGCGCAGCAGGAAGGCGGGGTGGAAAACCGCTATCGCCGGAACCGGCCGGGCCATTCGCGGGGTTTGGTAGTCGAACCACTGGCCGCGCAGCTTCATGATTCCCTCGCTGCGCTGGAGCAGCGTCTTGGCCGCGGTCCCGCCGACCATGACCAGCACCTTCGGCGCGACGATCTCGATGGTCCGTTCGACGAAGGGCAGGCAGGCGGCGACCTCGCCGGGGGTGGGGTTGCGGTTGCCCGGCGGACGCCAGAACAGGGTATTGGTGATCAGCACCTGGGCGCGGTCGAGGCCGATCGCCTGCAACATGCGATCGAGCAGCCGCCCCGCCGGTCCCACGAAGGGGAGCCCTCGGCGGTCTTCCTCGGCGCCCGGCGCCTCGCCCACGAACACGATCTCGGCATCGGGGCTGCCGTCGTAATAGACCAGGTTGGTCGCGGTCTGGCGCAGGGGGCAGCCCTCGAAGGTCTCGAGCCGCGCGCGGATGTCTTCCAAAGTCTCGGCCTCGGCGGCGATCGCCGCGGCGTCCCCCGCCATGGTGCCGGGCAGGGCCGCGATCGCGGGCGCGGGTGCCGGGCGCGGCTCCGCCTTGGCCGCCGCCGGGGCGGCAGGCGGCGCTGCGGCCTCTTGGGCGGGCGGCTGGTCCTGGAACCGGTCGACCGGCGCCTCGCCGATGGCCTCGTCGGCCCCGGCGTCGAGCTGCCATTTCAATGCGGCTAGAAGGCTTTCCCCCGACATCGCCGCCGAGCCTAGCACGGCGCTGTTTGTGGTGCTCCGCTTTTTGCGCTATCCAGGGAGCATGAGCGACCGGGAAGCAATGGAGTTCGACGTCGTCATCGTCGGCGCCGGGCCGGCGGGCCTGTCGGCGGCGATCCGCCTCAAGCAGATCGCCGCGGCCGGGGGCAATGAGGTGTCCGTCTGCGTGGTCGAGAAGGGCTCGGAGGTCGGCGCCCATATCCTCTCCGGCGCGGTGCTCGATCCCCGGGCGCTCGGCGAACTGATTCCGGACTGGCAGGACAAGGGCGCGCCGCTCGCGACTCCGGCCGAGCGCGACCGCTTCATGCTGCTGACGGCGCGGCGCGCCGTCCCCCTGCCGACCCCGCCCGAGATGCGCAATCACGGCAATTACATCATCAGCCTCGGCAATCTGTGCCGCTGGCTGGCGGGCGAGGCCGAGGCGCTCGGTGTCGAGATCTATCCCGGCTTCGCCGCCGCCGAGGTGCTGTTCGGCGAGGACGGTTCGGTGGCCGGCGTCGCCACCGGCGATCTCGGGATCGGCAAGGACGGCGAGCCGACCGCCAACTTCGCCCGCGGGGTCGAGCTGCGGGCGCGCCAGACCCTGTTCGGCGAGGGCTGCCGCGGCTCGCTGACCAAGGAGCTGATGGCCAGGTACGACCTCGGCGCCGGCGCCGAGCCCCAGACCTACGCCCTTGGGGTCAAGGAGCTGTGGGAGGTGGATGCGGCCCTGCACAGGCCGGGCACCGTCGTGCACACGGTGGGCTGGCCGCTGGACCGGCACACCTATGGGGGATCGTTCCTCTACCACCTCGAGGACAACCAGGTCGCCGTCGGCCTGGTGGTGGGGCTGGATTACGCCAACCCCTATCTCAGCCCGTTCGAGGAGTTCCAGCGCTTCAAGACCCATCCCGCCATCGCCCCGCTGTTCAAGGGCGGGCGCCGCATCGCCTACGGCGCGCGGGCGCTCAACGAGGGCGGCTATCAGTCCGTTCCGCGGCTCGCCTTCCCCGGCGGCGCCCTGATCGGCTGCGGCGCGGGCTTCATGGACGTGCCCAAGATCAAGGGCATCCACAACGCCATGAAATCGGGCATGGCGGCGGCCGAGGCGGTGATGGATGCGCTGAAGACGGGCGACGGCCGGGGCGAGATCGCCGGCTACCGCCGGCGCCTGGATGCGAGCTGGGTGATGCCGGAACTGAAGGCGGCCCGCAACATCCGGCCGGGATTCCGCTTCGGCCTGTGGGGCGGCCTGCTCCACGCCGCCATCGACACCTATATCCTGCGCGGCCGCGCGCCGTGGACGCTCGGTCACCGCCGCGACCACGAGGAGACCCTGCCCGCCGCCGGCTTCAAACCCATCGACTACCCCAAGCCCGACGGCGAGTTGACCTTCGACCGCCTCGGCTCGGTCTTCGTCTCCAACACCAATCATGAGGAGAACCAGCCCTGCCACCTGCGCCTCGGCGAGGAGGCCCGGGCCATCAGCGTCAACCTGGAAACCTATGCCGCGCCCGAGACGCGGTACTGTCCCGCCGGGGTCTACGAGATCGTCGACGGCGAGGGCGGCGCGAAGCGGCTGCAGATCAACGCGCAGAACTGCATCCATTGCAAGACCTGCGACATCAAGGACCCGACCCAGAACATCACCTGGGTCGTGCCCGAGGGCGGCGGCGGCCCAAACTATCCCAACATGTAGGCGGCAAACCCGTGCTATAGTTGTCGCCCCTTCTGACCGTGAAAGAGCAGTGGTGACCGTGTCCCGATTAAGCAACCCTGGGTGTGGCGCAAGGCTGGCCCGAGCGTTCGGCGTTTCGGCGCTGGCGATCGCGCTTCTCGTTGGAGCCGGGCCCGGCGCCGGCCTCGCGCAGACCGAGCAGGCGGCCAACGCAGATGCCCGCAAGTGGGAGCCCGGCTCGCTCTCCACCCCCTATGGCGACTACCTCGCCGCCCGCCATGCCGAGGCGATCCACGATCCCGAGCTTGCCGCGCGCCTGCTCGAGAGGATCCTCGAACACGCGCCGGACGACCCCGCGCTTCTGCGCCAGGCCTTGCATCAGATGCTGGCCGCCGGCCACATGACCAAGGCGACCAACCTGGCGCGCCGTTACATCAAGCTGCGGCCGGGTAGCGTGATCGCCGGCTTGACCCTGGCCGTGGACGATATCCGGGCGCGACGTTACGAAGACGCCGCGGTGCGGTTGAAGGCGATCCCCGGGCGCGGATTGGGCGGTTACGTCGTTCCCCTCGCCTTGTCCTGGACCCTGGCCGGGAGCGGCCAGGTGAGCGATGCCCTGGAGGCGCTGGAGCCGTTCGGAAAGCGGCGCGGCCTCAAGGTCATCCACGACCTGCACGCGGCCCTGATCCGCGACCTGGTGGGCGACGTCGGGGACGCCCGGGAACTGTTCGCCGAGGTCACCAAGGGGGAACAGCTGCATGTCAGGCTGGTGGAACTGGCCGGCGCCTTCTTCGAACGCCAGGGCGACACCGATCGCGCCCGGGCGCTTTACCGCAAGCTGCTCGAGCGCCAGCGCAGCGCCGTCGCCATCGAACTGGCGCTGGCGCGGACCGCGACGGGGGTCAAGCCGGCGAAGGAAATCCTCTCCGCGGCCGACGGCGTCGCCGAGGCGCTGTGGGATCTCGCGGTGTTGCTCAACGACCAGAATGTCGACGAGATGGCGCTGATGCTGACGCGCATGGCGCTGCATCTCAGGCCGCGTTTCGCCATGGCGCAGATCCTGGCCGGCGACATCCTGGTCGGCATGGGTCGCCCGGACGACGCGGTGGCGGCTTACGACGGCGTCGACGCCAAGGCGCAGCGCAGTTGGGAGGCGCGGCTCAGGGCGGCCGACACGCTGTCGCGGGCGGAAAAGGTGGAACCGGCGCTGGAACGGCTGGCGGCGATGGCGCAAGAGCGGCCGGAACGGGCGGATGCCCTGATCACCAAGGGCGACATCCTGCGCTTCAACAAGCGCTACGACGAGGCCATCGAAAGCTACGACCAGGCCTTCGCCCGCATCAAGCGGATCGAGCGCCGCCACTGGGGTCTCTATTATTCCCGCGGCATCGCCCTGGAGCGGTCCAAGCGCTGGGAGCGCGCGGAAAAGGATTTCCTCAAGGCGCTGGAGCTGGAACCCAACCAGCCCTTCGTGCTCAACTATCTCGGCTATTCCTGGGTCGACAAGGGCCAGCACCTGAAGCGCGCCCTTGACATGATCGAGAAGGCCGTGCGGCTCAGGCCCAATGACGGCTTCATCGTCGACAGCCTGGGCTGGGCCCATTACCGGCTCGGGTCCTACGACCGGGCCGTGCGCTACCTCGAGCGCGCGATCACCCTGAGCCCCGACGATTCGGCCATCAACGACCATCTCGGCGACGCCTATTGGCGCGTCGGCCGGCGCATGGAAGCCCGCTTCCAGTGGGCGCGGGCGCTGCGCTTCGATCCCGAACCGGAGACCATCGCCGGCATCAAGAAGAAGCTCGAATCGGGTCTCGGCGCCGTGCCCAAGAAGAGCGAAGCGTCCCGGGAGGGGGCCGGGCGGCAAGGCGGGTGAGTGCGCGCCTGATCCTGACCGCGCCGGCCAAGCTCAACCTCTATCTCCACGTCACCGGCCGGCGGCCGGACGGCTATCATCTCCTCGAATCCCTGGTCGCCTTTATCGGCCTCGCCGATCGCCTGACCCTGGAAGAGGCCGATGCCTTCGCCCTCGAGCTCACGGGGCCCGCCGCCGCCGGGCTCGGGACGGGTCCCGGCAATCTCGCGCTCGCCGCTGCCCGGGCGCTGGCCCGGCGCGTCGCGGACGCGCGGGCGCGCCCGGTCCGGATCGGCCTGGATAAGCATATCCCCATCGCCGCCGGGCTCGGCGGCGGCTCGGCCGACGCGGCGGCGGTGCTGGCGGGCCTCGCCCGGCTCTGGGGCGCCGGAGACGAGGTGCTGGCCGAGACCGCGCTCGGCCTCGGCGCCGACGTTCCCGTCTGCCTCGAGGCCCGGCCCCGCATCATGGCGGGCATCGGCGAGGTGCTCGGCCCCGCCGTCACCCTGCCCGACGCCGGTGTGGCGCTGATCAACCCCGGCGTCCGCTTGGCGACACCCGAGGTCTTCGCCGCCTTCGACCGCCTGGGCGACGGGCCGCCGGCGCGGTCCCGGCCCGGCTTCGACCCGGCCCCCGCCGACGCCTCCGCCCTGGCCGCGCGCCTGTCTGAGACCGGCAACGACCTCACCACCGCCGCCCGGGCGCTGGCGCCCGTGGTCGGCGCGGTGCTCGGCGCCCTCGGCGCCGCGCCCGGCTGCCGGCTTGCGCGCATGGCCGGCAGCGGCCCCACCTGTTTCGGCCTGTTCGACGACGGGGCGGCGGCCGAGGCGGCGCGCGCGGCCATCGTCGGCGCCGAACCGGGCTGGTGGGGATGGGCCGGCGGCTTCACCGCGGGGCGCTGAGGCGGTGCCGGGCGCGCCGCGCGCATCGGGCATATTGCGCCGGCGCGCGCATCGGGCATATTGCGCCGGCGCGCGCAAAGGGGGTAGTGTGCGGGCCGATTTCCCTTGGGCGAATTGGGGCGTAGCCAAGTGGTAAGGCAACGGGTTTTGATCCCGTGATCGCAGGTTCGATCCCTGCCGCCCCAGCCAATTTTTTCAAATAGTTAGTGTGCCTCCGAAAAAGAACACTTCCGGAATTGGCACCCGATTGGCACCCTAGCTCGCGCCTTCCAATGCTGCATCCATTGCCTTCGCTGCGTCAGCATCCTTATTGGTGAACAGGTGCGCATAGACGCCAAGGGTTATGGTAGGGTTTGCATGGCCAAGGCGGCGGCTTACCGCCACCACGTCTAGGCCTGCCGAGATAATCGCCGATGCGTGGCTATGACGCAAAGCGTGGAACGTCACCTTGGGGAGTTTTCGGCTCTGCACGGCGCGGCGCCAGCGGTTAGATATGACGTAGGGTGCGAGGGGCTCGCCATCCAGAGACCCGAATACAGCGTGCTCACTCGGAATAGGACCGGACCCAAGTTTCAATCGAAGCTCCAGTGTCTTCCTGCGATGTTCGCGAAGGGCGGCCACGGTAAATGCCGGGAGACTGACGGTGCGTCGCCCGGCGGCCGTCTTGGTCGCCTTCACGCGTAACCCTTCCTTGGTTTCCTCGATGGATCTTTCGATTCGAACGGTCGCGCCATCAAGGTCGACGTCTGCCCAGCGTAAGGCGGTGATCTCACCGCGCCGGGCTCCTGTTCCAAGCGCTAAGGCCGCAATGGGATAGATCGAGTGACCTGCCAGCTTCTCGAGGGCATCGGATATCTGATCACCCGCAAGCGACTCAATTTCCTTTCGCGTGATGACTGGCGGCTTGATCGCTGCGCAAACATTGCGCTCGATCAATTCCACTGCGACCGCATGATTTAGCGCGGTCCTGAGAACGCCATGGGCGTGCCGGATGCTTCGCACCGATAGATTGGTTTTGCCGAGGATCTGTAGCCATGCGTCGATATCGGCCGGCCGAAGCTTCTGCAAAACGATGGCGCCGAGATGGGGCCGTACCTGATTCTCAATTAACCCGTGGTAGCGTTCCAACGCCTTCGGTGCGACGGTGCGGGGGGCAGTATCAGCGAGCCAGCCGTCCAGGTATTCGCCTAAGGTGGCCCGGGACGGCTCGATGGCGATGCCCTTGTCTTGGCGATAGAGA
>JAWWBR010000056.1:0-20842 GCA_033720855.1 Alphaproteobacteria bacterium
ATGCCCGCGGCAATGCCGTCGCCATGACCAGTTCCATTGGCGGCGCCTTCGGATCGCGCATCATGGTCGGCGGCTTCATGCTGAACAATCATGCGACGGATTTTTCGCCGGTCCCTCGGACCAGCGCCGGCCGGCCCCAGGTCAACCGTCCGGGCCCGAACAAGCGGCCCCGCTCCTCCCAGTCCCCCACCTTCGTCTTCGACGCCTCGGGACGGCTTGCCTATGCGCTGGGGTCGCCCGGCGGTTCGCGAATCATCGCCTATGTCGTCAAGACGCTGATCGGCGTGCTCGACTGGGGCCTCGACATCCAGGCCGCCATCAACCTGCCCAACCACGCGGTCCGGCGCGGACGCGTCGACCTTGAACGCGGCACCTCGCTCGAGGCCATCGCGCCCAAGCTCCGCGCCATGGGCCACAGGGTGCGGATCCGCCCCCTGACCAGCGGCCTTCAGGGCATTGCGCTGAGCAAGGGAAAGCTCACCGGCGGCGCCGATCCACGGCGCGAGGGCCTGGTCCTGGGCGATTAGCGATCGGCCGGGTCGTCCCCTCCCGATCACCGGTTTTTCTCGGGCGCCGCGCCTCGCGCCCTTGGGCGGCGTCCTTTGCCGCGAACCCGATGGCCCCTGCCGTCTAATCAGCTCGGCGGGCGCACCGCTTTGCTCCCTACGGCGCGTCGTTGAGCGACCAGTCGTAGCCGCCGTCGCGCAAGGACCTTTGGCGCGCAAGGCGCGCGGCCAGCCGCGGCTCGGCGAAGCGCGCGAGGTGCGCGATGATGGCGGCGTCGGTGCCGCCGAAATCGGCGCCATACCAGAAATACAAGCTGGAGACATAGAGCGCGCCGCCCTCAAAGCGCACGCCATGGCGGCTGTTGACGTAGCGCCTGCCGCCCAGGGTCAACAGCCGATCGGCGTTCTCGGCGGTAAACGCGGTCTCGAGAAGGCCGGGGCAACTCAGCGCCGCGCAGTTGACCGCATAGTGGATGCGGGCGTCCTTCCAGATCGGGCGCAGGATGCGGTGCTCGATATCGTCGAGGCTCACGGCGATCCCCTCCACCCGGATCAGCTTGGCGCCCCAGGGCCCGCGCGCGAACCAGCCCGGCGAGATGCCGATGTCGCGGATCGAGGCCACCGGATAGTGGTCGAGGATCACGTCCGCGGTCAGCGCGTTGTACATGTTGATCCAATAGGCGCGCTGTTGATCGCGGTTGAGGCCGCGCGGCGCGATGGCGGCGAGCGCCGCGAGATAGGCTTTGAGTTTCTTGTGGGAATCGGCATCGATGGCGCCGTAGCGGATGCGATGGACGCCATCGGCGGGTCGCAGCAGATAGCGATCGAGGAAGCGCTGCCACGGCGAATGATCGATAACGGTGAGGGAGTCCGGATCATGGGCCAGCCACCGGGCCCAAAGCTCGGCCTTGGGCGCGGCCAGGGCCGTGGCCTGGGCGACGATCAGGAACGCCGCAAGCAGGGGTGGAAGCGCAAGTGAAAGCCGCCGGGGACGCCGGGCGGCCCGCGCCGATGCCATCGGGCCCGGTGTCATCGTTCGCCGGAGTATTTCTTCTCGGCCTCGAAATACGCGTCGAAGCCCACCACCTTGCGCAGATGGTCGAAGGAAGAGAGGCCTTGCGGAGGCTCGCCGGCCTTGAGGGCGGCAAGCGCCTCTTCCATGGCCCGGGTCGCCGCCGACAGGAGCGTCAGCGGATAGGCCGCAATCTTGAACCCCATCGCCTCCAGCCGATCGGGCGGCAGGATCGGCGTGTCGCCTTCCTCGACCATGTTGGCCAGATTGGGGCGCGCCGTAGTTTCGGCGATGGCCCGCATTTCATCCTCGTTTTCGGGCGCTTCGACGAAAATGATGTCGGCGCCTTCGGCCTCGAAAGCGCGGGCGCGGGCGAGCGCCTCATCAAGCCCCAATGTGGCGCGGGCGTCGGTCCGGGCAAGGATCAGGATATCGGCACCTTCGTCTCTGGCATCGAGGGCGGCGCGGATGCGCTGAAGCGCCTCCTCGCGCGCCACCACCTGCTTGCCCCTGGTATGTCCGCAGCGCTTCGGCGCGACCTGGTCCTCGATCATCACCGCAGCGAAGCCGGCCGCGGCGTAGCCCCGGACCGTACGCCTGACGTTCAAGGCATTGCCATAGCCGGTGTCGCCGTCGCCGATTACGGGAATGTCGACCGCGGCGCAGATATTGCGGCCGTGATCGAGCATCTCGCCGTAGGAAATCAGGCCCGTATCGGGCAATCCGAGGCGCGTGGCGGAGACTGCGAATCCGCTCATGAAGGTCAGCGGGAATCCCGCGCCGGCGATGAGCTTGGCCGAATGGGCATCGAAACAGCAGGGCATGACGATCAGACCCGGCCGCTCAAGAAGAACGCGAAGGCGGGCGGCGGGGCTTAGCCCCTCGGGCGATAAGGCGCTCACTGGGCGGCCTTGGGCGCGCCCTCGGCATGCGCCCCCAGGGTGATGCGAAAGACCGTTCCCTCGGACCCGGTCGAGGCCAGGTCAATGGCGCCGCCATGCGCCGCCAGGACCTCGCGGGCGATGGCCAGGCCGAGGCCGGCACCACCCGAGCGGGTCGACCCTTCAAACGGCCTGAACAAGTTTTCCCGCGCTTTTTCGGAGAGACCCTTGCCGTTGTCCCGCACCTCCACCGCCAGCGGATCGTCTCCCGCCATGGCAACGGTAACGGTCGTGGCCCCCGCTTCTGCGGCATTCTTGACCAGGTTCGCGAAGACCCGAAACATCTGTTCGCGGTCGGCCTCGACGTTGAGCCCGTCGGGCACCTCAACATTCATCTCCACCTTGCCCTCAGCCACCTGGGGAACCGCACTGGGCACCTCGGCCAGCATCGCCGCCAGGGCGAAGCGGGCGCGCAGCAGGTCGCCGGGATCCTGCGCGTAATTGAGGGTGTCGGTGCAGAGTGTCACGGCACGGTCGAGGGCGCGAACCAGGGTCGGCGACGCGCGCTTGACGTCGGGATCTTCGCTCGCCGCCAACCTTTCGGACACCAGCCGCGCCGTCGCCAGCATGTTCCTGAGATCATGGTTGATCTTAGCGACGGCCTCGCCGAGGGCGGCGAGATGGCGACGCTGGCGCAGGGCGGCGCGAAGCCGCGACTGCATGGTGGCGAGCTCACGCTGGGCGGTGCCGATCTCGTCGCCGCGGTCGCTGGCGGCGATCAGGGCCGCGGGATCATCCGGGTTTTCCCGGAACGAGACCATGGAACTGGTGATCCGCCGCATCGGCACGACCATCAGCAGATAGAGGCTGAGATAGACCAGCACCGCGGTGAACACCGAGATGATGATGGACAGGACGAGGATCCTCTCACCATAGCCGAACATGTCTTGGCGCAAGGGCGCCTCGTCGAGAACCACCTGGAGGACGACGTCCGCGTCTTGGGGCGAAGGGCCCATCACCCGGAGCACCCGGTTTTCCGTCCGGAGAAGGGCCGCGAAGGCATCCATGATGAGCCCGAAGAAAGTGCTTTGGCGAAGGTCGACGGTGGCATCGATACGGGGCGGCATGTCCGAAGACAGCATCAGCTGCTTGGCGCCGGGTTTCTGGAGGATGACGCCGTGCCCCCCGACATGCCGCAACAGCTCACGCTCCAGCGCCTTGCCGACGACGCGTTTGGGCGTCGCCTCCAAGGCCAGGGTGGCGAGATGCGCCGCCGCGATCCGCTCCTGGAACCAACTCAGACGGTAGCGGGCGATCGATGGCGCGAAGATGAAGACTTCCGCCAGCATGACGAAAAAAATCGTGAGGACCAGCAGCCGCGCCGACAGCGACCTGGCAAGGGGCGGAAGGCGTGAACCTGAGGATGTCATTTTCAGACTTTAGACCAGGGTGAAAACATGGCCAAGCCGTCTTGGGCCGAGGACCCATAGGAAAATCGACGCGGCCCATGACAAAGGACCGCGCCGATCCCGATCTGCAGGCCCCAAACGAGGCGCGGAAGTGAGGAAAAGCCGTCTAGCGCTTGGCGGCGCAGGGATTCTTTGCGGCGCAGGGGTTCTTGGCCCCGCAAGCGGCCTTCTTGGCGGCGCATTTCGCCCCGCAGGCGGCCTTCTTGACGGCGCAGGGATTCTTCGCCCCGCACAATTTCTTTTTCGCCGCGCAGGGGTTGCAGGGACCGCAGGCGGCGACCTGGACCGGCGCGCTGTTATCGGGCGCGGCAACCGCCGCCGGGAGCGCCAGCGCCGTGGCGGCGGTGGCGATGGTGAGTGCGGTCAGCGACTTCTTGATCATGAGGACCTCCTTGAATCACAGTATTCCTTGAATCACAGTATTCCTTGAATCACAGTATTTCGGCCTGATCGACATGCGTTCCGCCCGCCGAAGGATCGACATCGCGTTCCCTTGCCTAGGCCACGCTAGCCTTGGCATTGAGCGCCGGCGACACGCCAGGGTCCAATGAACTCAAATCACGATATCGTGAAGACCCCGCAGCCGCTGGCGGGATCACCCCAACCGCTGCAGCAGGCGGACGAGCCAACGGGTGCGTTCGGAAAACAGGCTCGGCGTAAAGTAGCTGCCGGCCGCCCGCTTGCTCGCCTCGGACAAGGTCGGATAGGGGGCGATGACCGAGGCCAGATCCTTGACGCGAAGCTTGCCGCCAACGGCGAACACCCAGGGCAGAATCAACTCACCCGCATGGGGGCCGACGATCGATGCCCCCAGAACCCTGCCCCTCTTCCCCACCACGGCCTTGACGATGCCGTCCTCGGCACGCTCCGTCCGGGCGCGATCATTTTCGTCCAATGGCGCGCGCAAGACGGTGTGGGTGAGACCCTGCTCCGAGGCATCCGCCGCGCTCATCCCGACATGGGCGAGTTCCGGGTCGGTATAGGTCACCCAGGGCACCGCGGAATGATCCGCCTTGGCAGGCAGGCGAAACAGCGCATTCCGGATGACGATACCGGCGTGATAATTTGCGACGTGCGTGAATTGGTAGCCGCCGGCAACGTCACCGACGGCGAAGATCCTCTTGTTGCTTGTCCGAAGGCGGGCGTCCACCTCGATGCCGCGGCGCGAATAGGCGACGCCGGCCTCTTCCAAGCCGAGATCTTCGACGTTGGCCGCGCGGCCGACGGCGAGTAGCAGATGAGATCCGTCGACCTCGCCGGTCACGCCGTCGCGCTCGAAATGAAGCCGCAGGCCTGCGCCCGCCGGCGCGACGGCGGTGACCTTGGTTTCCTCATGGAGGCCGATGCCCTCGGCGACGAGGCGGCGGCGCACCACCTCGACCAGTTCGGGATCGTCCTTGTTGAGGATGCCCGACGCTTCCAGCACCTCAACCTCGCAGCCGAGCCGCCGATGGGCTTGCGCCATTTCCAGGCCGATCGGCCCGCCGCCGACGATGATCAGCTTCGGCGGCGCTTCGGTCAGGCCGAACACGGTCTCGTTGGTGAGATAGGGCACGGTGTCGATGCCCGGTATCGGCGGCACCAGGGGCCGCGAGCCGGTGGCGATGACGAACCGGCGTGCCCGCACCGAAGCATCGCCGGCCGCAAGCTCCCGCGGACCTGTAAAGCGCGCGGCATCCCGGAGCACCGTCACGCCCAAACCTTCGAAGCGCTCCACCGAATCGTGGGGTGCGATGCCGGCGATAACGTCGTGGACGTGGGCGTTGACCTTGGCGAAATCGACCTCCGGGGGCGACGCCTTCACCCCGAACCGGGCGCCGGCGGCAATCGCGTGCGCGGCATGGGCGGCGGCAAGCAGGGATTTCGAGGGGACGCAACCGTAATTGAGGCAATCGCCCCCCATCTTGTCCTTTTCAATCAAGACGCAGCGGGCACCCATTTGCGCCGCTCCGGCGGCGACCGAAAGCCCTCCGGAGCCACCGCCGATGATGCAGAGATCGGTCTCGATGCGCTCGGCCATGGCGTCAGTCGCTACCCGGTTCCAGACCGGCGTCGCTGTTGCCGCCGCGCCAGACCTTGAATTTCTTGTAGGCCACCGGCAGCAGGGAGAGAATCGCCAGGCCGGCGAGGGGAATCAGGATTTCGGGCTGGAAGATGATGCCGAGGTCGGGTGTCTCGCCGGCCTCGAACAGGGCGCCCAGGCCGTTGCCCACCGAGGCATAGACGAAGCTGCCGGGGATGATGCCGATGGCCGTGCCGACAACGTAGGTCTTCAAGGGTACGCCGAGAAAGGCCGGAACCAGGTTCACCAACCAGAAGGGAAAGACGGGGATCAGCCTGAGGAACAGCAGGTAGCTCATGGCGTTGTCCTGGAAACCCTGCTCCATGCGCTTGAGCGCAGGTCCGGCCCGGGCGCGCAACGGCTCGCCCAGCGCAGTGCGGGCGGCCAGGAACAGGCCCGTCGCGCCCAGCGTGGCGCCAATGATGACATAGATGGTGGCGGGTAAGGTCCCGAACAGGAAGCCCGCCGCAATCGTCAGCACCGCCCCGCCTGGCAACGAAACCGCCGTGGCGATGGCGTAGACCACCATGAACAGGAGGGGGGCGCCGATGTTATGGGTTTGGACGAAATCGAGGAGACTTTCGCGATGCTGCCTGAGCACCTCGAAACTCACATAGTCATCCAGACCGAAGGCGAAGAAAGCGACCAGTGCCAGGACGATGATCGCCAGGGGCAAAATGCGGCCAATGGTGAAAGACTTGCGTCTTCCTTCGCCGGAGTCCGGTTCTTTTATCGGTCCCACGCTTGTCCCTTTTGCCGCCCCGAACCGAGGCGATGCGGCAGTTTCGCCTTCGTTGTATGCGTTCATGTTCTATCAGTCCATAGGCCCGCTCAAAACACCTTCCTTGGGATCGTTCCCAACCGGAGCGCGCCCAGAATCTGGCGATCGCGGGCGGTCCCGTCCAATCAAGTCCAATCACCTATCGGTGATCAGGGCGCGGGCCCGCGACCCACGTGCCGATGTCGATTGACTTCACGGCGCCGAATCCTTATACAGCGGGCCTGTTTAAACGATCGTCAAGTGAACGGAGCGGAACGTGAAACGCACTTTTCAGCCCTCCAAACTGGTGCGAAAGCGCCGCCATGGATTTCGCACGCGCATGGCGACGGTGGGCGGGCGCCGGGTACTCGCGAACCGGCGCAAGAAGGGCCGCAAGCGTCTGTCGGCCTGATCCCTCCGATTCCTGGTAAGATGATGGCGCTTTCCCGCCTGAAACGGCGCCCGGAGTTCCTTCGCGTTGCCGGTTCCGGAGTGAAAGCGGTGGCGCCGGGACTGGTGTTGCAGGCCCTGCAACGCGGCGACGAGGCCCCGCCCCGGGTCGGCTTCACCGCTTCGCGCCGGGTCGGCGGCGCGGTCGAACGCAACCGCGCCAAACGCCGATTGCGCGCCGCGGCGGCGGAGGTCATCGCGGGCCACGCGCGCCGAGGACACGATTACGTGCTCATAGCCCGACGCGCGACCCTGACCCGGTCCTACCAAACCTTGGTCAAGGACCTGATGGGTGCACTGAAGCGACTTGATCTGTATAACGGCGCTGGAACAGGCAGAACAGAGAGCAGGGCACGCGCAAAATGAATGCGATCGAGACCCTCTTCAGGGACGTCGTCCGGGTGGCGTCGACACTGGGCGCGATGGCGGGGATCGCCCTGGTGTGGGGCTACCGGCTGCTGCTGGCGCCGCTGTTCCCGGCGACCTGCCGCTATAATCCCAGCTGTTCCGCCTATGCCATCGAGGCATTGAAACGCTTCGGCCCGGTCAAGGGATCGCTGCTGGCGACCCGCCGCCTGTTGCGCTGCCATCCCTGGGGCGACTGCGGTGATGATCCGGTGCCGAGCGCCTTTTCCTATCGTGATTTCCTCGTCCTGCGCAGGGAGCGGTCATGAACGACCAGAAAAACCTGCTGATCGCCATCGTGGCCTCGATCCTGATCATGGTGACGTTCCAGTATTTCTGGGAGAAGCCGAAGATCGAGGCTCAAAAAGCGCGCCAGCAGCAGGCGGCCCAGACCCAGGCGCCCCAGGGGGCGCCGCCGCAGCGGGCCGAGACCGCACCGGGCGCGACTCCGGGCGCGCAACCCCAGTCCCAGCCCCAGTCCCAGCCCCAGTCCCAGCCCCAGTCCCAGCCGCAGCCCGACGTGCGGCTGCCCAGCGCGCCTCAGGCAACGCCGACGCCCGGCGCCCCCGCCCCCCAAGCCACGCCCCCGGGCGGCCCGGTGACCCCGCCCACCGGCCCGGTGATCCGGGGCCCTCGGGTATCCCTGGATACGCCGCGGCTTGCCGGCTCCGTGGCCTTGAAAGGCGCGCAGATCGACGACCTCACCTTGAAACGCTATCGCCAGACCGTCGATCCCAACAGCCCGGCCATCCGGCTGCTGGCGCCGACGGGCTCGGCCAAGGCCTATTACGCGACCCATGGATGGATCGCGGCCGATCAATCCATCGCCGTGCCCAAAGCCGATACCCAGTGGAAGACGACCGCCCGCGCCCTCGGGCCGGAGGCGCCGGTCACGCTGACCTGGGACAACGGCCAGGGGCTCAGGTTCATCCGCACCATCGCGGTGGACGAAAATTACATGTTCACCGTCACCCAGCGGATCGAGAACAGGGGGGCCAAGGCGGTGACCCTCACCCCCTATGGCCTGATCAACCGCACCGGCACGCCGCCGACGACCGGGTTCTACATCCTCCATGAAGGGCCGCTCGGGGTGTTCGACACCAAGCTCGAGGAGCTCGACTACAGCGACCTGGTGGAACAGCGTCAGATCAATCGGACCTCCCAAGGGGGCTGGATCGGCATCACCGACAAGTACTGGCTCGCCGCCCTGGTCCCGGACCAGAAAACCAAGATGAACGCCCGTTTCCTCCACTGGCAGGCCAACAAGGTCGACAAGTACCAGGTCGATTTCGTCGGCCAACCGCTCAGCATCCCGGCCGGTGGCAGCGCCGAGACCACCTCGCGCGTCTTCGCCGGCGCCAAGCGGGTGCGTCTGCTCGATGACTATTCCGAGAAGCTGGGCATCGTGAACTTCGATCTGGCGATCGATTTCGGTTGGTTCTATTTCCTGACCAAGCCGTTCTTCTACGTGCTCGACTTCCTGTTCAAGTTCCTCGGCAATTTCGGCCTCGCCATCCTCGCCGTCACGGTCCTGGTCAAGCTGGTGTTCTTCCCGCTGGCCAACAAGTCGTACCGCTCCATGAGCGAGATGAAGAAGCTGCAACCCAAGATCATGCAGTTGAAGGAGCGCTTCGGCGACGACAAGCAGAAGCTCAACCAGGAGATGATGGAGCTCTACCGCAAGGAAAAGGTCAACCCGGCCTCGTCCTGCCTGCCCATCCTGATCCAGATTCCGGTCTTCTTCGCCCTTTACAAAGTGCTGTTCATCTCCATCGAGATGCGCCATGCCCCCTTCTATGGCTGGATCAAGGATCTGTCGGCCAAGGACCCGACCTCCTTCATCAACCTGTTCGGCCTGTTGCCCTACGAGGTGCCCGCCTTCATCCCCGATATCCTCTCCGTCGGCATCTGGCCCTTGATCATGGGGGCGAGCATGTTCGTGCAGATGAAGCTCAATCCGGCGCCGCCGGACCCGGTCCAGGCCAAGATCTTCATGTTCATGCCGATCTTCTTCACCTTCATCATGGCCCCCTTCCCGGCCGGTCTGGTGATCTATTGGGCGTGGAACAACGTGTTGTCGATGGCCCAGCAATGGGTGATCATGCGGCGCATGGGGGTGGCGCCGGGCCAGCAAGGGGCACCGGGCAAGACCTGACCGCTCCCGCGGAGCCGGGATGACCCAGGACAGCGACACCGAATTCGACGACGCGGCGATCGAAGCCGCGCGAAAGCTGTTCGCGGGCGAATGCACGTTCGTGGCCGGCGCCATGACGGCCCAGCAGCTGCCGCCGCCGGGCCTCCCGGAGGTCGCCTTCGCGGGCCGCTCCAATGTCGGAAAATCGAGCCTGATCAACGCGCTGACCGGGCGCAAGGCGCTGGCCCGCATCTCCGCCACGCCGGGGCGAACCCAGCAAATCAATTTCTTCGACCTCGGCGGGCGGCTGATGCTGGCCGACCTGCCCGGCTTCGGCTACGCGCGTACCTCCAAGGGCAAGGTCCGGGCCTGGACTCGGCTGGTGATGCTGTACCTCAAGGGACGGGCGACCCTGCGCCGGGTGCTTCTGTTGATCGACGCCCGGCGCGGCATCGGAGACGGCGATCGCGAGGTCATGGCGGCGCTCGACCAAGCGGCGGTCAACTACCAATTGGTGCTGACCAAGGGCGACAAGGCGAGCACCGGAGAGCTCGACGGAATCACGGCCAGGATCGCAACCGAGATCGCCAAGCGCCCGGCCGCGCATCCCGACATCCTGGTCACCTCGGCGCGCAGCGGCGCCGGGATCGCCGAGCTGCGCGCGGTCATCGCCGCCCTGGCGCCACCCCGCTGAGACCGCGACGTCGCGGCGGCAAACGGTTCCATTTGCCCTGATCATGCTCTAAAGTCCGCGCGCCATGAGCGACAAGAAATATCAACCCCATCCCAGCTGGCTGGAGAAGGCCCGGACGCTGTCCGAGGCGCTTCCCTATATGCGCCGGTATTCCGACGAGACCTTCGTCATCAAATACGGTGGCCATGCCATGGGGGAAAAGGACCTCGCCGACCGCTTCGCGCGCGACGTCGTGCTGATCAAGCAGGTCGGCATCAATCCGGTGGTGGTTCACGGCGGCGGCCCGCAGATCGGCCAGATGCTGGAAAGGCTCAAGATCAAGAGCTCGTTCGTCGACGGCCTGCGCGTCACCGACCGGGAGACGGTGGAAATCGTCGAGATGGTGCTTTCGGGCTCCATCAACAAACAGATCGTCACCTCCATCAACGCGGCCGGCGGCAACGCGGTCGGCCTGTCGGGCAAGGACGGCGGCCTGATTCAGGCGGAAAAGGTCCGGCGCACCCAGCGTCAGACGGATTCGAACATCGAAAAGATCCTCGATCTCGGCTTCGTCGGCGAACCGACCCGGGTCTGCCCCCATGTGCTGGAGAATTTCGAGGAATCCGACATCATCCCCGTGATCGCGCCGATCGGCGTCGGTCCCAAGGGGGAAACATACAACATCAACGCCGACACCGCGGCCGGGGCCATCGCCACGGCCGTCGATGCGACCCGATTCCTGCTGCTGACAGACGTGCCCGGGGTGATGGATTCATCGGGCGACGTCATCCCCGAGCTGACCGCCTCCCAAACCCTGCAGCTGATCGAGGACGGCACCATCACCGGAGGGATGATCCCCAAGGTGGAGACCTGCCTGAAGGCGGTGCAGGGTGGCGTCGATGCCGCCGTGATCATCGATGGCACCGTACCCCACGCGTTGCTGCTCGAAATCTTCACCGACGCCGGTGTCGGGACCCTGATCCGGGCCGATTAGCGGCTCAAGCGACGTAGAAATCCAACTGCCATTTCATGTCGTCCTCGGACAGGGGATAGTCCACCCCGTCCTTGGCATGGAGGATCTCTCGCGTCGGCACGTTGCCCAGCCGGGACTGCAGTTTGATGGCGAATCGCATCTTGAGGCCGGCCTTCCAGGCCAGGGCGGTGATGGCCTTGGCACTTCGCGCATCGACGATCCGCGTCACCATGGACGGCGGCATACCCGCCATCAGCGCCAAGGCATGAATCACGAAAGCGCGGTTGCCGCTGAACAGTTCGTCGTCGAGCCGACCCTCGTCAAGCTCCCCCCTTGTATAGAGTTTCTGCACGTATTCCGCGGTGCGGCCGCGGTCCCCTGGCTGGCCGCCGAAGCGCTCATCGCTCCCGTGTCGGCCCGCGTGACCGGAAGCCCCCGTGCGGTCCGGCCCCTCTCCCTTGGACCCGGGTGCGCCGCTCTCGGCGTCCAGGGCGACCGGATTGGCCTCGATCCGCGCCCGCACCGCCTTATCCACGAGCCCCGCGGTTTCGGAGTCGAGGTCGTCGCGGCGATGGAGCATGGCGAGGACCGAATCGGCGACGAATTCCGACAGCTTGGCGATCGCCCGACGCGGCAGCCGGGGCCGTTTCGCCAGCGGCATCTGCCAGGCATCGACACTGCGGGAGGATTCGACCACCCAGTCCAGGGTCTCTTCCCTGATCTGGGCCGAGGGATTGGCAAGAAGCTGCGCGACCGCGCCCTCGTCGCGGGTCTTGACGATGGCATCGGATACGGCGCCCGAGACGTCGACGCGACGCGATATCGCCTCCATGGCGCCGCTCTCGGCGGTGCTTTCGATGATCTCCAGGAGATCTTCGTCGCTCAACAGCGGCGAGAATTCGAGGACCGGCGCGGCGACGGCAAGCTCGACGTCGCGGGCCAGTTTCTGGATCACGCCCAGCGGCGCGTTGGGCACGTCCTTCAGCGCATCCGAGAGCGCCTGGCGCACCTGGGCCAGCCGGTCCTGGGCAAGGATTTCCAATGCCTCGACGGTCAGTTCGCGGATCCTTTCACGGGTGTCCGCGCTGAGGTGCGGCGTCAACCGCGCAATCTTCTGGGCCAGTTCGCAGCGGACCTCGTCATCGCCATCGCGGGCGAGCAGGACGTCGGCATGAGCGGGCGTCGAGGTGTTGAGGGCGATTTCCCGGCGCACCAAGGGCGACGGGTCCTCCGCCAGGTAGTAGAGGATTTCCGGCCGCACATCGGTGCGGGCGGCAAGACGGCGGCGCTCATCGACGTCGGGATGCCGGGCGAGTTTCTGGGATGTCTTGTAGTCCATCACACCATTATCCGGCGACGAACCGCCCCGACGGCTGGGAAGATCGCTCATCGCTCGTCTCCCACCGTCGCATCGGCGCCATCGGGCGGGGGCGCAATGGTGAATTGTCCCTTACCGCTTTGCTTCGATGCATACATGGCCTTATCCGCCCGTACCATCAGCGCCTCCACGGTTTCCGCGCTGCCGGACGTGTGGATGGCGATGCCGAGAGAGATCCCCAACGGCGCCTCGGGGCTTCCCGAATACGCGTCGAGGAGACTCGCTCGGGCAAGCAGGTCCTGCGCCCGGGAGACCGCACTCTCGCGATCGGTGGCTTCCAGCCACAGGGCGAACTCGTCCCCGCCCAAACGCGCCACCAGGTCCCCGCCCCGGGTGCTGCCTTCCAACAGGCGGGCGAGGGCACAGATCGCGGCGTCGCCGCGTTCGTGCCCGTGGGTGTCGTTGACCTGCTTGAAATTATCGAGGTCGCAATAGACCAAGGCGCCGGGGGCATCGCCGCCGGCGACGCGGCCATGACGGCGCACCAGGCCAGCGACGAAGCTGCGCCGGTTGAGGAGCCCGGTGAGCCCGTCGGTTCGCGACAATTGCTGCAGCTTCTCGTGCTGCACGACTTGTTCGATGGCGATCCCCAGGTGCTCGGCGGCGCTGGTCGCGAGCGACCGTTCATCGTCGTTCCAGGCACCGATCGCCGTCGGGCGCCACAGAATCAGGCCGCCATTGGTGGCCCCGCCATGCTGGGTGGCGACGGCGAGCGCTATCCCGCCGCCGGTCTCGCGTTCGATCGCCCCCTCGCGCGCCATGGCGTCATCCAACAGATCGCGGAGGATATCGGGGCGCGGCCCCTCGCCGCTCTCGGCCGCCTGGCACGGACGATCGCCGTCGAGCCGATAGATCGAGACGAATTCCGCCGTCAAGGCGCGCGAGATCGCCCGCGCCGCGGCCTTCATCATGCCGCGGGGATCGATCTCGTCCCGCATGGTCCGGATGATGTAACCGAACAGCCGCTCGCGGCCGTGGGCGCGGGCCAATGCCGCGTCCCGCTCGCGGTCCTCGGTCACGTCCCGGCAAATGCCGCGCGCGCCCCGCCACGCCCCGTCCGGGGCGGCGATCGGACGCATGCTGATGGACAGGCAGGCCCGGGTTCCGTCGGCCCGCTTGAACCAGACCTCGCCATCCTGAACCGGATATCGGGCGACGAAGGGGTTCGCGCCGGCCGCCGTTTCGTCCATCCTTTCGCCGTTCCCCCCATGGCCGTCGAGGAACGCGGCCGGCGGACGGCCCAGCATGTCGTCGGTAGACCACCCCAGTGCGCCGGCGGAGGAGACGAAGACGAAGGTTCCCTCGGGCCCGACCTCCCAGGCGAAATCGCTGGAGATCTCCACCAGGTCCTTGTAGCGCTGGCGCGATTCGGCAAGCGCCTCGCGCAGGTTGGCGTCGAAGGCGTCACTCTCCTGCCGCATCCGTGGTTCCGAAGCGGACGCCTTTGCCCGTGTCGAAATACCCGTCGGCATGGTCTAAGCCGCTCCCGGGACGTTGCGGAGAAGATCGCTCTCCTGCTCGGTATCGAAGTCGCTGATGCGCAACGACGGACGGCCGAACAGGTAGCCCTGTCCGAAATCGACGCCGCACTCCTTCAGGAACGGGACATAGCGCTCTTCCTCGACCATTTCGGCCACGGTGGCGATGCCCAGGTCGTTGCACAGCCCGGCCATGGCCTTGAGAAAGGCCTCGCCCTTTTCCGACTTGAAAGCGCCCTTGACGTAGGCGCCGTCGATCTTGACGACGTCGACCTCCAGATCGCGCAGGTACTGGAACGCCGCCGCGCCGGCGCCGAAGTCATCGAGACACACCTTGTGTCCCGCGACGCGCAAGCTTTGCAGGGCCGTGTTGACCTTCCTGAGATCCTTGATCTTGGCCGATTCGGTCACTTCGAAGAGGATGCGCTCGCGATGGCCGCGATACTGTTCGAGCAGCCGATGCAGCGCCTTGACGAAGATCGGCGAACCGATCGAAGAGCCTGAAATATTGACCGCCACCTTGTGCCGATAGCCCTGGCTACAGGACTCGTCCAACCATTCGAAAACCTTGGCGCACATGGCGAGGTCGAAATCGGTGATCAGCCCCGCCTGTTCGGCGAAGGTGATGGCCTGATAGGGGCTGGCGTTGTCGGATGAGGGCAGGTTGAACCGGGCCAGCGCCTCGAAATGGTGCGGCTTCCTGGTCGCCAGGTCGACGATGGGCTGAAAGGCGATGGCGAAATCGGCATTGTTGAGGACGGTGCGGAACTCGGCGATGCGCGCCACCGTACTGTCGACCATCGAAGCAAGGCCGTCGGACAGACTGGTAAGGCTGAACTCCTCGGGACCTTCTTTGGCGAATTCCGCGAAGATGTAGCCCAATGCCTTGGCCGCCTCGCCGCTGCGGATGGCATCGGAATCGAGGCCCAGGGTGCTGTGCCCCACCTTCACGCCGGCATTTTCGGGGTCCACGCTGCGGGCGATTTCGGCGAGCCTGTTGCTCAGCGCCGCAATGTCGAAATCCTGGTGATGGATGAGGCCGTAGTTGGACCCGTCGATTTCTCCCGCCAGCTCACCGCCCACCGCCCCGGCGCGCAACGCCCCGCCGATGGCCTCGTTGAGGGCTTTGCGGTGTTCGCCGTCAAGCCTCTCGCGCAATCCCTCGATGCCGCCGAGCCGCATCATGGTGAGCTCGCACTCGGAATCTTCGTAGGCCATCTCCTTGAGCTTCTCGCCGGCAAGGCGGGCAAAGGAGCGGGCGTCGGGCAGGCCGGAGTCCATCAGGCCCTCGCTCCCGGGCATGGCGAAGGCCCCCGCATCCTGGGCGCCAAGCCGAAGACCGAGGAAATAATGTCCGCCCATGTCATTGAGCCGGTATCCCAGCAGCGTCAGCGGCGGGGTCGCGCCCAACATGCCCTCCATGTGCAGGACCAGGCCGTTAAGCCTTGTGCCGGTGGCGGCGATGGCCAGGGCTTCCTCCACCATTGCCCGGTCGCGCACGCTGACCAGGTCGATGAAGGGGCGGCCCCTCAGATCCTGCTCGCCCATGCCGAGAATGGCTTCGACGGAGCCGGCGACGAAGACGATGGCGCCGTCGGGATCGAGCTCCATCAAGATATCGGCCGAGGAAAACGCAAGCGCGACGAATCGGTCCCGCTCCTGACGGAGCGCGCCCAATGAATCGGAGGTTTTATGCGCGTCGACGGTTACTGTCATGGTTGGTTGACCTACCTGGTACCCCTGTTCGCCCCCGTCTTCCATTTGCCGGGAGCGGCCCGACCCGGAACCATAGCCCTCCATTGCTTAAGGAACGGTTATCCGCCGCCAAATTCCGCCGGTTTCCAACGTTTTCGCCGAATGACCCCGGGCGTTGGTGTTGCCGCCTTGAAATCGCCCCGCCTCAACCCCAAACTAACGGCCATGGCGGAGACGGGACCAGCAGGAGCCGCACCGGGGCCGGGGCAGCGGTTGGACACGGTCGAGCACTGGGTGTTCGACCTCGACAACACCCTCTATTCGGCCGATTGCCGGCTGTTTCACCAGATCGACCGGCGCATGGGCGAATTCATCGGCGCACGATTCGACCTCGGCTACGAGGATGCGCGGCGGCTGCAGAAGAGCTACTTCCGCCGCTACGGGACAACCCTTCGTGGCCTGATGACCAACCACGGCGTGGACCCCGCCGCCTATCTCGAATTCGTCCACGATATCGACCTGTCGGTGATCGACCCCTGCCCGGCATTGGATCAGGCGCTCGATCGCCTGTCCGGGGTCAAGGTGATCTTCACCAACGCCAGCCGCGACCACGCCTTGCAGGTGATCGAGCGACTGGGCATTGCTCGGCATTTCGAGGGCATCTTCGACATCCACGACGCCGACTATCTGCCCAAACCGGAGCCCGAAACCTACGACCTGTTCCTCTCCCGGCACCGCGTCACGCCGGAGCGCTCGGTGCTGTTCGAGGACACCGCCGCCAACCTGAAACCGGCGGCGGATCGCGGGATGACGACGGTGTTGGTGACCCCCGGCGAGGATGGCGTCAGCAACGATCAGGCCGCCGACCACGTCCATCACGTCACCGACGACCTCGCGGGCTGGCTCGAGGCTGCCGCCGGGGAGGAGGCAAACAGGGCTTGAGCCCGCTCTGCTGTAGGGACCTACCAGAGCTTCAGGTCGAGAAGCTCGATTTCCGAATAGAGGATGTCGACGTCGGCCGGGTCCACCCCCGGCGCCGGGCGGTAATAGCGCGGAACACGGATCTTTTGCGGCTGGGTATCGAGCGGACCGGCACCGAGAAAACGCCGATCCACCGCCAGTTCGATCTGATCCGACGGCAGGACCGCATCGGCGAAATCCTGAGCGACGGATGCGAAGACCTCGGGTGCTTCGACGTAAAGGGCCTCGAGCCGGCCACCGCCGCCGGCGTCCTGGTGGATCGACAGAAGCACCAGGCAATCCCCCGTCGCGCCCCGGACCAAAAAAGGATGTACCGGCAGGCCGGCATGGTCGGCGAGAAGACGCCGGCCCTCACGGCCGAGGGAAGATCGGATATGCTCGGGCTCGGCGATGATGCGGAGGCCGGCGCGGGGACGCTGCCCGCTTCGCCGCCACACGCAGCGTTCGCCGTCTAGCGGCCGCAACCCTGCCAGCCGCAACAGCGGCAGCGTCCTTTCGGTTGGGGTGAAGCTGGTATAGACGACATCGGAATGGCGCGTGGCCATGCGCAGCAGGTCCAGGCCTATGCCGCTCCGCCGGTAGGACTTCTCGACATACCAGGAGGTGAGGTTGCCGGTGCGGAAATCGCGCCCCCGGCGCCGGCGGTCGGCGTAGATCACCCCCAGATAGCCGACGATGTCGCCCCCGTCCTCGACAATGGCGCCGAGATCGGGCTTGTCGGCGAGCCAGGGATAGGTCATCAGGCGGCGCCAGCCGTCCTCCGAAATCTCGGCGCTCATCCGGCGATGCAGCAGGCTGCAGATGCCCTCGATATCGGCGGCTATCGCCGGTCGTGTCCCGGCCATCGCGTTACACCGTCGGAAACAGGGCGTCGACGGCGGCGAATGTCGCATTGGGATGCGCATTCACCAGGGCGACCAGGCTTTCGGTAAAGGCCCAGGCCTCTTCGTCGAAATCGAGATGGTGGCTGAGCAGCCCCACCGCCGGGGCCTCGGCGACGGCTTCCTTACGGGCGCGCCTCAGCTGCCCGACGATGGCGCCGAGGCACGCGGACAGGCCCGCAAACCGCCCCCCACGCTTCCATTTCACCGGATCGCAATGGGCATTGACCTGGGTCAGGCCCGGAACAACCGGGGATGCCTCGCGCGGGCCGAACGTCGACAGGCCGCGATAGCCCATGGCCGGCAGCGCCGCCGCGACCCCCGGGTCGATGCGGTTCCACGGCGGCACCAGGACCGGCGCGACCCGGCCGGGGAAGGCGGCCTCGAGCAGGCGCAATCCGTCTGCAAGCTCCGCCCCGATCACCTCCAGGCCGCGTTCGAGGCAAAGTTCGCACGCCCCGTCGCGATTGGTTCCGGCCGCATGATTGATATGGGCATAGCCGTGCTGGACGACTCGGACCCCGGGCGCAGCGGCCACCTGCGCTCCGATGCCGGGCCGCAACCGCTTCGGGATCACCGCCAGGGCAAGGGGCGCCCCGACCTCCGTCGACAGGCGCAACAACCGATCGAGGGCAGCGGTTGGGCCGCCGGCATCGTCGTCGCGCCACCAGAACCTCGCCCTCCGCCCCGCATTGCCCCAGGCGTCGAGTTCGTCGGACAATGTGCCCCAGCCGGCATCCTCTTTTACGTCCATGACCGTGTTTGCCCAGTGCGAATTTCCGGAGCCGTCCCGCCGGAGGCGATAGCCGCGCAGCGGCGGGATCCAAGACTAGCCTAACATTTTCACTACCCCCATGGGCTGCGGTTTCTCAGCCCCGATACCCCGGTGGCGCCCTCTCCGCCGCCGTCGCGGCGGCGGCCGGGGCCGAAGGCGGCACCCCGAGAAGGGCTATAGATTTGCGCCGCGAGAGATTATGGTTGGCGTCAGGCGCGGACGGCGTCCCATGCCGCCGGGCCGGCTATGAAATGGCGTGGACAATCTGGACGGGGCGGCAACGGCCATGACCAGGGACGAGATCATCGTCAAGATCCGGGGATCGATCGATCGCATCCTGCGAGACAAGGGGAGCGAACCTGCCGCGGTGGACGCCGACACGCCGCTGATCGGCGGCGATATCGCCATCGATTCCCTTGACCTTGCGACCATCGTCGTCGAACTGGAGACGGAAACCGGCAAGGACCCGTTTGCCGCCGGATTCGTGAATTTCGCCACCGTCGGGGAGCTCGCGGACCTCTATGTCTGATCTGCACTTGGCATGTCCGGCCGACGGGGCCTTCGATCTCACCCGCATAGCGGCGACGATCATTCAAGACGACACTCCCGTCACCGGACCCGAGATCGAAGCCCGGGCCTCGGAGGCGGCCGCCGCCCTAAGCGGATCGGGCCATCGCCGTATGGCCCTTTGCAGCGCCAACGCCGCCGACGTGGCTGTCGCGCTGGCGGCCGCCGCCGCGGCGCGTTTCGAGCTCGCCCTCCTGTCCCCGGCATATGCGGACGATGGGGCCGCACTTCGCCGGTGGGGCGTCGCTGCGGTCCTCGGGACGAACCTTGACCTCCGCCCCGTGCCCGGCGACCACCCTCGGGAGGCGAGCGGCTTTGCCATCCTCATCGCCACCTCGGGCACCACCGGCACGCCGAAGCTCGCCCGGCATACCCCCGATGCCCTGCTGGGACGGATCGGCCCGGCCCCGGCCGGCCGGCCGCCCGCGCGCTGGTTGCTCACCTATCCGCCGACAAGCTTCGCCGGCCTCCAGGTGGTGCTGACGGCACTCGCCTCCGGCGGCACCCTCATCGCCGCCACGGAGCCCACCGTCGCCACGCTGGCGGAGGCGGCGCTGACGCATCGCGCGACCATGGCAAGCGGCACCCCGACCTTCTGGCGCGCCTTCCTGATCGCCCTCGGCACGCGCACGGAGCGCCTTGACCTCCGCCACATCACCCTGGGCGGAGAAGCCGTCGATCAAGCCACCCTCGACCGCCTCGGCGCGGCTTTTCCCGGCGCCGCGATCCGCCACATCTACGCCTCGACGGAGGCCGGTGCGCTGTTCGCCGTCAGCGACGGACGCGCGGGCTTTCCCGCGCGCTGGCTGGACGCGCCCGTGGACGGCGTGCATCTGCGGATCCGAGACCAGGCGCTGGAGGTGAAAAGCCCACGACGCATGCAGGGATACGTGGAGGAGCCGGGTGATGCACCGCTTGCCGAAGACGGTTGGCTCGCCACCGGCGACCGCGTCGAACGAATGGGCGACCGCGTCGTCTTCCTGGGCCGGGCCGATAGCGTGATCAACGTCGGCGGCCTGAAGGTCTCGCCCGATGAGGTCGAGGCGAGGCTGCTGGAGGTTCCGGGCGTCACCGATGCCCAGGTCTACGGCGTCAAAAACCCGATCACCGGGCAGCTGGTCGCCGCCGATATCGTGCTCAGGGCGCCGCACGAGAAGGAGCGGGTGCGCGCCGCGTTGGAGCACCATGCCCGCGCCGCCCTCGATCCCCACAAGGTGCCCCGCATCATCCGCTTCGTCGACCGCATCGCGCCCACCGACGCGGGCAAGAAGGCGCGCAGGCCATGGCCGAAGGCCTGAAACGCGTTCTCGTCACCGGCGGCAGCCGGGGGCTGGGGCTTGCCCTGGTCGCGGCTTTGCTGGAAAGCGGTTACGCCGCCGCCACATGCAGCCGCCAACCCAGCCCCGAGTTGGAGGCGCTCGCGGATCAGGCCGGGGCCGACCGCCTGTTTTGGTCGTCCTGCGCCATCGGCGATGCCGAAAGCGAAGCGGCGTTCTTCAGCGCCGCCCTCGACTGGGCCGGCGCCGCCGGTCTCTTCGGCCTGATCAACAATGCCGCGATCGCCCAAGAAGGGGTGCTCGCGACCTTTCCCAATGTCGAGACCGAACGGATCATCGAGGTCAATCTTGTCGGCGCCATGCGCATGAGCCGTCTGGCGCTGCGCCACATGCTGGGGCGCGGCGGGCCGGGGCGGATCGTCAATATCAGCTCGGTCATCGGCGCCCGCGGCTATACCGGGCTCGCAGCCTACTCCGCCTCCAAG
>JAWWBR010000057.1:0-20640 GCA_033720855.1 Alphaproteobacteria bacterium
ACGGCGCTCCCCTTCATCATCTGGCCGATCATCGCCTGGGCTCCCATCCAGGCGAAATTGGACGAGATTCCGCCCAGCATCTGCAGCACCACCACCGCCCACAGCCACGGCATGGCCGGGAACAGGAACGGCGTCACCGCACCGATGAAGGCGAACCAGATGAGTACCCGCCGGGTGCCGAGCCGGTCCATCAGCGCCCCGCCGTGGATGGAAAACAGCGTCGTCAAAAGATGCCGGGCGCCGAGGATGACGCCGATCATCAGCGGCGAGGCGTTGAGCTGGATCGCCCAGAGCGGCAACAGCACCACGACCACGTTGTTGACGGTGTTGCCGAAGGTCCCGGTGGCGTAGACCGCAAGCTGGGTGCCCCAGGGGATGGCGATGTCGTCGCCGGGCCGCCGTTCCCGCCCTTGACCCTTGGCCTCGCTCACGAGCGCACCGCCTCGGGATGCCGGATTCCCATCCACAGGCCGATGCCGGCGAGGATCAGCACCAGGATGGAGCCGGTCACAAAGAAGGTCGCATCGAGCCCCCAGGCTTCGGCGATGGCGCCCATGAAGACCGGGAGCAACAAGGCGGTGACCCGGTTGCCGGTGGCGCGCAGGCCGATGGCCATGCCCTGGGTCTCGGGGCCCACCGCCTTGGACAGGGTCGAGTACATGATCGGTTGCGATGCGCCCTGTGCCATGCCGCGGATGGCGATGGCGACGCCGAGCATGACCAGCACGTCGCCGAATATGGGCGTGCCGAAGATCAGCGTCACCGAGACCATCACCAGGCCGAGGAAGGCCCAGACCGGATGCACGAACCGGATCAGCCGTGCCGCCAGCAGGGTGCCCGCTGCCGCGCCGATCTGGGTGATGGTGACGAACAGGCCGATCACCGTCGCCTGCAGGCCGATCTCCTTGAGGTAGACCAGGTAGAACGACGATTGCAGGGTGCCGGTGGACAACCGGATCGAGGAGACGACGACGACGAAGGCGACTGTCGGGATCACCAATAGTCCCGCCGCCCCAAGGTAATCGGAAAGCCTGGGCAGGATGTCACCGAGATGAAAGGCAGGGCGGCTCCCGGTCTCGGAGCCTTCGCCGAGCTCGGCTGCGGGCAGGGCGCGGACCGCGCCCCAGAACAGAAAGCCGATCACGCCGACCACGGCGAAGGCGACCCAGGGCGGTGCCAGGTCCCACAGGGCGCCGGCGCCGAGGGGCGCGAACATCACGCCGACCCGGGCGAAGAAGGAGAACCGGCCGACGATGGCCGGATCGTCCTTGCCGACGGTGACCGCCAGCGCCTGGGCCCCCATCCAGGTCACCGACATCACCATGCCCAGCGCCATTTGCAGCAAGAGCAGCGCCGGGAACCACGAGGCGATGGCGAAGAACGGCGGCATGACCGTGCAGGCGGCGCCCATGATGAGGAGGATGAAACGGGTGCCGAAGCGGTCCATCAGCACCCCGCCGTGGATGGCGAAGACCGAGGGCAGCACCGCCTTGGCGCTGACCAGGATGCCGATCTCGAGCGGCCCCATACCCAGGGCGATGGCCCAGATCGGGATGATGAAGCTGATCAGCTCCGACTGGCTGTCGGTGAACAGCCCCGAGGCGTAGGTGAAATATTCGGCGCGCCGGGTGGGGCGCCGTCTGGCGCCGGGCACGGCTGCGGCCGGGCTTTCGGTCACCGGCCGGCACCAGGATGGGCTGCAGACGCAGGCGCACCGTAAAGGAAGGCAAAAGCGCGGCGGTCCCGGTTGCGGGGCATGAACGAGGTATCCTTTTCGGGCGTGAAAACCACGGAAGGCGCGGCCCGCCGGTTCGGCCGGCTTGTTGGCGGTATTGTAATCCGTGCGCGTGAATCCTGCCAAGCGCCGCGCCGCGCGCAAAACGCGGTTTGGCCCCGGCTTCTAGCGCTCCGAAAAGGCGTCGGACCGCGCGACCAGCACGGCGATCACGGCGACGATGGCAAGCAGGCCGCCGCCGATGATGAGGAAGCTCGCCTCCACCCCGGCGGCTTCGGCGACGAATCCCATGATCACCGGCAGCAGCACCGCGCCCAGGCGGTTTCCGGTGGTGCGCAGGGCTATCCCGCGGGCCTGGGTCTCCGGATCAAGCGCCCGCGAGATGACCGAGAAGGTCGCCGGGTGCAGCAGTCCGTGAGCGGCGCCGCGCAGGATCTGAGCGGCGCCGAGCAGGGCGATGATGCCGCCGAGCACCGGGGTCAGCGTCATCATGCCGATGGTCAGCACCGTGAAGGCGATCAGGATCCAGTGGGCCGGGAAGCGGCGCATCAGCGGGGCCGCCAACAGCGAGCCGAAGGCGCCGGTGACCTCGGCGCAGGAGATCAAGGCGCCGATCACCGTCGCCTGCAGGCCGATCTCCTTGAGATAGGTGATGTAAAACGACGCCTGGATGGTGGTCGGGGTGTGGCGCAACAGGGCGATGGCGATGCCGAGCGCCACCGCGGGCACGGCGAGAAGGGCGAGGCAATCGGCGTAGTCGCGCCATCTCGGCAGCAGATCGCCCCAGCGGATGGGTGCGGCGGGAGCGGCGTCCCCGGCCTTCGGCAGGCCGTGGGTCTCGGCCCAGCGGGGCACCAGGGCGGTGGAGCCGAAGAGCGCCAGGCTCGACAGGGTGCAGGCGGCGAACGCGCCCCAGTGGCCGGTGAGGTCCCAGATCAAGCCGATCAGCGCCGGCGCGCCGATCGACCCCACCCGCGAGGCGAAGGAGAACATGCCGAGGTAATGGGGATCGCCGCGGCCGATCCGCGCGATCAGGGTCTGGGCCCCGATCCACGACAGATTGCCCAGCAGCCCGGTCATCATCTGCAGCGCCACCAGTGCCGGGAACCAGGGGCTCAAGGGGTAGAGCGGCACCAGGGCGGTCGAGATCAGGGTGAAGACCAGCATCATGCGCCGTGTCCCCAGCCGGTCCATCATCACCCCGCCGTGGATCGCCAGCAGGAACGGCAGCAGCGAACGGGCGCCGATCATGATGCCGATCTCGCCCGGGGTGGCGCCCAGCGTCACCGCCCATAGCGGCACGATCACGGTCATGAAATCGGAATTGACGTTGGCCGCCAATCCGGTGCCGAGCACCGGGTAATAGGCCCGCGCCGGGACCTTCGGGGTCGCGGTCTCGACCATCGGCGGGTTCAGGCCTCCCCGGCGGGCGCAAAGCGGATCAGCACGGCCAGGCCGGCGGTCATCGCCAGCAGGACGCCGCCCAACAGGTAGAAGCTCGCTTCGATGCCGGCGGTATCGGCGACGATGCCCATGATCGGGGGCAGGGTCATGGAGACGAAGCGGTTGACCGTGACCCGGAGCGCCACCGTCGCCCCCTGGCGGTGGGGGCCGGCGGCCCGGGCCTGGATGCCGAACAGCACCGGCTGATTGACCCCCTGGATCAGGCCGCGCAGGACCTGGGCGGCGAACAGCAGGGCGAAAATCCCGCCCAAGAGCGGCGTCGCGTTGATCAGGAAGATGCCGGCGGCGGTGGTTCCGAGCAGCAGGGTGTAGGCTGCGAACCGGCGGGCCACCCGGCCGGCGAGCAGGGCGCCGATGGCGCTCGCCCCCTCGATCGCCGCGAACAGCGCGCCGATGGCGGTGCCGGTGAGGCCGATGTCGTTCAAATAGACGACATAGATCGAGCCCTGCACCGCCGAGGTGGTGTTGCGCAGGAAGCTGCCGCTGATGGAAATGGCGATGGCGGGGATCAGCAGCAGGGCGAAAGTGGACAGGTAATCGGACCCCTTGGGCAGGACCGCGCGCAGCCGGGCGGCACGGCTTGGGTTCGGGGGCGCGCCCGCGGGCTCGGGCGCTCCCGCCGCCTCGCCCTCTGGCGGGGCGGGGTCCTCGGTGGCGAGCGAAATGGCGAGCAGCGCCGCCGCCCACAGGCCCACGAAAAGGAAGGTCAGCCAGGGATTGGTGAAGTCCCAAAGGAGGCCCATCAGGATCGGCGCCAGGAAGGTGCCGATGCGGCCGGCGAAATTGTATTTGCCGAGATAGCCGGTATCGCCGCGGCACACCTGGGCGATCACCGTCTGGGAGCCGACCCAGGCGATGGTGGTGGCGTAGCCCGTCACCAGCTGCAGCACCACCAGGGCCGGGACCCAGGGCAGGCCGGGGAAGAGCGGTGCCGCGACGATCATCGAAATGGCGCTGGCGGCCATGATGCGCCGCGTCCCCAACCGGTCCATCAGCACCCCGCCATGGATCGCCAGGATGAAGGGCAGCACCGAGCGCGCCCCGGCGACGATGCCGACCTCGGTGGCGTTGGCGCCGAGATGCAGCGCCCACAGCGGCACGATGAACTGCAACAGGTCCATCTGGCCCATGGACAAGAGCCCCGAGCCGTAGGACAGCCAGAGCGCCCGTCTGGGCGGTGCCGGCATGTCGCTGCGCTCCGACATCGTCGCCTCAGCTCCGGAAATCGGGAATGCGCCGCACGAACAGCGCGACGACTCCGCAACAGGCGATGAGGAAACCGCCGATTACGTAGAAGCTCTGCTCTATGCCGACGGCGTCGGCCACCACCCCCATGACCAGGGGCACGATCACGGTGGCGAAGCGGTTGGAGGTGGTCCTGAGCCCGATCGAGGTGCCCTGCAGGTTGGGGGCGACGGCGCGGGCGAGAATGCCGAACATGACCGGTTGGCTCAGCCCCTGGGCGTAGCCGCGCCCGGCGGTCGCCACCACCAGAAGGGCGAAGATGCCGCCCAGGCCGGGGGTGATGGTGACGCAGAACAGCGACATCGCCGCGAAGATCAGGAACACCCAGTGGGGGCGGATGAAGCGCTCCCACCAGCCGGCCATGAAGGCACCCAGCAGGCCCGCGACCTCGGAGACGCCGATGAGCACGCCGATCAGGGTGCCGATCAGGCCGATTTCCTTGAGATAGACCACATAGAAGGACGTCTGGATGCCCGACGACGAAATCCTCAGCGCCGTCATCGCCACCACGAAGGCCACGGTCGGGATCGCGATCAGGGAAAACGCGGCGGCGTAATCGCGCCATTTGGGAACCAGGTCGCCGAGGGTCGGCGTGACCCCGCCGGGCGCTTCCTCCTCGGCCCGGGGCACCAGCATCAGGGCCACCAGCACCAGGGCGCCCGCCGCCCCGATGAAGACGAAAGCGCCGATCGGCCCTGCCAGGTCCCAGATCACCCCGATCAGGACCGGGGCGCTCAGGGTGCCGCAGCGGGCGACGGCGGAAAACCGCGCGATCATCGAGGTTCGGCCCTTGGTGAAGCGGACGATCAGGCTTTGCGCGCCGACCCAAACCATGTTCGAGGTCAGGCCGGTGATGAGTTGGAACAAGACCAATGCCGAGAACAGCGGGAAGACGGGGTAGAGCGGGGAGACCACCGCCGTGGTCAGGGCATAGACCATGGTCACGCGGCGCGTCCCCAGCCGGTCCATCAGGACGCCGCCGTGGATCGAAAGCAGGAAGGGCAGCAGGGCCGAGAGGCCGATGGCGACACCGATTTGGGTGGCGGAGAGCTGCAGCTCGATCGCCCATAACGGGATGACGACCTTGAGCATCATGGCCACCGCGTTGCCGGTAAAGCCGACCCCATAGGCAGCGTAGATGGCCCCCCTTGGGACCTCTGGCGCGGTGTCGGGCGTGGCAGTGGTGCCGGGCGCTTCGGCCACGGGTGGTTCCCCCCTTGAAGTATCGTGCGACCGCCCCGGAACCGGTGACGTGGGGCGATCCAAGGTAATCCAGGGGCGGGGGGCTGAAAAGGGCGAAATCCTGTCCCGGTGCGCCATCCGTCTGCCTGCGGGCCGACAGATAACGCAAAAGTGAGTGGACTTGCGCCCGTCTCCTGGGGTGAGCTTGGCGGCAAGGCACGAGATGATGCGGTTTGCACGGATGAGCCCCTTATGGCGCCGCCGGTGGCTTGCAGGGGTCGGCATGGCGGTCTTCGCCGGGGCGATCGGCGTTGCCGTCGCCCTCTCGCCGGGGCGGAGCAATGGCGCCGGCGAGGCGGCCAAGGGCACAAAACTGCCGGCCGCGGCCGCCTATTGGCGCGGCGAGTGGCCAAAAACGGATTTCTCGCGCCATTCCATCGATCTCGGCGAGATTCGCTCGGGCGGCCCGCCCAAGGACGGGATCCCGCCCATCGATCGCCCGCAATTCTTAGGGATCAGCGAGGTCGGTGACGTCAAGCCGACCGAGCCTGTGATCAGCATCCGCATCGGCGATGATGCGCGCGCCTATCCCCTTTCGATCCTGATGTGGCACGAGATCGTCAACGACACCGTGGGCGGGGTGCCGGTGGCGGTGACCTTCTGCCCGCTCTGCAACGCGGCGGTGGTGTTCGACCGCAGGCTCGACGGCCGGGTGCTGGATTTCGGCACCACCGGGAAACTGCGCAAATCTGATCTGGTGATGTACGACCGCCAGACCGAAAGCTGGTGGCAACAATTCCTGGGCGAGGCCATCGTCGGCGAACTGACCGGCAAGCGGCTGAAATTCCTGCCCTCGCGAATAGAGTCCATCGCGCGATTCAAGAACCGCCATCCCAAGGGGCGCATCCTCGTCCCCAACAATCCCTATATGCGGCGCTACGGGGACAATCCCTATGTCGGTTACGACCGCCTGGAGCGGCCGTTCCTGTATCGGGGCGCGATGCCCGCAAATATCGCTCCGCTCGCCCGCGTCGTCTCCATCGGAAAACAGGCCTGGAGCCTGGACCTCCTGCGCCGGAAAAAACGCATCGAACACGGGGACTACGTCATCACCTGGGAGCCGGGACAGAACTCGGCCCTGGATACGCCGATCATCGCCGAAGGCCGGGATGTCGGCAACGTGGTGGTCCAGAAAAAGACCGCCAAGGGCCTGGTCGACGCCGTTCACGGCATCGACTTCGCCTTCGCCTTCCATGCCTTCCATCCCGACGGTGTGATTCACGTCGACTAGGGCGAGCCCCGGCTGCCCGTGGCTTGACGTCGAGGCCGGATTCAGGCCTTTTCTCGGTGCGCTCAAGGATTACATAATGGGCATGGCCCCGGGCGCGTGCGGTTGATCGCATGTGCCGAGGCGGGCAAAGGAAAAGGTTGGCGATGGCACGGAAGGCGCAAGACAGCAAAGTTCCCGTCGAGGGCGGCGGCGCCCAGGCGGTCGACAGCTTCCTCAAGCGGGTGGCGGCCGTGCCCAAGCGTGCGGGCGGCGGCCGCGGCCGGTTGATTTTCGCCATGGATGCGACCGCCAGCCGCGAGCCGACCTGGGACCGGGCCTGCCATATCCAGGGCCAGATGTTCGAGGCCACCGACAGCCTCGGCGGGCTTGAAGTCCAGCTCGTGTTTTACCGCGGCTTCGGCGAATGCAAGGCGAGCCCCTGGGTGGCGAGCTCCAAGGATCTGGTGCGGCGCATGACGGCAGTGTCGTGCCTCGGTGGGCATACGCAGATCGGCCGGGTGCTCGCCCATGCCGTCAAGGAGACGCGCAAGAAACGGGTCGATGCGCTGGTTTTCGTCGGTGACGCGATGGAGGAGGACGTCGACGATTTGAGCCATGCGGCGGGGCAGTTGGGTCTCTTGGGGGTGCCGGCATTCATTTTCCATGAAGGCCATGATCCGGTGGCGGCGCGGGGCTTTCGCCAGCTGGCCAAGTTGACGAAGGGCGCCTATTGCGCCTTCGATGCCGGCTCGGCGGAACAGCTTCGTGCCCTATTGGAAGCCGTCGCGGTCTATGCCGCGGGCGGGCGGCCGGCGCTGGAGGACCTGTCGCGGCAGAAGGGCGGGGTCGTGCGGCTTTTGACCAGCGATCTGGGGTAGGGGCAGGCGATGCCGTACCTGGTTCTCGGCATTGCGCTCCTGGCGGGGCTCCTGTTGTTGATGCGCTGGGCGACGAGCGCCGACCCACGTGTCCTTGCTTGGGTTCTTCGCGTCCTGGTCGGCTTGATCCTGCTGGGCTTTCTGGGCTTGGTCGCGCTTGCCGGTCGCTGGACGTGGCTCGCATACGCGCTTCCCTTCGCCTTGCCCTTCTTCTTTCATTGGCGATCCAACCGTATCCGCGCCAAGAATGCCGGCGGCCCGAGCCCCGGGCAAAGTTCCGACGTCGCCACCAAATACCTGCGCATGTCGCTCGACCACGATAGCGGCGAAATGAGCGGCGTCATCCTGAGGGGCGCCTTCGCGGGCCGCGACCTCGAGTCGCTCAACCTTCGTGAACTGATCGATCTCCTGCACGAATGCGCCGATGACGCCGATTCCGTCAGGGTGCTGGAGGCCTATCTGGACCGGGTTCACGGGCCCCAATGGCGGGGTGACGGTGGGGCCGACACCGAGGATGCGGCGGCGGGCCGGTCGGACGCCTGGGGCGGCGCCATGACCTTCGAGGAAGCGTGGGACATCCTCGGCCTCGAGCCCGGTGCCGATGAAGACGCCATCAAGGAGGCCCACCGCCGGCTGATGGCCAAGCTGCACCCGGATCGCGGCGGTTCCACCTATCTTGCCGCCAAGCTCAACCAGGCCAAGGATCTTCTGCTCGGCGCTTGAGGCATCATCCGGTGGCGGGCGCCCCGGGCCGGCCGCGCCCACGGCATGGCCCCGCTTGCCAGCGCCGAGACCCTATGGCACAAAGGCCGCGCTTCCCCGCGCCACTGCCGGGGAGGACGGGTTCGCACAGACGGGACGATCATGGCTGGAGCCGTTCGCAAGGCGATATTCCCCGTGGCTGGGCTTGGAACGCGCTTCCTGCCGGCAACCCGTGCTGTTCCCAAGGAAATGCTGGCGATTGTCGACAGGCCCTTGATCGATTATGCCATCGCCGAGGCGCAGGCCGCCGGGATCGAGACCTTCATCTTCGTCACCGGGCTAAAGGCCAATGCCGATTCGCTAAGGGCCCATCTCAATCTCCCCGATGACCGTCGCGCCGCCCTGGCGGCAAAATCGACGGAGCTGGAGCGCGCCATGGCGGCGGCCGATCTGCCGGCGGGCGCGGCGCAGTTCGTCACCCAGGAGCAGCCGCTGGGCCTCGGCCATGCGGTCTGGTGCGCGCGCGAACTGGTCGGTGACGAGCCCTTTGCGGTGCTGCTGCCCGATGACCTCATGGTCGGCGATACCCCGGCCATCGGTCAGCTGATCGAAGCCCATGGGAAGACCGGCGGCAACATCGTCGCCGTCGAGGAGGTGCCGCGGGCCGAGACGGCCCGCTATGGCGTTCTCGACCCCGGAGACTCCGACGGGCCGCTGACCGTCGTCAACGGGCTGGTCGAAAAGCCGGCGCCGGAGGACGCGCCGTCGACCCTGTCGGTGATCGGCCGCTACGTGCTGCTCCCCGACGTGTTCGCCGAACTGGGCAAATTCGAAAAGGGAGCCGGCGGCGAGATCCAGTTGACCGACGCCATGGCGCGGACCATCGGCAGGGTGCCCTTCCACGGCCTCAAGACCACCTGCCGGCGGTTCGACTGCGGCGCCAAGGGGGGGTTTATCGCGGCGCAGATCGCCCTCGCCATGAAGGATCCGGGGATGCGCGCTGCGATTCTCGATCAGGTGAGACGCGAGGGCGGCGAATGGGAATGATGTCCGCGCCGCGGGCCATGCCCGAAGGTAAACGGAAAAGGATGGACTGATGCGTATCGCCATGATCGGGAGCGGCTACGTCGGGCTGGTGTCGGGCGCCTGCTTCGCCGAGTTCGGCGTCGACGTCACCTGTGTGGACAGCGACCCGGAAAAGATCGCGCAGTTGAACGACGGCAAGATTCCCATATTCGAGCCCGGCCTCGAGGCTCTGGTCGACCAGAATGCGAAGGCCGACCGACTTACCTTCACCACGGATCTGGCGACGGCCGTGGGTGCCGCGGACGTCGTGTTTATCGCCGTCGGCACCCCGAGCCGGCGTGGCGACGGGCATGCCGATCTCACTTACATCTATGCCGCGGCGGAAGAGATCGCCACGGCTCTTTCGGGATATACCGTCGTGGTCACGAAGTCGACGGTGCCCGTCGGCACCGGACGGGAGGTTGCGCGCATCATCGGAGAAAAGGCCCCCGAGGCGGACTTCGATATCGCCTCCAATCCGGAATTCCTGCGCGAAGGCGCCGCCATCAGCGACTTCATGCGTCCGGACCGGGTCGTCGTCGGCACCGATTCGCCTCGCGCGCGCGATGTTATCGGCCGCCTCTACCGCCCGCTCTATCTCTTGGAGACGCCGATCCTCTATACCAGCCTGGAAACGGCGGAATTGATCAAATACGCGACCAACGCCTTCCTCGCCACCAAGATCACCTTCATCAACCAAATGGCGGATCTGTGCGAGGTGTTGGGCGCCGACGTCCACGACGTCGCCCGGGGAATGGGGCTCGATGGGAGGATCGGGCGGAAATTCCTCCATCCCGGGCCGGGTTTCGGCGGCTCCTGCTTCCCCAAGGACACCCGCGCCCTGGTGACGACCGCCCGGGACGCCCAAGTGCCGGTCACCATCGTCGAGGAGGTCATCGCCGCCAATGAGGCGCGCAAGCACAAGATGGTCGATAAGGTCGTCGCCGCGCTCGACGGCGAGGTGGCGGGAAAGACCATCGGCGTGCTGGGGCTGACCTTCAAGCCCAATACCGACGATATGCGCGAAAGCCCGGCACTGGATATCGTGCCCGGGTTGATGCGCGCGGGGGCCGTTATCAAGGCCTATGATCCCGCTGGCATGGCCGAGGCCGCGCGCCTGATCGAGGGGCTCGAGACCTGCCAGTCGGTGGACCAGGCGATGGCCGGGGCGGAAGCCCTGGTCATCATCACCGAGTGGAATGAGTTCCGCGCCCTCGACCCCGGTGCCATCAAGGCGGCGATGGCATCGCCGGTGGTGGTCGATTTGCGCAATCTTTTCAATCCATCGGAGATGAAGGCGGCGGGTCTGCGCTACGTCAGCGTCGGTCGGCCCGACACCTCTCACTGACGGCAGACGGCCAACACGGTAACGGCATGGCTCCACACTCCTTCGACCCCTCAATACTCCGGGAATACGACATTCGAGGCATCGTCGGCGAGACCCTCGGCGAAGAGGATGCGCGGGTGTTGGGGCGCGTCTTCGCCACCTGGCTGGCGCGCCAGGACGGCAGCTCGGTCATGGTCGGTCGCGACGGGAGGGTAACGTCCCAGGCGCTCGAGGATGCCCTCGTCGCCGGTCTCGTCGCCGGCGGAATGCAGGTGACTCGAATCGGCCTGGGTCCGACGCCGATGCTCTATTACGCCACCGTCAGCACCGGTGCCGCTGGCGGCATCATGGTCACCGGCTCCCACAATCCGCCGGAGCACAACGGCTTCAAGATCATGGCGTTCGGCAGGGCGTTTTACGGTGATGACATTCAGTTAATGGGCAAGATGGCCGCCGCGGCAGACGTGGCGGACGGAGCGGGCAGTACCGGCGAGCAATCCTTCCTGGAGGCTTATGTCGACCGCGTTGCCGCCGATTACGACGGCGGTGACGGTCTGTCGGTGGCGTGGGATGCGGGCAACGGTTCCGCCGGCGAAGCAATGGCCCGATTGACCGCCAAATTGCCCGGTCACCATGTTCTCCTCAACGAGACCATCGACGGCGCCTTTCCCAATCACCATCCGGACCCCACGGTGCCGGAGAACCTGGCGCAGCTCCAGGAGCGGGTGGCGGCCGAACGGCTCGACCTCGGCTTCGCCTTCGACGGCGACGGCGACCGTATCGGTGCCATCGATGAAAAGGGCCGCATCCTGTGGGGTGACCAAATGATCGCCCTGCTGGCACGGGGCGTGCTTGCCAAGCAGCCCGGCGCGACCATCATCGCCGACGTCAAGGCCAGCCAGGTTCTGTTCGACGAGGTCGCCAGGCTCGGCGGCGTACCGCTGATGTGGAAGACCGGCCATTCCCTGATCAAGAGCAAGATGGCCGAAACCAATGCTCCGCTGGCCGGAGAGATGAGCGGCCACATCTTCTTCGCCGATCGTTATTTCGGCTACGATGACGCTCTCTATGCCGCGGTCAGATTGCTCTCCGTGGTCGCCGCCTCGGGCCGCAGCCTGGGCCAACTGCGCGACGAACTGCCCGAGACCGTGAGCACGCCCGAGCTGCGCTTTCCCTGTGGCGATACCCGCAAGTTCGAGGTGGTCGAAGAGGTGGCCGCGCGGCTGCGGAAAGCGGGCGCCGATGTTGCCGATTGCGATGGCGTCCGGGTGATGACGAGCGACGGCTGGTGGCTCCTGCGCGCCTCCAACACCCAGGACGTTCTCGTGGCGCGCTGCGAATCGGCCGATACCGCGGGATTGGATCGCCTCAAAGCGGCCTTGGTGGCGGAACTCGAGCAGAGCGGCGTCGAACCGCCCGAGTTCTAGCGCGGCGGAGCGATGCGCTTCTTCTTTTACGGGACCCTCTTGGATGCAGACCTGCGCCATGCCGTGCTCGGCCGGGTCAGTGGATGCCTCCAGGGCGCACCGGCAGAGCTTCCGGGGTATGAGGCGCGTCTAGCGGCCGGCCGCAGATATCCCCTCGCGGTTCCGCGCCGCGGCGCTGCGCTTCCGGGGATCGTGGTGGCCCTGCCCCATCGCCGCGCGGTGGCCCGACTGGTCGCCTATGAGGGCCCCGAATACCGCCTCGCACGGTGCTCGGTGCGGCTGGCCTCGGGCAGGAGGGTGACCGCCGCGGTGTTTCTCGCCAAGGGGCGGGCGCGGGCCTCGCCGACGCCGTGGCGACTGGATGCTTGGAGGAATTCTGCGCGGCGGCGGCGGCGAATCCCGATCAGGCCACGATGGTAGGCGCCGGGTGCGGCCCGAGACGGATTAGTCGGAGGTATCTGGCCGGATTTCGTCGCCGGTGCCGGCGCCCGGCGGAAGCGCCAAGCAGGCGTGCCCGGTTGCGGCAAGCCGCGCACAGATCCGTTCAGCGGCCTCGGCATCGAGGCTCAGGAACTCGGCGCGGTAAAGGGTCGCTCCCGGCGTGGCGACGGGCCGCACATGGGCGCGCACCCGGGCCAGAAACTCGGGGGCGATGCTCCGGGCGCGTCGCAGGGCCAGTTGGGAAAGTTCCACTCGAGTGAAGGTACCGACCTGAACCGTCCAGCCGGTCCGGAGACCTTGACGCCCCAGGACCTGTGCCGCCGATCCCTGTTCGCTGGCGCTTAGGGTCTCGGGGCGCCGCGGCGGTATCAGGCGGGACAGTCGGATCCGCCCCCGGGCCCCCGGCGCGCGGCGCACGCGCACGCGCTTGTTGATGCGCCGCCGGTCTCGGCTCACGCGGATGTTGCGGTCGTAGTGAAACGCGGTATGGCGCCCTCCGGTTGCCTTTTCGAAGCCTCGCTCCAACAACCCCATCGTGTGAAGGTCACGGGCCCGCGGCGAGCGCGCGCCCAGAACCACGGCGATCAGGCGAATGCCGTCGCGTTCGGCCGATGCCGCGAGATTGAACCCCGAGGCGCGGATGAAACCGGTCTTGACGCCGTCGGCGCCGGCGTAGCGATCCAGCAGACGATTGTGGTTCACATGCCGCTGGCCTTTGTATGAGAAGGTGCGGATGTTGAAGTACCTGTAATATTGCGGAAAATCGCGTTTCAAGGCGCGAACCAGGATGGCCAAATCGCGGGCGGTGGTGAGTTGGCGCCGGTTGGGCAGGCCCGAGGCGTTCCTGAATCGCGTATTGGTCATGCCGAGAGCGCGGGCTTTGGCCGACATCAAGCGACCGAATTTCCGTTCGGTTCCTGCGATTGCTTCGGCAACGGCCGCGGCGGCGTCATTGGCCGATTTCACCGCAAGACCGAGAATGACATCACGAATGGAGATACGCTCACGCGGCTTGAGATCGAGCTTCGAGGCCGGCTGGCGTGCCGCCCGGCGCGATACGGTAATGCGACTGTCCAAGGTGAAGCGTTTGGCATCGAGCGCTTCGAACACCAGGTAGAGCGTCATCATCTTGGTCAGGGAGGCGGGATAGTGACGCGTGTCCGGATTGACCGCATGGAGCACGGCACCGCTCTTTTCCTCGATGACGATTGAGGAGTATTTGGCGGCGGCGCCGTCTGGCGGCGCGGCCACAACGCCTATCGCGGCGAGGAGAAGAGCCTGGCGGGAAATCACATGCGTAACCCACGCCACCCATCGCGGACGCCGCGACAAACGGGCGGAAGACCCCTGCCAAAAAGAACCCAAACGCGCCAATTGACCCCCTAAAGTGGCGATTTCCTTGGCGACGCCATGCTATGGAAAAGCGGATTCCCTGTCCAGGCCCTTCTTGGCCGACCCTTTCGCGACCGGGCACCGGCCGGCGCCGGGCTTGGGGCGGACACGGCGTCCTTATCCGATGGCGCGGTTTATCGCTTCGGCAAAGTCACGCCGTCCGAAAGGTTTGGGCAGAAGGACGTCGGTGTCCGCCAATTGGCCCTCGTTGATCGCCGTATCGGCGGGATAACCGGACATGAAGATGACCTTGATGCCGGGATGGGCCGCGCGCACCTGCGCTGCGAATTCCAGACCGTTGGTGCCGCCGGACAGGACGATGTCCGAAAGCACCAGATCAACACTCCGGCACTTGAGCAATTCGATCGCATCGGCCGCCGTTGCCGCCAAGGTGACGCCATAGCCGAGCGACTTCGCCATGGCTTCGACGAGGGCGCCGACGGCAGGATCATCCTCCAGGACGAGGATGCACTCGCCGTTGCCGCGCGGGATATCGTCGGCTGCTTTACCCGCGCTTGGGGCAGCGATGCTGGATGGATAATGGCGTCTCGCTTTGTCATCGGTTTTCGCCGCGTCGGGGCAACCCGAATGATCGTGGGAACCGCCTGCGGAGGCGCTCAGCGTCGACGGTGCCCCACCAGTCTCTAGCCTCTGGGCGTCGGCGGCGTAGGGCTGGTTGGACGTTTTCTTCATCTCTCCTTCGGACATTCTGGTTCCCCTAATCGGCGGCGCGCCGGGCGAAATCGTAAATTGGCGGCTCCCCCGGTTCCGCAATTGATGCTCCCATTGACGATCCCCTTGGGGATTGGTGGTGCGCAGCACTGACGCCCGGAGTTATATCATTCAAACTTTATAAATATATATTAAAAATTATATCAAAAGAAATATATCTTGGACTTCCAGTAAACGCGCTGGCCGCCGATCATCCCGGATCGGCATACAGGCTATCGACGGCGGCACCCGGTCGCGCCTTTCGAGGGATTCATTTACCGTTCATTTTCGGCTTGTTACTTTGCGGGCATGGCTATATCGATGCGATCGAAGGCTCTTGCGCTGACCGCCCTCGGCGTTTTGGCGGTCTCCGCATGTGTGTATCGCCCCGGCGACGAAGACAACCCCATCGCCCGGTCGTTCAGCTGGTTTTCCTACCTCAATGCGGACGACATCAGGGCCGCATGCCGACCCGCGACGCCGGACCGCTTCCGCATCGTCTACAATGGCGTGTGGCAGGAGCAGATCCGCAACTACGATTTCACAATGAGCGCCGGAGCAGGGGAATTGAAGGCCCAGGTCCGGGGCGAAACCGACTTCGCCCGCCCTATTCCGCTCACTGATCTGTTGGCGCCGTGGCGGGCCAAGACGGTGCGCAAACGGGTGGGGCGGCGCGACATGGAAGGTTTGCGCCGCGCCCTTCGCCGTAGCGGTTTTTATCAACCGGTGCCTCAGGGCACCCGGGTGCAATCTTGGGGGTTCTTCTGGGTCGTTGCCGCCTGCCAGGATGGGCGATTCCATTTCAACGTGTGGGCCCACCCGTCCCGACGATTCGATCGGGTGGTGCTGGCGCGCTTCCTCGGGCGCCTGGATGGCATGGGGATTCCTTTCGCCACCCCCAGGGATACCTGGGAGCCCGACCGCCAGGACGAAGGCAAGGATATCGATCGCTTTCAACTGGTGGTCAGGGGTGCGGGCTTCGCCGACAATCTGACGATTTTCTGACCCGGTCGCGCTCGCTATGTCGATATTTTATGACCCGATTAGGATGACAAGGGGCGCGCAAAGGCCCTATGATACTGGTGCTGGAGTTGGTTCGGCACGGTACTCAACGGTTCCGAATGATCGTGAGTGACGAGGTCTTGGTAGAGAAATTCGCGCTTTCGCCCCTAGAGTTATCCACAGGCGTTGCCGGGGGTGAGGATGATGACGCGATTGGTGGCGACGGTGGTGAGTCCTCGACGGGGGTCATCACCGAATCCAAGCCCAAAACCAAGAAACCCTCCATGTATAAGGTGTTGATGCTGAATGACGACTACACGCCGATGGAGTTCGTCGTTCATGTTTTGGTGCGGTTTTTCAGCAAATCACATGAGGATGCGACAAAAATCATGCTGCATGTCCACCAGCGGGGGGTTGGCGTATGCGGGATATATCCTTATGAGATCGCGGAAAGCAAAGTGACACAAGTGGTGGACTTTGCCCGGAAACATCAGCATCCTCTTCAATGTACTTTGGAAAAGGATTAGGCCATGCTGTCGCGCAATCTGGAACAGACCCTTCATCAGGCCCTCGCCATTGCCAACGAGCGCCGACACGAATTCGCCACCCTGGAACATCTCCTCCTTGCCTTGATCGACGACAAGGACGCGGTGGCCGTGATGCGGGCGTGCGGGGTCGAGTTGGACCGGTTGCGCGAGGATCTCACCAATTATCTCGACAACGAGCTCGACAGCCTGGTGATGGAACGCGCCGAGGAGGCGAAGCCGACGGCCGGGTTCCAGCGCGTGCTGCAGCGCGCCGCCATCCACGTCCAGTCCTCCGGCCGCGAAGAGGTGACCGGGGCGAATGTCCTCGTGGCCCTGTTCTCCGAACGCGAATCCCACGCCGTCTATTTCTTGCAGGAGCAGGAGATGACGCGGCTCGATGCCGTCAATTACATCTCTCACGGTATCGCCAAGGTGGGCCGCTCCGAAGACCGGCACGTGCGGGGCTCCCAGCGCGAAGAGCGCCGCTCGTCGTCGTCCAAGAGCGAGAAGAAGCAGGAGGCCCTCGAATCGTTTTGCGTCGACCTCAACAAGAAGGCCGCCCAGGGCAAGATCGACCCGTTGATCGGCCGCGCCCACGAGGTCGAACGTACGATCCAGATCCTGTGCCGGCGGACCAAGAACAACCCGCTCTATGTGGGTGATCCCGGGGTCGGCAAGACCGCCATCGCCGAGGGCTTGGCGCGGCGCATCGTCAATGGCGAGGTGCCCGACGTTCTTCTCAACGCCACCATCTATGCCCTCGACATGGGCGCGCTGTTGGCCGGGACACGCTACCGCGGCGATTTCGAGGAACGCATCAAGGCGGTGCTTTCGGAACTGGAGAAGCACGACGGCGCCATCCTCTTCATCGACGAGATCCACACCGTGATCGGTGCGGGCGCGACGTCGGGGGGTTCCATGGATGCCTCCAACCTGCTCAAGCCGGCACTGCAGTCCGGCTCGCTCCGCTGCATCGGCTCGACCACCTACAAGGAGTACCGCAACTATTTCGAGAAGGATCGGGCGCTGGTGCGCCGTTTCCAGAAGATCGACATCAATGAGCCGTCGATTGCCGACACGGTGAAGATTCTCAAGGGGCTCAAGCCCTATTACGAGGAGCATCACCGGGTGCGCTACACCGCCGAGGCTCTCAAGACCGCGGTCGAACTGGCGGCGCGCTACATCCACGACCGCAAGCTGCCGGACAAGGCCATCGACGTCATCGACGAGGTCGGCGCGGCGCAGATGCTGGTGCCGGAAAACAAGCGCCGCAAGGTGATTTCGGTCAAGGACGTGGAGGCGATCGTCGCCAAGATCGCGCGCATCCCGCCCAAGACCGTGACCAACACCGACAAGGAGAACCTCCGCAATCTGGATCGCGATCTCAAGGCCGTCGTATTCGGCCAGGACAAGGCCATCGAGACGCTGGCGAGCGCCATCAAGCTGTCGCGCGCGGGCCTGCGTGAGCCGGAAAAACCGATCGGGAATTACCTGTTCTCGGGACCCACCGGAGTGGGCAAGACCGAGGTCGCGCGCCAGCTCGCCCGCATCATGGGAGTCGAGCTGATCCGCTTCGACATGTCGGAATACATGGAGCGTCACACCGTCTCGCGCCTGATCGGCGCGCCGCCGGGCTATGTCGGGTTCGACCAGGGCGGCCTCTTGACCGATGCCATCGATCAGCATCCCCACGCCGTCCTGTTGCTGGATGAGATCGAAAAGGCGCACCCGGACCTGTTCAACATCCTGCTGCAGATCATGGATCACGGCAAACTGACCGACCACAACGGCAAGTCCGTGGACTTCCGCAACGTGGTGCTGATCATGACCACCAATGCCGGCGCCGCCGACCTGGCCAAGCCGGCGATGGGCTTCGAGCGGACCGAGCGGATCGGCGACGACGAGGAGGCCATCAAGCGCATGTTCACGCCGGAATTCCGCAACCGCCTCGATTCCGTCATCGCCTTCTCGGGTCTCAGCCCCGAGGTCGTCGGCATGGTCGTCGACAAATTCGTGATCGAGCTGGAGGAGCAGCTGGCCGACCGCAACGTCGAGATCGAGCTGACACCGGCGGCCAAGTCGTGGCTCGCGGAAAAGGGCTACGACCAGGCGTTCGGCGCCCGGCCCTTGGCCCGCGTGATCCAGGAAAGCATCAAGCGGCCGCTCGCCGACGAGCTGCTCTTCGGCAAGCTCGCCAAGGGCGGCATCGTCGTCGTCGAGGTCAAGGACGGCAAGCTCGATTTCACCTTCAAGGAGCTGCCGCCCAAGGCATCGAAGGGCCGCAAGCGCATCACCAAGAAGGATCCCAAGGTCCCGGCCCTGGTCGAATAGGGCGGCGGTATTGAGCGATGGCGGACCCGGCCCCGCGGGGTTTGGTCCGCGTTGCCACGTGCCTGGACGTTTCAGAGGCTTACATTCTTCGGGGCCGTTTGGAATCCGCCGGAATTCCTGCAATCCTGTTCGATGAAAATCTTTCCCGTACAGCATGGCAGTATTTGGTTGCCGTGGGTGGGGTCCGCGTCATGGTGCCGGCGGCCTATGAAAAAGAGGCGCGGGCAATTCTTGCTGCCGACGCCCGCGCGGAAAAGGAAAACGGCGAGGAGGAGGAAAACGGCGACGTGTGCCCGGCTTGCGCTTCCAGGGACGTTGCACGCCTTTTCTCTTGGGTTAGCCTACCCCTTACTGTGCTCACGCTCTTCTCGACTGCCTTGCCCGTCCCGCTAAGGCGCAATCGGCGTAAGTGCCGTGCTTGCGCCCATACGTGGCGGGTCTAGGCCAGGAACACAAAAAAGTCTAATGACCGGCCGACCTTTTCCCATTGCCGAGGCCGGAATTCGGCCGCCATACTGCTCGCGGGGGAGTGGACTCGGGTGTGCCTGGCAGGGGAGCCAAGCCTGCTCTGTGACGAGGGAGACCAATCATGCGTAGATTTGGTGTAGCTGCGGCCCTTGCCGTGTGGATTTTGGCCCCGAGCGGACCCGTTTCGGCTCAATCTTTAGACGACCTCGCCACGGCCGTGGGCGCTGACAAGGTCAACACCGTTCATGTCAAGGGCACAGGGTTCTATTACCACTTGGGCGGCAGCGCGCTGGCCAACGAGCCCTGGCCGAAATTCAACCTCAAGGGCTACGCATTCACGGCCAATTACGAAACCGCATCGGCGGTCATCGACCTGACCCTGACCCAGTTCCTCGATCCGCCCCGCGGCGCCGGGTTCCAGCCGATCCGGGGCGAACTGAAGCGCCGCGCGCGGATCAGCGGCAGCGTCGGCTGGGGCATCAACCGCCGCGGGAGGACCGGGTCATCGCGCAGCACCGCGCCCGCCATCCATGCGCTTTGGACCTCGCCCCATGGGGTCATCAAGGCGGCCCAGGCGGCGCGAAGCCCGGTATCGGTCCACATGTCCGGGAGCAAGAATTTCTATCACGTGGATGTCTCGAAACCCGGTGCCTTCACGGCGCGGGCGCATTTCGGCCCCGACCGGCTGTTGCGCAAGGTCACCGCCCGCCTTGCCAACGCGGTGTTGGGCGACATGCAGGCGGAAACCACCTATTCGGACTACAAGACGTTCGGCGGCATCCCGTTCCCGACCCGCATGACCGTCGCCTTGGGCGGTCACCCGGCGCTCGCGGTGACGGTCACCGAGGTGACGTTCAACCAGCCGGCCGACATCACTCCCCCCGAGGGGCTCAAGCCCCGGCGCGTGCGGGTCAAGGTCGCCAAGGTCGCCGACGGGGTCTGGCACATGACCGGCGGCTCCCATCATTCCGTTGCCATCGAGATGTCCGATCACGTGATCGTCTATGAGGCCCCCCTCAACGAGGCCCGCAGCGCGGCCGTCATTGCGGCGACGCGAAAGACGATTCCCGGCAAGCCGATCCGCTACGTGATCAACTCCCACCATCATTTCGATCATTCGGGCGGCCTGCGCACCTATGCCGCCGAAGGGGCCGCGATCGTCACCCACCGCAGCAATCAGCCGTTTTACGTTGCGGCTTATGCGCAACCGCGGACGATCCGCCCGGACAAGCTGGCGACCAGCCAGCAGATGGCGAGTTTCATGCCGGTGGGCGAGCGCCATGTGATCAGCGACGGCAAGCGGCGCATCGAGCTCTATGCGCTCAAGGGCAACCCGCACTGCGAGAGCAACCTCATCGCCGTGCTGCCGCGGGAGAGGATCATGCTGGTGGCCGATGCCTATAGCGGGCGGAGTTTTTTCAAGAAGCCGGCGGCGCCAGATCGGGTCAACCCGACCCGGGCACATCTGTGGAA
>JAWWBR010000058.1:0-20507 GCA_033720855.1 Alphaproteobacteria bacterium
GGACCGGGCCTGATCCATTTCCAGACCACAGGCAACAAAACGAAGCAAATCGCTGCAAGGAACAGATATCCCCAGCGCCAGCTGGCAGCGGTCAGGATCACAGCCATCACCGGCAGCAGGGCGATATGGCCGGCGGTGGACCCGGCATTGGCGACGCCCACGGCGAAGCCCCTGTTCTGGTCGAAGTGGCGGGCGATGGTGGCGCCGGCGACGTTCTTGGAGACGATCCCGAAGCCGATGCCGCCAAAAAACGTATAGGCGATGAAAAACTGCCAGCTGTGGTTTGACTGCGACATCAGGATCAGGGCGCCAGCCGTGGTCAGCAGGCCGCCGAGGAGGATCTTGCGCGGACCCACCCGGTCGAGCAGGTTGCCCACGAACGGGCTCACCAGGGCCATGCAGATCAGGGCCGCCGCGACAACGGACGAAAGAAAGCTCCTCGACCAGCCCATGGTCTGCTCCAGGGTCGGCATGGCGAGCCCGATCGAGGCACGGGTCACCGACACCATGGACAGCACCAGGAACATGACGAACACCACCAACCAGCCGTAGGTGTTGGTCTTGAAGGAGGTGATCAGGAAATTTCGACTGGCGTAATCGCTGGACACGGAAACTAGGGCCTTTCCGGATCTGGGAAGCCGGAACGGCGCTCCCTAAAACTGGTGGGATGAGCATAACTGTTTGCAGGGCCCGATCAAGCGGCGGAACGAAAAGCCTCGCCCCATGCGCCATTGCCCGCCTCCGTCCCCAGGGTGTAAGGTTCTGAAAAAATATGGACAAACGCGATATCGGGGGAGGGCAGACATGTTTTCCAAGCTACGCTTCGCACCGATCCTGAGCTGTGGCCTTGCGGCGCTGGCGACAGTGCAACCGGCCGCGGCCGAGAGCGTTGCGGACTTCTACAAGGGCAAGATCATCAAGGTCATTCTCAGCGCCGGCCCGGGCGGCGGGTATGCCACCTTCGCCAATACGCTGACCAAACACATGGGCAAGCATATTCCCGGCAATCCCGGCTTCATTCGTCAGCATCGTCAAGGTGCCGGCGGGTTGGTGGCGGCCAACTGGCTCTATCACAAGGCGCCCCAGGACGGCAGCGTGATCGCCCTGATCCATCGCGGCGCCGTCTCCACCCTGCCGATCTTCCGCCCCAAGAACGTCCGCTACGATCCGACCAAGTTCAAATGGATCGGCTCGATGAACGCGTCCATCGGCTTCTGCGTCGCCTGGCACACCCAGCCGGTGAAGAAGTTTGCCGATGTGTTCACCCAGCCGCTCATTGTCGGCGGTATCGCCGCGGGCTCCGATACGGACAATTTCCCCCGCGTCTTCAACAACATCTTCGGCACCAAATTCAAGCTGATCACCGGCTATTCGTCGGGCCAGGCCATCAACCTCGCCATGGAGCGGGGTGAGGTTCAGGGCCGGTGCGGCTGGTCCTGGTCCTCGATCACCTCGACCCGGGGGCAATGGCTCAAGGACAAGAAGATCACGTTGCTGGCCCAGGTGTCGCTGCGCAAACACCCCAAGCTCGACCATGTGCCGCTGGTCACCGATTTCGCCACCAAGAAGTCCCAGCGCGATATCCTCGAACTGGTGCTCTCGCCCCAGGCCATGGGCCGGCCCTTCCTGGCGCCTCCGGGAATTCCCGCCGATCGCCTCGAGGCCCTGCAGGTGGCGTTCGACAGATCGATGAAGGACGAGGCCCTGCTGGCCGATGCCAAGAAGCGCAAGCTGGATATCGTGCCGATGTCGGGCAAGGAGATCGAGGCGTTGATTACCAAGATCTACGCCATGCCCAAGGATGTCGTCGTCGCCGCCCAGGATGCCCTTCGCCGGACCGACCGGCTCGAGATTACGGTCAAGAAGACGCCCGAGGTGACGGTCAAGACGGCGCTCACCCAGATCAAGCGGGGCGGTCGGCGCCTCTTCTTCAAGGTCAAGGGCAAAACCCACAAGGTCAAGGTCTCGGGCAGCCGCACCAAGGTGACGATCGGCGGCAAGAAGACCAAGCGCAAGAATCTCAAGGTCGGGATGAACTGTGCCATCACCTACAAGGGCGACGGATCCGAGGCCAAGTCGGTCTCCTGCAAGTGACCGGCGCTACCGAAAGACGAGAGTGAGCAGGAGGAAACCAAATGGCGAGTGTGTATGATCTTTCGCCGGATCTGCTGGCGCAAATCGAGGAGGCGGAAAAGGGCATCAAGACCTATCGCTACAGGAAGCCGGACGGGATCGGTACGGAAAAGGCGCGGGTCGAACTGGGGCGCGGCGGCAATGTCCGCGGCGTGGTTCAGGTGGTCAAGGACGGCGGGGAGAACAACCTGCACTACCACACCGACGCCGACAGTTTCTGGATGGTGCTGAAGGGCAGGGTCAAGTTTTACGGCGTCGATGACGAGTTGCTCGGCGAGTTCGGCCCCCATGAGGGCATCATTACGCCGGCCTTCACCCGCTACTGGTTCGAGAGCAGCGGGGATGAGGAGCTCGAGCTCTTGCAGGTCGGCGCCTTTTCCGGGCCCGATGTGAAATCCAGCGGTCGCACCGACTGCGAGCCCCAGCGCTACCAGATCGAAAGCGGCGAAAAGTACGTCGATGAGGGCGGCACCATTACCAGGGATGCAAAACGATGACCTTCCATAGAACCGGACTCGCCACGCTTATCCTCGGGCTCGCCGTCGGTTTGGCGTCCGCCGCCGCGTCGCCTGCGGCCGCCGCCGAACCGGTCGCGGATTTTTACAAGTCCAAACGAATCACCTTCATCATTTCGGCGGGCACCGGCGGCGGCTACTCGACCTATTCGCGGACCTTCATCCGCTACATGCAGCCCTATATCCCGGGCACCCCGACGGTGCGTCCCACCCACATGCAAGGCGCGGGCGGCATCGTCGCCGCCAACTACCTTTACAATCGCGCCAAGCGCGACGGCACGGTGATGGCGATGATCCATCGCGGTGCGGTGTCCACCGTGCCCCTCTATGGCGCCAAGGGCATCAAGTATGACCCCACCAAGTTCAGCTGGATCGGCTCCATCGACACATCCTCGAGCTTCTGCGTGGCGTGGCACACGGCACCGGTCAACAACCTCGAAGACATGCGCAAGACCACCTTCATCGGCGGCGGTCTGGGACCCGGCGCCAACACCGACATCTTCTCGCACCTGCTCAACAACCTGTTCGGCACCAAGATCCAGCTGGTCACGGGCTATGGCTCGGGGGATGCCATCAACCTGGCGATGGAGCGCGGCGAGGTGCAGGGGCGATGCTCCTGGTCGCTGGGAGCGATCCGCGCGACCCGCGCGCGTTGGCTCGAGGAAAAGAAGATCAAGTTCCTGTTCCTCATGGGCCTGAAGAAGCACAAGGAGTTGCCGAACGTCCCGACCATCATGGATTACGTGACGACCGACCGTCAGAAGCAGATCATCGAACTGCTGCTGGCCGCCAACCTTATGGGCCGGCCGATCCTGATGCCGCCCGCCGTGCCTGGGGACCGCCTCGCGGCCCTGCGCGAGGCTTTCGACAAGACCACCAGGGACAAGGCCTTTACCGATCACATGGAAAAGATCGGGCTCGGGGTGAGCCCCCTGTCCGGGGCCGAGATCAAAGATCTCCTCAGGCGCATCTATGCCACCCCCAAGGACGTGGTCGCGGCCGCCGGGGAGGCGACCAAGAAGTCGTCGAAAACCAAGGTCACCTTCAAGAAGATCGAGGAGGCGACGGTCACCACCAAGCTTACCGACATCAAGCGCGGCGGCCGCCGCCTGTTCTTTGCGGTCAAGGGTAAGACCCACAAAGTCAAGGTCTCGGGCAGCCGCACCAAGGTGTCGATCGGCGGCAAGAAGACCAAGCGCAAGAATCTGAAGGTGGGCATGGAGTGCACCATCATTTATAAAGGGAATGGATCGGAGGCCAAATCCGTCGCCTGCAAGTGATTCTTGCCGGCGACCTGTGGCCCATTACGGGAGGAAGCGATGGCTTCGAAAATCAATCATGTGGCGATTATGAGCGCCAATTATGCGCTCGAATCAAAGTTCTATGAATCCTATTTCGGGATGAAGAATTCGCCGAAGGCGCGGCCCACGCGGGCGGTCAGCATCGGCGACGGTTACGTCGGCATGAACATCAATCCCCGCCGCGCCGGCCGGCCCGGGCGTTTCGACCATTTCGGCATTCAGGTCGAGGACCTCGAGGGGACCATCGACAAGCTGCGCTCGCGCGGCGTCAAGGTCCTCAAGCGCCCCAGCACCCGGCCGTTCGCCAATTATTCGACCCACGATCCCGATGGCAACGTCTTCGACCTGACGGAGGCCGACGGCGAGAACATCAAGGACGTCTATGCGCACAACGATTGGGAGCAGGATCGCACCATCAGCCACCTTGGCCTGCGCACCATGCACGCCGACGAGATGGCCGAGTTCTACACCCAGATGTTCGATCTCAAGCCGACTAACGGCCCGGTGCCCGAGGGCGGCCACGGGGTCACCGATGGGCGCATGACGATGATGATCATGCAGTGGGATCTCGACGATTACGCCAACAGCGGGATCGTCGGACCGGGGCTCGACTACCTCGGCTTCAAGGTCGAGAGCATCGAGGCCTTCGCCAAGGACGTCCAGGAGATCTCGGACAACAATCCCCTGATCGCGCCGTCGCCCGTGGGTACCGGACCGGAAGGGAAGGCGCGGCTGGAGATGTTGCGGCGGACCAGCATCGGGTCCTACCATTTGGCGGATCCCGACGGGATTCTGATCGACGTCATCGAGTAGAACGCGCGCCGCCGGACAGGTCGGCCTCAATGGGGCCGTGCGCCCGTGCGCGGTTCCTACACGCGGGGCGATCGTGCCGCGCAGCACACCAACGGAAGGATGCTCATGGCCATGTTCGCCAAGCTCAACCACATCGCCATCGCCTCCGATCAATATGCCATCAACGCGCGTTTCTACGAGGCGCTGTTCGGGCTGAAGGGCGCCAAGAATTATCGTCCGGCCCGCGCCGCTGTGGTCAGCGACGGGCGGGTCGGGATGAACATCATCCCCAGGCGCGAGGGACGCACCTCGGGGCTCGATCATTTCGGCCTGCAGGTCGAGGATATCGAGGAGGCGGTGGCCCGGATGCAGAAGTTCGATCCGTCGCTGACCGCGATCAAGCGCCCGCCCGTGCGCCCCTATGCCGCCTATTCAGGGCACGATCCCGATGCCAATATCTTCGACATCTCCCAGTCCGACATCGGTTTCCAGAAGGACGTCTACGCCGAGGACATCGACCAGACCGACCGCAGGTTCAACCATTTTGCCCTGCGCACCCTTCATGCCGAGCGCTGTGCCGAATTCTATTCGGAGGTGTTCGAGCTGAAACCGCTGAACAAGCGCTTCGATGACGACAACTACTACCTCACCGATGGCAACATGACGCTGGCCCTGCTGCAGTGGCGGATGGAGGACTACTACGACATGGATCCCCAGCGGCTGGGGCCGGATCACATCGGTTTCCGGGTCGAGAGCATCGATCAGGTCAAGGCGGATCTCGATGACCTCACAGGCCAGAACCCGCACATGCGCACGCGCGCCCTGGGCTATGGCAGCGAAGGCGAGGCGCGCCTCAATTTGTTCAAGAAATGCCCGTTGGGGTCCTATCATCTGACCGATATCGAGGGGGTCTATATCGACCTTACCGAAGAACCGGATTGAGCGGGCCAGGTCCCGCCGCGATCAAGGGTGGAGGCTAGAATGAGATCATGTCTGTTCGCCGGCGCTGTTGCCGGCCTCGCGATTGTCCTTTCAGGCGCATCGATGGCCCGCGCCGACGCGGTCGGCGATTTCTACAAGGGCAAGACGATGACCATCATCGTGTCCACCGGCGGCGGCAGCTACGTTGCCATCGCCCGGACCATTGCCAAACACATGCGTCGGCATATTCCGGGGAATCCCAATATCATCAGCAAAGCCATGCCGGGCGCCGGCCACGTTAAGGCCACCAACTTCATGTATAACAGCGCGCCCAAGGACGGACGCTACATTGCCTCTATCGGGAATTCGATTCCGCAGCATCAAGTGGTGAGCGGCAAGGGCGTCCGCTATGACGCCGCCAAGTTCAATTGGCTTGGCTCTACCGGCATTTCCAACCTGATGTCGGTGGTCTATCACACGGGCGGCGTCAGAACCATCGAGGACGTCAAGAAGAAGGAAGTGATCGCCGGCGGCACCGGCGCCGGGTCGGGGACGGTTCTTTACCCCACGATTCTCAACAACATGATCGGCACCAAATTCAAGATTGTCATCGGCTATCGCAGCGCCAGCGGCGTCGATCTGGCGATGGAACGGGGCGAGGTCCACGCGCGTAACGGATACTCTTACGGCAGCTTTGCACGTTCCCATCCTACCTGGATCAAGGAAGGCAAGGCCTTCTTCCTCTACCAGGTCGGCCTCGATCGCAGCATGGGTCCGAAAGGGGTTCCGCTGATGACCGACCTTGCCAACAATGACGAGCAACGCGAGATCCTGCGCCTGTTCTCGAGGACGGTGGCGCTGGGCCGGCCCTATCTTGCGCCCCCCGGCGTGCCCGCGGATCGCCTTCAGGCCCTGCGCGCGGCCTTCAGCGCGACCATGAAGGACGCCGAATTCGTGGCCGACATGAAGAAACGCCACCTCGACCTGTTCCCTCAGGATTGGAAGCAGGTCACGGAGAACGTCGTCGCCATGATCAATGCGCCCAAGGACCTGATCGCCAAGGCCAAGGCGGTCATGAAGCGTCGCGGGACGGTCAACTGCAAAGTCTTCACCGATCCCAAGAACTGCCGCTCGAAGAAGAAACGCAAGAAGAAAAAGAGTTAGCGCGGCGAGGGCCCGGCGCCGCCGGGCCTCCTTGTCAGGACTGAGACCGCAAACCGGGAAGGACTTGGAAATGTTCGCACAGATTAACCACATGGCGATGATCAGCCCGCAATATCCCCTGCTGGAAAGGTTCTATCGCTCGCATTTCAAGTTCCGCATCTCCGAGCGTGCCCATCACGATGCCGAGGCCTCGGCCATCGTCGGCGACGGCAATGTCGGGCTCAACATCCTGCCCCGGCGGGACGGTTATATGGGAGGCATCGACCATTTCGGCATCGTCGTCGATTCCATCGACGAGCTGCTCGAGCGCATGAAGACCGCCAATCCTAAGACCAAGATCGTCAAACGCCCGAGCACGCGCCCGTTTGCCGCCTATTCCGGCCACGACCCCGACGGCAACGTCTTCGATGTCGCAGAGAAGACCGGCGATAACCTCAAGGACGTCTATGTCGAGCAGCAGGAAGAGCAATGGAATGAGGAGGGCGCCTGCCAGTTCCGGCGGTTCGCCATCCGGACCCCCAACGCCGAGGAATGCGCGGAGTTCTATTCCAAGGTGCTGGAGTTGCAGTTGTTGAACACGCCCGAGGGCAAGGAGGGCTACCACCTCACCGACGGCCGCGTGATCCTCTCGCTGTTGCAGTGGGACATCGAGAAATTCGGCGGCATGTCGATCAAGCGTCCGGGGCCGGACCATATCGGCATCAGGGTGCCCGATATCGAGGCGTTCAAGAAGGAAGCTGAGCGCCTCGCCGAAAAGAACACCTTCATCGCTGCCAGGCCGCTCGGCGGCAGCAAGGAGGCCGACACCCGCCGCGATCATTTCGTCAACTCGGCCCTGGGCAAGTACCAGATGGCCGACCCCGACGGCAATTGGATCGATATCACCGACGAATAGCCAAATCCGGAAGACGGGGCGACACCGTTGCTGGCGCCCCCGGTGAAATGCCACTTCTGAGGATTGATTTCGGGAGACCCGTTCATGCGCCTTGCCATCCTTGACGACTTTCAGAATGTCGTGAAATCCATCGGCGATTGGTCGAAGATCGAAGACCGTGTTGATGTCACCGTTTTCAATGATCACCTGGAGGACAAGGATGCCCTCATCGAGCGGCTAGAGCCGTTCGATATCGCTTTCGTCATCCGCGAGCGCAGCAAATTCCCCAGGGACGTCCTGGAGCGCCTTCCCAATCTGAAGCTTTTGATCACGGCGGGCATGCGTAACCGAAGTATCGATCTCGCCGCAGCCGAGGCCCAGGGGATCACCGTCTGCGGCACCGGGGGGTCGGGCAATTCCACGGCAGAGCTGACCTGGGGGCTGATTATCTGCGTCATGCGCAATATCCCCGAACAGGTCCAGGCGATCCGCGAGGGCGGTTGGCAAATCGGCCTCGGCGTCGGTCTGATGGGAAGGACGCTCGGCATCATCGGCCTCGGCCGCCAGGGGAGCGCCGTCGCCAAGATCGGCAAAGGCTTCGACATGGACATCGTCGCATGGAGCCGGAGCCTGACGCCGGAACGTTGCGCGGAACAAGACGTGCGGCTGGCGGAGAGCCTGGAAGCGCTCCTCGCCCAGTCCGATGTGGTCACTATTCATGTGCCACTCACCGATTCGAGCCGCGGCCTGATCGGCGCCAAGGAACTCTCGCAGATGAAGGGGGGCGCCTACCTCATTAACACCTCCCGTGGGCCCATTGTCGAGGAAGCGGCGCTGATCGATGCGATCAAAAACGGTGGGATTGCCGGTGCCGGGCTCGACGTGTTCGATGTCGAGCCGCTGCCTGCGGATCACCCATACCGGACTCTTCCCGGGATCGTGCCCACGCCACATTTGGGGTACACGGCGCGTGAGAACTACGAGCGCTACTGCCCCGACGTGATCGAGAACATCGATGCCTTTCTCAAAGGCGAACCCACCCGCGTGATAAGCGCCTGAGCAAGCCACCGCGGGCCTAGTCCGGCGCTTTGCTCCTGGCGCGGGAGTCCCTCGCCTGGCGGCGGGCGATGTACACATTGGAGCCGACGATCACGATGGCGCCGAAAATGGTGGTCGCGGCCAAGCCTTCGCCGAAGATCAGGGCACCGAACAGCGCCGCCCACAGGAGGCGCGTGAAATCGAATGGGCCGATAAAGGTGGCTTCCCCGGCGTTGAGCGCATAGACCGTCAGGATCTGCGCGATTCCCGAGAGAATGCCCGTCAGAAGCAAAAAGATGAACTCGTCCCAATTGGGTGTGACCCAGAACAAAATGGCGGGCAGCAATGTCACCGACGTGGAGATGATCCAGTAATAGCTCTGGACCGTCATCGGGTGATCTCTGCCGGTGGTGCATTTCTTGATACAGGTATGGGCCGACGCAAAGCACAGTGACGCGCCGACGGCGGCGAGCGCCGCGAGCTGAAAGGTCTCGTCGCCCGGCCGCAGCATCAGGACGACACCGCCGAACCCCACCAGGGTCGCCGTCCAGCGGCGCCAGCGCACGCGCTCATTGAGGAAAAGCACCGCGAGCACGATCAGGAACAAGGTGCGGGTGAAGCCCAGCACGGTGGCGTCGGCCAGGGGCATGTGAATGACCGCGAACACCATGAGGAAGATGGCCATGGCGCCGAACAGGCCGCGGCCGACATGGTAAGGCAGGTTATCGGTCTGGAACGCAGCTTTCCCCCGGCTCAAGATAAAGGGCAGCACCGCAAGCCCGCCGAACGCCGCCCGGAAGAAGGCGATTTGGACGGCGTCGAATTTGCTCCCGAGTTGCTTGGTCAGCGCCTGAAGGATGACGAAGGCAAGCGCCGAAAGCAGCATCCAGAAGGCGCCCCGGAAGTTTCCCGGCAGCGAACGCCAGTATCGGTCGAGGAAATGCCCTGCGGCCTGTTTGAGGGACATGGGAGACCTTGCAGTGATCATGCGGCCGGGTTTCGGGAGTCCGGGCCGGGCGGGCGGCTATGCTATCCTTGACCAGATCGCCAGCCAACCGAAAAGGAGACGGCGCCATGGCCGATGCCGATGACGACGACCGCGCCGCGATCATAGCCGCGAACGCGGAATTCTACCGCGCCTTCTCGAGCGGTGATTTCGCCGCCATGGATGCCCTGTGGTCGGAACGCGCCGATATCGTTTGCATCCACCCCGGTTGGCCGCCGGTGCGCGGGCGGCGCGATGTCATGGCAAGCTGGCGGGGCATCCTTGCCGATCCACCGTCGCCCGCGGTGCAGGCCGCCGACGTCGAGGTCTACCTTATGGGGGAGGCGGGGCTGGTCATCTGCTTCGAGACCATCGGCGAGATCTTCCTGACGGCAAGCAACATGTTCGCGCGCGAGGCCGGCCGATGGCGGATGGTGCACCATCACGCGGGCGTCACCGAGCATCGCCCGAGGTCGGCGCCGCGGCCGCCGTCGGGAACGGTTCACTGACGGCGCTTGGCTGGTGACCGTCAACGACAACGGCTTTCTTAAGGGGGCAGAATCGCCTATAAGACATCCAACGGTTCACTTCATTGCGGGGGCGTCATCGGGCGCCCTTTTCGTTGCTATCCCATGACAAATATCCGCATCGCATCTTCCGATCTCCTGAGCACCTTCTATGAGCAGGCCAAGGCCCTGGGCCAGGTCCTGGTGGCCGAGGGGGCCGGAGAGGATCTCGAGGTCCTGGTCACAACGGGCAGCGTCATGAACGCGGAAATGGTCGCCCGCGGCGAGGCGGAGCTCGGCTTCATGGCCTCCAATTGGGTCCCACGCGCGGTGCAGGGAGAGGCACCGTTTACCGATCCGGTTGACGTTTCGATCGTTGCACCGCTGAACGCGGGGCCGCTCTTCTTCGTCGCTCGGGCGGATTCGGAGATCGATAGCGTGGCCCAGCTCCGCGGCCGCCGGGTCGCCGTCGGGCATCGCGATTCGGGGATGGCCCAGCATGCGCTCAACATGGCGCGCACCTTCGGGTGGGGTGAAGACGGCGTCGATTTTGCCTTCATCTCGACCTTCGACGGCGGCGATGCGTTGGCCGAGGGCGAGGTCGATGCTCAGTTCCAGGCGCCCATCCCCTCGACCCATTTCAACGAACTGTGCGCGCGGACGCCGATCAAGGTTCTCAAGTACGCCGCCAGCGAGATCGAGGCGGCATGCGATGCCTTTCCCTTCTACTCCCATGCCACGGTGCCGGGCGAATTCGTACCCGGGCAGGACGTGGACCTGCCGGCCATCGGCGTCCTCAACGTCATCGTTGCCGCGACGGCGGCCGATCCGGGCTTCGTGGAAACCCTGACCGCCGCGTATATCCGAAGGGCCCGTGATCTCGAAGGGATGAATCCGTTGTTTCGGGGCCTTGAGCAATTGCTCGCGGCGGCACGGGTGCGCGGCAAGGCGGCGCTCGCACCGGGCGATGCACCATTGCATGCGGCCGCCGCCAAGGCCTTTCGGCAGGCCGAACTATTGGCATGACGGCCGTGGGGGCGCTGGTACTCTCGGGCGAGGTGGCAAGCGGCAAGGGCGAGGGCGCGTTTTTCACCGGCGCCGAATGGGCGCGCGCGGCATTCCGGGAATTGGTCGACATCGATCCTTGGCCCGGGACCCTCAACCTCAGGATCACCGAACCGGCCTCCCTCAGTACCTGGGCCCAGGTCCGTGCGGCGCCGGGGCTCCGGCTTGCGGCGCCGGATCCCGCGTGGTGCGACGCCAAATGCTACCTCGCCCTGTTGGCGCAACGCCTGCGGGTCGCCATTGTCCTGCCCGAGGTATCCGATTACGCGCCGGATCAGGTCGAGATCGTATCGGCGGTTCAGATACGCGAGACCCTGGGCGTGGCCGACGGCGACGTCCTACGCCTTGATGTGACCTTGTGAGCCGGTTTTTCTCGGCTTTGGCCCTATGATAGGCTGCATTGACGCGTCCGGTTTCGAGGGGAGAAGCTTTCATGCTGGTGATTACCAACGAGGAGATCGAGACCTTTTTGGAAATGCCCGCCTGCGTCGAGGCCCTGGAAGCGGCCTATCGCGACCTCGGCAACCGGGACGCCGTGGATATGCCGCGCCAGGACGGCGTCGTCGACAACCCCCGGCCCGGTGCGGTCCACGCGCTCAAGACCATGTCGGGGAGCTGGCCGGCGGCCGGTGTGGCCGCGCTCAGGCTCAATTCCGATGTCGTCCATTGGCCGGAGATCGAGGGATCGCCGCGGCGGGTGAAAATCCCCGTCTCCCAGGGTGATCGGTACAATGGGCTGGTGCTGCTGTTTTCCACCGACACCGGGGAACTCTTGGCAATGTTCAACGACGGCTTCGTGCAGAAGACCCGTGTCGGCGGTTCCTCGGGGGTTGCGGCAAAGTACCTGTCGCGGCCCGAAAGCAAGGTTCTGGGACTGATCGGCAGCGGCTGGCAGGCGACCGGACAGATCGAGGCCCTGGCCGCGGTGCGGGAGCTGGAGCTGGTGAAGGTCTACAGTTCGACACCGGCCAACCGCGAAGCCTTCGCAGAGCGCTACTCCGATCGCCTCGGTATCGAGGTGCGCCCCGTGGCGAGCCCGGAGGAGGCCGCCGAGGGTGCCGACATCCTGGCCTCGGCAACGAATTCGATGACGCCCACCATCACCAACGACCTGTTGCGACCCGGCATGCATATCACCTCGGTGCGCGGCTCCGAAATTCCCTTGGACGTTTTGCAGGCGGTCGACCGGCTCGTCGTCAACAGCCACGATCCGGTGAGCGCCCATGCGGCCAAGGGCTGGCCGTCGGAGATTCCGGAATTCGTCAACGGCGATTATTCCCGGCCGGACATCGGCGTCTTCGACATCGCGCAAGCGCCGGAGCTCAAATCGGTGGTGGCGGGGCTGGTCCCAGGCCGTGAGGGCGAGGAGCAGATCACCTGTTTCCATAACTACAAGGGGCTCGGCTTGCAGTTCGCCGCCATCGGTTCCATCGTCCTTGCCGAGGCGCGCAACCGCCAGATGGGCCTCAACGTGGAAGATCACTACTTCTCCCAATCGGTCCATCCATAAGCCTAACGAGGCCGATAGACCTGCATCACCCCCCAACGGAAGGAAGCGTCATGATCGATCTCTATATGTGGTCCACCACCAATAGCCGCCGTGCCTCCATCGGCCTTGAGGAAGCCGGACTGGAATACGTCGTCCATCCCATCAACATCCAGGAGGGCGAACAGAAAACGCCCGAGCACACGGCGCGCAACCCGTATCAGAAGGTGCCGGTGATCGTCGATTCCGACGGGCCCGACGGCGCGCCGATCACGGTCTTCGAATCCGGCGCCATCCTGCTCTACCTCGCGGAAAAGACCGGGAAGCTCTACGGCGCGGATGCGCGCGACCGCGTCGAGGTGCAGAAATGGTTCATCATGATCATGAACGCGACCCTGCCGATCATGGGGGCACTAAGGACCAATCCGCCGCTGGTGCCCAATGCCGAACGGGTGCTTGGGGTGCTGGACGGGCGCTTGGGCGAGAACGAATTCTTCGCTTCCGAGTTCTCCATCGCCGATCTCGCCTTCTATCCCCGGGTCGCCAATTGGGAGTCCGAGCACCTCTCGCTCGATCCCTACGCCAACATCCTGCGCTGGCGGGAGGATGTCGGCGCCCGCCCGGCCATCCAGCGCGGCTGGGCCCAGCCGGGCTGAGCCCGCCATTGCGGCAATTAAAAAAACCGGCCGGGGCCATCCCAGCCGGTTTTTTGTTGGTCCAGAGAATTTCAGATATCCGACGGCGGGGTGAAGTCCTCATGGCCTTTGGGCAGGGTGTCCGAGGGATATTCCAGCGTCTTCTGGAAGAGCAGGTGCATGAACAGGAAGAGCGGCTTCGCCTTCATCACCAGGACGAGCATCTGATCGTCCTCCGAGGCGTTGAAATGCTGGTGGACGCAGGCGGTCTCGACGATCGAGGCGTCGCCCGCCTCGTATTCCATGCGCCGGCCGTCATGGACGTCGTAGCCCTTGCCCGACAGGATATAGAAGACGGCGGAATTCATGTGCCCGTGTTTCTGGCCGCGGGCTCCGGGACCGAAGCAATCCACATGGCATTCGATCGACTGGGCGATCTGCACGTTCTGCGGGTTGATGATGACCTTGTGGAAATAGGCGGGTCCGCCATGCCATGCCGACGCGGCGCCGGGGATGACCCGGGGCTGGGCGTAGAGGCTCTTGTAGACCTCGCCATAGGTGCCTTCGAGCGCGCGGACGAAGGTGCGCTTCTTCTGCCAGCGTTCCCAGACGGGCTGGTTGTGGCCGGCGGCAGAGCCTTGATTTTCAGTGATGTCCGCTGGCTCGCTCATAATCGTACTCCTGGTCTCCGTGGGCAAAGAAGTCATACCCCGGGCCCGGACATCTGACAAGAGCGCAACGGCGGAGTTTAGAGGTCTTCGGGCGGCTCGTAGTCTTCGGCGCCGGGGGCGGGCGTGTCGGGGGGGTACTCCACGACCTTCTGAAACAGCATATGCATGAACAGAAACAGGGGCTTCGCCTTCATCACCAGGGCCACCTGCTGCTCGTCCCCCGTATTCATGTGCTGGTGCACGCAGCCGTTCTCGACGATGCAGGCATCTCCCGCCTCATAAGGGAGTTTCACCCCGTCATGGATGTCGGCGCCGCGCCCGGTCAGGACAAAAAACACGGCGGAATTCATGTGCCCGTGTTTCTGGCTGACGGCGCGGGGGGCCAGCAGGTTGATATGGCATTCGATCGACTGGGCAATGGACACCGCCCCCGGATTGATCACCGCCTTGGCCCAGAATTGCGGCCCGCCCTTCCAGGGCGCCGCGCTGGTGGGGATCACCCGGGGCTGGGCATAGAGGCTCTTGTAGACCTCGCCATAGGTGCCCTCGAGCGCGCGGACGAAGGTGCGCTTCTTCTGCCAGAAGGTCCAGACCACCTCGCCTTCCTCGGGCCGGTTATGGCCGAGCCCGACGGAGTCACCGTCGCTGGTCAAATCGCTGCTGTCCTCGGCCATGAAAAAAAGTCCCACTCCGAGCCCGTTCAGCCCATGCCCGCGGCGCCGCCAGCCGCGGTGGGCGCGACGCCGAACAGGGGTTAAAGGTCGTCGGGGGGCGTGTAATTCTCACCGCCCCGGGAGGGTTCCTTCGGCGGGTAATCCACCACCTTCTGGAAGATCATGTGCATGAACAGGAACAAGGGCTTCGCCTTCATCACCAGCGCCGCCATCTGCTCGTCGCCGTCGTTGAAATGCTGATGGACGCAGCCGTTCTCCACGATGCAGGCATCGCCCGCCTCGAAGGGCAGCGTGACCCCGTCATGGACGTCGTGGCCGACTCCGGTGAGGATGTAGAAGACGGCGGAATTCATGTGGCCGTGCTTCTGACCGGTGCCGTGGGGCGAAAATACGTTGAGATGGCACTCGATGGACTGCGCGATCTCTACCGCCTGGGGGTTGACGATGGTCTTGCCATACAATTGCGGGCCGCCCTTCCACTTCCAGTCGCCATGGGAATAGACGCGCGGTTGCGCGTACAGGCTCTTGTAAACCTCGCCATAGGTACCTTCCAGGGCGCGGACGAAGGTCCGTTTCTTCTGCCAGCGCTCCCAAATGACCTCCTTGCCGGCGTTGTGTCCCGGCTCGCCGGGCTTCACATAGACGGTGGTTTCATTTTCGGCGGTGGTTTCTTCGCTCATGTTCTGTTTCCCCTGGTGCATAGGTGGCGGCCGTTAAGCCGCCAAAGGCAGAATACCATGGTGCGGATTGATCGCAAAGCTTAGGCGCTCACGGTAATGTTAATTCGCTTCTGGGTGGTATTCGGCTAGAAGGCAGTGGAAACGGGAGACGATATGCCACCACGGGATGGCCAGATCCGAATGCTCAAACGAACCACGGACGTGGGTGAGAAATTCAGCGACCCCGAGGTGACCCTCGGCGGTGCGCCTCGGGCCAAGGTTGCACTGGGGACCCTCAAGACGCTCTGGGTCAATACCGGGACGCTCTGCAACATCACCTGCGAGAACTGTTATATCGAATCGAGCCCCAGCAACGACCGGCTCGCCTATTTCAGGCGCGCCGACCTTGCCGTTTATCTCGACGAGATCGCGAGCCGCGAGATGGGGACGGAAGAGATCGGCTTCACGGGTGGCGAGCCCTTCATGAACCCCGATATCATCGCCATGTTGGGTGATGCACTGGGGCGCGGATACCGGGCGTTGGTTCTGACCAACGCCATGAAGCCGATGGACCACAAGAAAACGGCCCTCCTCGGGCTTCGCCGAAGGTATGGCGACGCCCTCGTCATCCGGGTGTCGCTCGATCACTACAGCCGCGACCGTCACGAGGCGGAACGCGGTGCCGGATCCTGGGCCCCGGCCCTCGAGGGGCTCAAATGGCTCTGGGACAACGGCTTCGATCCGCGGGTCGCCGGACGCACCCTGTGGGACGAGGACGAGGCATCTTTACGGGATGGGTTTCGCCGCTTGTTCGGCGAGATGGGCGTCGGCATCGATTGCGACGATCGCGAGCGCCTGGTGCTGTTTCCGGAAATGACCGGATCGTCCGACGTTCCCGAGATCACCGAGCGCTGCTGGGGCATCCTTGGCGTCGACCCCGCCGACATGATGTGTGCGAGTTCCCGCATGGTCGTGCTGCGCAAGGGAGCGTCCTGCCCCGCGGTCCTGGCCTGCACTTTGATTCCCTATGACGCCCGCTTCGAGTTGGGCACCACCCTGACCGAGGCGGGCAGGCCGGTTGCCCTCAACCATCCCCATTGCGCGAAGTTCTGCGTGCTGGGCGGCGGCTCCTGCACCGGGGACTGAAAACGTTCGAACCGACCCCACTCCCGGACATTTGATAAGTATTTGATTTAAATACGAAACGGTACTTCTTGCCCTTTTCTTGCCGGTTTTCCATAACCACAGCGTGATCCCCATACTGTATGGAGGGGGAAAGGGAAGGACGTGATCACGGGCGTGAACCAAGTCGAGGCCACGGCCGCGCAGCGTAGTGTTGCGGGCAGTGGTGCCGTGCGTCCCGAGGATGAGCGTCGGCACGACCCGGGGGACGCGTTTTCCACCCTGCAAAGGGAGGGGGGAGGCGATCGCGCGCCGGATCGCGACGGTGCCGACGGCCAGGGCCTTAACGGGCGCCCCGAACTGATGCTGCGGGACCTGACCGAGCCGTCACAGGATCTCGAGAGCAAACCACCGCCGCCGGAGCCGGGTATGGTGATGGCCCGCCAGCTGGCCGGGGACGATAAGAGCGATGCCGCCCTCGGCAGGCTGCTCGAAGACCTCGATGAGATCGAGTCCCAGCCGGCCGATGCCGACGTGCAGAAAGAGGCCGTCCAGCCCGTTGCCCCCTTCATCAACGCCTGCTGCATCGACGGACCGTTCTATCGCGCGGCGGCGGCGTACGAATGGGGGCAACAAACGCTCAATTCGAGCGACCCCCTGCGGCCGGGCGTGGTCTACAGCGAGACTTTTTGACCCCACCGGCGGCGTCCTGCCGCATCGGCCGGGTGCGCGCGAAGGCACCGGCCTATCCCGTTTTTTTATTTCCTTTCGGTGCGTTTTTTGCGCATGGACCTGAATGCTTCGCAGGGATCCTCCCGCTCCTGACGCGGCGTGAACCAGACGGCATCAAAAGGCAAATCCGAGGCGCCATAGATGGCGCCGTAGGTCGCGGGGACGTCCTGGCTTTCCACCACCTCGACAATGCCCAAGGAAAAAATCTCCGTTGCGCCGATCGTCGTCCGCCTAAGGTGGTAGGGCACGCCCCGGTCCTTGCGCGCATGCCCCGCCCCGGCAATCAAGACCGCGCCGTCCGCGGTCGCGGCGGCACGACGCATCACCGCAGCCAAGGTCGCATCGCGCAACAGCTGAGCATGGGTGAAGGGGCGGGACCTCGCGGCATCCACCATGCCGCAATGCGAATCGGCAATTTCCCTATCGATGGCGGCGAGAATCCTGGCGCTCAAAGGCCGCTCGAGGCCTAGGTGGCGGAGCCGCTCCGCGCCCACGGACTTAAGCCCTCTCCTGATGACGGCGCGCACCTCGCCGCGGGCCAGGTTCGCCGCAACGAGCGGCAGTTCGGCGGTCACGATGGGGCGAACGATGGCCTCGTATTGTTGCCAGGGCGGCCAGCCCGAGCGGCTCCAGCCCGTCGCCCGGCCAAGACCTGCACTGTCCCCGGGATTGTCCTCGAGATGGGCGTCGATGCGCGGTTGCTGATCGCGGCGAAACATTTCCATGGCGAGGGCAGGCCGGCGGCCCTCGCCGATCATCCGACGCGTGATCCAGGCTTGGACACGGTGGTGATCGGGATTGTCGTGGCGTTCCCCCAGGAGAACGAACCTGCGTGAGGCAAGCCTCGACAGAAGGCCGTCGGGGGTGATGAAGCGCCGCTCTCCCGGCACCCAAATCCGACCGGCAAGGGGATGGTCCTGGAGAGCCGCGCTTTGCCAAGGGCCGATCGGGTTCATCTCGGCTCGAGACCCGTGGCCGACGGTGTGGGCGCCGCAGCCGGCGAGAAGCAGCACCGCCGAGATCACCGCGAAACGTTTCGGAATCGCGCCGGGGGATAGTGTTCGCGTTGGTGCCATGGCAGTTCTCGAGCCGGGCCGTGCGCGGCGGTTCTCATCCGGACGGCGGAACCGGCACCGTCAGACGTAATAGAAGATCAGCGTCACGCACAACAGGATAGCGACCCAAAGCACGGTCGAGCCCGCCGGCCAGGTCCGCGCCAGGGCGCCTTGGGGACCATGGTGCCGGTAGATGGTCTCGATGAAACGGACGAGGCGTACCTGGGCGCGCAACAACGCGCGCAGGTGCATCTGCCTGACGATGTTTCCCAGGAATTTCAGCAGGGCCGGGCACATGCGGCGATAAAGCCAGTCGGTGTCGAGATTGGTCGCCGCCGCGTTCTGAGGGAACAGACGGTTGCGCATCAAAACGGCGACCGCAAGGGCGGAGAACATCAACAGCTGCAGCTGGGTAACCACGTGGGATACGGTGTAGGGCTGATAATCGACCGGGTACGGCAGCAGCGGGTACAAGCCGGCCGGCCAAAGGCCAATGCCGATGCAGAGCGCTGCCGTCACGGTCATGGCGAGGAGCATTCCGGTTGGCGCCTCTTTGCAGCGTTTGCCGCTGTCTTTCGCGAAAAACGCCGTATAGGGAACCTTATAGGCGGTATAGGGCACGACCCCGGCGGAAGCGACCAGCAGCATGAGCCAAGGCAGCCATTGGCCTTCGGCGGCGATTGACGCCAGGATCAGGGACTTTGAAACGAACCCGGAAAACAGCGGGACCGCGGCGATCGAGGCAGTGCCGACGATACAGAGACCGGCGGTCAACGGCATCGATCGGAAGAGGCCGCCCAGTTCCGTCGCCTTGACGGTGCCCAGCCGATGGAGCACGGCCCCCATACTCATGAACAGAAGCGCCTTGTAGAGAACATGGGTGAAGGCATGGGCGACGGCGCCGTTGATGGCGAGCTCGGTACCGATGCCGATGGCCGTCACCATGAAGCCGAGCTGGATGTTGAGGCTATAGGCTAAAACCCGCCTGAGGTCGTTCTCGATGATGGCGTAAAAAATCGGAAACACCGTCATCGCCGCGCCGATCCAAATCAGCATATCCGTTCCGGCGAAGCCACGGGCCAGGGCATAGACCGCCATCTTGGTTGTGAAGGCGGACAGCACGACGGTTCCCATGACGGTGGCTTCCGGATAGGAGTCCTGCAGCCAGTTATGGAGCAGGGGAAAAGCGCATTTGATGCCAAAGGCAAGGAAGATCAGTGCCGTGGCGAAACTGACGACGCCGAGATGTTCGAAGGCGATCGAACCCGTGACACGGTAATGAAGCACCACGCCCGCCAACAGGATGACCCCGGAGCCGATCTGGATGACCAGGTAGCGGAGCCCCGCCCAATAGGCTCGCTCGGTGCGCCTCGCCCAGATCAGGAACACCGAGGCGATTGCCGTCAGTTCCCAAAAGATGAAGAGGGAGATGAGATCGGCGACGAACACGGCGCCGATCGCGGCACCGCCGTAGATCAGCGCGGCCACGTGCTGCAGTGTCTCTTCCTCGTGCCAGCCGTAGATCACCGCGAGCAGGGCGGCGATCAGAAAGACGACGCCGAAGGCGAAGGAAAGGCCGTCGATCCTGAGGAAGGTCAGGGTATGGCCGAACATCTCGACTTGGGCGGAAACGCCCGCTGGCAGCATAAAAAGCTGCAGGAGCCCCAGCGCCGGCAACGCCAGCAGGTAATAGCGCCGCACCCATCGGGGAACGAACGGGACCCCGAGCGCGCCCAGAATCAGGATCAAGCCCGGAGGAAGATCAGCGATCATAGTAATCCTCGTCCCGCTTGACGATCCTGCGGAACTCTCTGGCGGCGAGCACCAGCAGGAAGCAGACGATGAAGCCGAACAGCCCGTAGAAGACGGGGAAGCCCTCGAACCGGAACGCGGGATGATGGGCGAAGGCAAAATCGGCGATGGCAAGCAGGGCACAGGCGATCCACATACCGCGGTAAAGCACGGTGGTCCTGTCGGTGCCGAACCAAGAGAGCTTTTCGGTCCGGGGCGTATCGTCGTCCTGGCGGGTGCTCATGTCTTGTCCCTTTTACCGCCCGGCTAGGGGCTCAAGCAGCCGATAGAGGGCATCGGCATAGATGAACAGAAGAATGCATCCAAACGCCGTGAGGCACAGGGGCACGACGCAAAATGCCGGGGCCTCGCGAATGCCCGGAAGGAA
>JAWWBR010000059.1:0-20423 GCA_033720855.1 Alphaproteobacteria bacterium
CGGTCACGGTCTTGAGCCGGGAGTAGCAGCGCACCCCCTCCATCCCGTGGAGATGGTGGTCGCCGTAAAGCGAGCGCGTCCAGCAGCCGAAGCTCATGAACGCCATGGGCACCGGGATCGGCACGTTGATGCCGACCATGCCGGCGCCGACGCCTGCGGTAAAGGCGCGGGCGGCGTCGCCGTCACGGGTGAAGATGGCGGCGCCGTTGCCGTAATGGTGGCCGTTCACGACCTCGAGCGCCTGGTCGAAATCATCGGCGCGGACCACCGATAGGACGGGGCCGAAGATTTCCTCGCGGTAGATCGCCATCTCCGGCCCTACCCGATCGAACAGCGAGGCGCCAAGGAAGAAGCCCTCCTCATAGCCCTGCAGTGTCACGCCGCGCCCATCGACCACCAGGTCGGCGCCTTCCTCGACGCCCGTCTCGATCAGGTCGATGACCCTTCGGCGATGGGCGGCGGTCACCAGCGGCCCCATCTCTGCCTCGGCGTCGGTCGCCGGACCCAGCTTCAGCGCCCGGGCGCGGGCCGCCAGGGTATCGACCAGCGCGTCCCCCGCGGCGCCCACGGCAACCGCGACCGAGACCGCCATGCAGCGCTCCCCGGCCGAGCCGAAGGCCGCCCCCATGAGCCCGTCGGCGGCGAGATCGAGGTCGGCATCGGGCATCACCACCAGGTGGTTCTTGGCCCCGCCCAAGGCCTGCACCCGCTTTCCCGCCTTGGTGCCTGTGGCGTAAACGTGTTCGGCGACCGGGGTGGAGCCGACGAAGCTGACGGCGCCGATCTCGGGCGCGGCCAGGATCGCGTCGACCGCCTCGGCGTCACCGTTGACGACGTTGAGCACCCCTGCCGGCAGGCCCGCCTCATGGGCCAGCTCGGCGAGGCGCAAGGCGGCCGAAGGCACCTTCTCCGACGGCTTCAGGATGAAGCAATTGCCCGCCGCGACGGCCAAGGGGAACATCCACAGCGGCACCATCACGGGAAAATTGAAGGGCGTGATGCCGGCGCAGATGCCGATCGGCTGGCGCAGGGAGAAGCTGTCGATCTCGGTGCCGACGTTCTCGGCGTACTCGCCCTTGAGCAAATGCGCGATTCCGCAGGCGAATTCGACCACCTCGAGGCCGCGGGCCAGCGAGCCGCGAGCGTCGGCCAGCACCTTGCCGTGTTCGCCCCCGACCAGCGCGGCGAGAGCATCGGCGTCGCGCTCGATCAGCTCCTTGAAGCGGAACATCACCCGCGCCCGGCGCTGGGGCGGGGTCGCCGCCCAGGCGGGAAAGGCCGCGCTGGCAGCGGCGATGGCGCGCGCCACCTGTTCCGATCCCGCCAGCGGCACCCGGGCCTGGACCCGGCCCGTCGCCGGATCGAAGACGTCGCCGAAGCGCGTGCCCGAGCCTTCGATCCGGTCGCCGCCGATGAAATGATAGAGATCCGCCGTCATGGGCCGTTCCAAGGTTCGCCTCCGCCATCGTGGCGGCGCCGAGCCTGGGAGAGTAGTGATCCCGCACCGCTCACGCAATCATGTCGGCACGCCGGCCCCGCCCGGCGGGTCCCGGCACGCCCCCTGTCAAAATAAGGCAAGATTCTCACAATGTGAGAATCTTGCATTTCCCCTGGTTTCGTCTTGCCGGCGACGGCGGCAACGCCTGGGCCGCCCGCAAAGCCGCGGAAATCCTGGACCGATTGGGCCCCCGAGGGGTTTCGGCGGGGGCTTGGGCGGCGTCATCGCCAAAAAAATTTCCGCACCTTCCCCTAATCTCCAGCCACGGTGACCGGCGCCTCGGCGAGGTGATCCAACACGAAGCGGCGCCAGTCCCCGGCGGGCGACCGGCACAACACCGGCCGGGCGGCGAGGGCCAAAGTCACCCCGTGGAGCCGCCACAGCTTCTTGAAGGCGGCGATGTCGGTCAGCGCCTGCTCGTGGAACCGTGCGACCATGCGACCCCTGATCCAAGGCCGGCCGACGGCGAAATAGGAACCGACGCCGAGGGCGAGGGCGCCGATCCCCGCGAGCCAGCTCAGCCCCAGGCCCAGGCCCAGGGTCGCCGCCATGATGCCGTAGAGCCAGCGGTTGCTGTCGGCCTCGACGAAGATCGGCGAATCGATGTTTCTGAGCCGCTTGACGTCGAGGCGCACCGAGACCCGGCCATCGGCAAGGGCGGCGGCAAGCAGGCGCAGGAGGTCCCGTTCATCCATTGCCGGCCCCGTCTTGATCGATCCGGGGGCCGAGCTGCATCGGCCCATAGAGCAGGCAGAACAGGCCAAAACCGGCGATCCACAAAGCGCCGCCGGTGAAGGTGAGCGCGGCCGAGATCTCGCCAAGCAGCCCGGCGGCAATGCGTGCCGCCGCCCCTGCCGTCACCAGCAGATAAATCATCGCGGTGCCGGCGCCAGCGGTTAGCGCGCGGCCGGTATGGCCCAGGGTGGCACGGGTCATCACCGCCACCGTCATGGTGCCGATGGCCCCCGCCCCCAACCCGTGGGCGGCGCCGGCGGCGGCAAAACCGGGCAGCCAGTGGGCGAGCCCGAGCAGGGCCAGGCCGATGACCACCCAGGCGTATCCCAGATGGAGGACCCAGACCAGCGGCTCCGCCCCGGTCGAGGTGCCGCGCCAGCGCGCCAACCTCACGCCATGGCCCGCGGCCGCCGCCAGCAGCACCAGCGCCGCGGCGAGGCTATCGGGCGCCGCCACCCAGAGGGCCAGCGCCAGCACGCCGGTGCCGAGGGCGATGCGGTCGACCCACCCGAAGGGCGGCGGGCGCGCGCCGCCGCCACGGGCGAGCCAGTTGCCGGTGAAGGCGGGGGTAATCCGGCCGCCGACCAGGGTGATCAGGGCGGCCATGACGGCGAGGCCGAGGCGCAAGCCCAGAGCTTGGGAGGCGACTCCGCCCAGCCCCTCGAGATGGGTCAGCGCGTTGGCGACGAAGAGGAGTCCTATGGCCAGGGCGATGACCAGATTGCGCCGGTTGCCGGAGATCACGATCTCGCGCCCGACAACGCCGCAAAGGACGGCGAGATAGGCGCCGTCGATCAGCGCCGCGGTGCCCGGTCCGATGACCGCCGAGACCGCGACCGCGACCCGGCCCGCCGCCCACAGGCCCAACAGCGCCGCCAGGGCGCCGCCGCCGACGGGCGCGCGGCCGGTCCACTCGGGAACCGCGGTCAGGGCGAAACCCGACAGCACGGCGGCGGCGAAACCGAAAATCATTTCATGGGCATGCCACGCCGCCGGCGCGAAAGCGCTTGGCACCGCGATCGCTCCCGCAAGCGCGGCGAGCCAGAGCGCCACGGCGAGGCACGCCCACAGCCCGGCGCCGAGGAAAAAAGGCCTGAAACCCAAGGACCAGAAGGGCGAACCCATTATGCCTCCCCGTAAGGGCGGCGCCGGGAGTCGCGCTCCGGCGCCCGGGCAGGGGATAGCACCACCGGGGCCCTGCGGCAATGGCAACACCGCGCTTCCTTCAAGGCGGCCGGCGCGGGTATGCTCGGGCCATGACCGGCGCCGATGAAACAGCCTGCCTCTCGCCCATCGCCCTCGGGGCGCTCGCCTTCGCCGGCCTGGCCGGGCTGGCGGCGGTGGCGCTCGGCGCTTATGCGGCCCATGGCGCGGCGGCCGAGCTGCGCGAGGGGCTCGCCGCGGCCGCCTCTTACGGGTTGATGCACGCTGTCGCCATGATCGGCGTGGCCCTGGTCCACGACCGCGCCGCATCTTCGCTCGTCGCCCGCTGGCTGCTGCTCTTCTCGCTTCTCGCCTTTGGCCTCGGCATCGTCCTTTTCTCAGGCGGTTTGTTCCTCTCGGCCATGGGATGGAACCCGGGGACGGCGCCCCATGGCGGCATTTTGCTGATGGTGGGCTGGGCCGCCCTTGCCCTCGGTGCGGCGACCCTCCTGGTCGCCGGGCGTAGCCCGTGAGCGGGGACGAGGCCGCCACCGCAATCGACGGGAGCGCGGCCGGCGGCCCGGCGCGGCCGACCGCACGCCCCGGCCGCGATTGGCCGTGCGCCAGCCGGCCGAAGCGCGTATAGTTGCCAGGTCCTCTTTCTCGGAATCCGATCCGCGTGAGCACCACGTCCCCAGACCCCGCCGGCACCAGCGACCACGATTTCAGCGACCTTGCCATCGCCGTGGTCATCCCCTGCCTCAACGAGGAGGTCGCGATCGCTAAAGTGGTGGCGGATTTCCGGGCGGCCCTGCCGGGAGCCGAAATCTACGTCTACGACAACGCCTCGACCGACGACACCGCCGCCGCCGCCCGTGCCGCCGGCGCCATAGTCCGAGAGGAGCCCGCGCGCGGCAAGGGCAACGTCGTGCGGCGCATGTTCAGCGACGTCGATGCCGATATCTACGTGCTGGTGGATGGCGATGCCACCTACCCCGCCGACCACGCACCGGCGATGATCGCCAAGCTGCTCGATGCGCATCTCGACATGGTCAGCGGGGCGCGGGTCGCGGAGCAGGACGCGGCCTACCGCCCGGGCCACCAGTTCGGCAACTCCCTGATCACCAACCTGGTGGGCCTGACCTTCGGCCAGCGCTTCTCCGACATTCTCACCGGCTACCGCGTGCTGTCGCGCCGCCTGGTCAAGTCGTTCCCGGCGCTCTCGAAAGGGTTCGAGATCGAGACCGAGATCACCGTTCATGCCCTGGAGATGCGCCTGCCCAGCGCCGAACTCAGCATTCCCTATTTCGAGCGGCCGGAGGGGTCGGCGAGCAAACTGCGGACCATCCGTCACGGCATCTCCATCTTCAAGACGATCCTGATCCTGATCAAGGAGGAGCGGCCGCTGGAGTTTTTCTCCCTGGGATGTGCCGTTCTCGAGCTGGCGGCGGTGGTGCTGGCCTGGCCGGTTGTCCTCGAATACCTGGAAACCGGCCTGGTGCCGCGCTTTCCCACGGCGATCCTGGCCACCGGATTGGCGCTCTTGGGGTTCATGAGCCTCGCCTGCGGCCTGATCCTCGATACCGTGACCCACCGCCGCCGCGAGAACAAACGCCTCCATTACCTTGCCCTGCCGGCGCTGCCGGCGCGGCAGGGGCCGGGCGGCGACGGCGGAGACCGTGATGGCGCGGCGAGCGGCCCGCGCCGCACCGGCCAGTGACCGTGGATCCGCCGTCCGGAGGCATGAGCCAAGGGGAACATGCGCCGCCCAGCCGCGGGCCGGGGTTGTTCCCGTACCTCCTGCTGGCGGTCCTGACATTTCTTGCACTGATGGCGATCGGCGTCGGCCGCAGCGCCGACGGCCTCTCTGCTCTGCTGACCGGACCCGACGACGTGATGCGCATGGTTCAGGTGGTCGACTGGCTCGACGGCCAGGGTTGGACCGATACGGTGCAGCGTCGCCTCGATCCGCCCGAAGGCGTGCGCATGCACTGGTCGCGCCTCGCCGATGTGCCGCCGGCCGTCGTGATCCTCGCGGCCGAGCCGATCTTTGGCCGCGATACCGCAATCCTGATCTCCGCGGTCACCGTTCCGGTGCTCCTGGGCACCTTGTTCACGACGCTGTTCCTCTGGGCCACCCTGCCGCTCACCACCAGGCGGCGCGCCGTAGTGCCGATCCTGATGGTCGGCGCCCTGGTCCTGCCCTTGCAACAGCTGCTGCCCGGTCGCATCGACCACCACGGCCTGCAGCTGGTGCTGACCGTGTTCGCCCTTGGATGCCTCGTTCGCGCGCTCGGCGGCGATGGCACGCGCTGGGCGCTCGGCCTCGGCGTCGCCGGCGGATTTTCCCTGGCCATCGGCCTTGAGGCGCTGCCGCTCTTGGGCGCGGTCACCGTCATCCTCAGCCTGACCTGGGTCTTGCGCGGCGATGCCGGGGCCCCGGCCCTGTTCGGCTTCGGCGCGGCCCTGGTGGCGACCGTTCTCATCCTCATCGCCACCACCCTGCCGGCCGGCCAATGGGCGTCGCCGGCCTGCGATCGCATGTCGGTTGTCCATCTGGCGCTGACGGCGATCGTGCTCGCCGCCGGCACGGGGGCGGTGGCGCTCTCGCCCTGGCAATGGGGCGGCGGCTGGGTGGCGCGCCTGGGCCTGGCCGCGGCCATCGGCGGCGGCGGCCTCGCCGTGGTGGTGTTCGCCTTCCCTCACTGTGCCGGCAGCCCCTATGCAGCCCTGCCGGCCGAGGCGCGCTATTGGCTCGAGGCGGTCAACGAGGCGCGGTCGATCTTCGAGTTCTTCCAGCGCAAGCCGGGCCCCGCTGTCGCCTTCGTAATCCTGCCGCTGGCGGCGCTGGTCTCCGTGGCCTGGCAGTGGATGCGGTCACACGACCGGACGGATCCGACCTGGCTGGGTTTGACCGTTCTGGTGGCGATCGGGCTGGCTTTCGCGACGTGGCAGATTCGCGGTGCCGCCTTCGCCAATGTCACCGCCGCGTTCGCGCTGATTCCCCTGGCCGCGGCCGTCAACGCACGCGCCGATAGAGCCAAGGGGATGCTCGTCCGGGTCGGGCTCAGGGTGACGCTGCCGCTTGCCTGCGTTTTCGCCGTCCTCCTGCCCAACATCCTGTTGGAACCGCCGGAACCCAAAGCCAGGGCCGAGCGGAAAGGCGCCTGCGATATCGACGCCATTGCCGGCACCCTCAATGACCCCGCTGGCCTCGGCGCCCGGACGCTCACCATCGCCGCCCCGGTCGACGTCGGCCCCAATATCCTGCTGCTGACGCCCCACAAGGTGCTGGCCGCGCCCTACCATCGCGGCATCCGCGGTCTTGCCGACAACCGCCGCGTTTTTGCCGGACACGCCGGCGAGGCATTGGCGATCATAGGGGCGCGCGGCATCGATGCCGTCGTTTTCTGCGACAAGCACGCACATCTGTCGGCCTATCGCGGCCGGCCTGGGTTCCTCATCGCGCGCCTCGCCGAGGACCGCCCGCCGCCCTGGCTCAAGACCGTACGGCGCGAAAAAGGGATCGGTCTCTACCTGGTGCGCGCAATACCGGGGCCCGGCCGATGATACCGGTGCGCCATCGGCGGACGGTCCGCGAGCTTTTTACCTTCGGCATCGTCGGCGTCGCCGCGACCGTGACCCATTTTGCCGTCGGGCTGGTCGTCTATTATCTGCTGCCCTTCGGGCTGAGCGCGCTGTGGGCGAATTTCATCGCCTTCTCGGTTGCCTTCCTGGTGTCCTATTTCGGCAACGCCATCCTGGTGTTTCCCGAGACCAAGCGCGGGTTGGCGAGTTTCTTCCGCTTCCTTGCCGTGTCCCTGGTGTCGCTGGCGCTCAATCAGGGGATCGTCCACGCCCTGGTCAATATCGCCGATGTGCCCTATTGGCAGGCCCTGATCGTGGTTCTCATGGTGGTGCCGCCGGTCACCTTCCTGGCCATGAAATACTGGGGCGTGCGCGGCATGGGGACGGGCCGCGGCGCCGGCTGAGGCGGGACGCACGGGCGTTGGCCTGCGCTCGAGCCCATGGAGGTCGAAGCGATGTTCGAGGAGTTCCTGCCCAAGCGCAAAATCGGGGTCCTGGCGCCGCTGATGGTGACCGAGAACGCCCCGTTCGAATTCTATCGCCTGGCCCCGCCCAACGTCATCATGGTGTCGGTTCCTTGCGGCATCAGGGAGTTTTCCCGCGCCGATCTCGACCGCGCCCTCGCGCCTCTCGACCAGATGGTCGATGCCCTGGTCGAGCGCCGGGTCGACGTCATCGTCAGTTCCGGGGTGCCGCTGTCGGTGTTGATGGGGCCCGAGGACCACGACGCCTTCCTCGCCCGCATCGCCGCGCGTTCGGGAAAACCCGCGACCGCCACCCTGACCGCGGCGGTCGCCGCCGCCCGCCACCTCGGCATCGGGCGCATCGCCCTGGTCAACAAGTGGGATGCGGAGATGAATCGCGGCTTGGCGGCGTTCTTCGCCCGCGATGGCATCGAGACCGCGGGCACGGCGACGGAGGTGCTGCCGCTCGACCGCTTCCAGGGCATGGCCAGCGCCGACAGCATGGAGCTCGCCTACCGCCTCGGCCGCGAGGCTCTGGACCGCCTGCCGCAGGCCGACGGCTGCTTCATCAGCGGCGGCACCTGGCTGGCCCAACCCGTGTGCGAGCAATTGGAGCGGGAGTTCGGCAAACCGTGTCTCGGCAACCAGGCCTGCGCCCTCTGGGATGCCCTCAACCGGATCGATTACTGGGCCCCCATCCCCGGCCATGGCATGCTTCTGGAAAGCGGCCCGGCGGCAGTCGCATCGCCCCGGCGCGGTGCGCCATGACCCGCAAAATAGATAAAATTCGCGATAAAATACCCGGCAAATGCGAGGAAAGGGGCTGCAATCCATGTTAGATTTCACCCTCTTAACCCATCGACACAGGCCATGCCGACCGTGACGCCGCGCCGCCTCGCCTTCGCCTTCGCCCCGCTCGCTTTTCTGTGGGCGGCGCCTGCGGCTGCCCAAACCGGCACGCCGGAGGAGATCTGTGCCGGCCTCTTTCCCAACTGGTATCAGGTGCTCGACCGCAACAGTTGCGTCAAGGAGCGGCGCCGGCAAAAGAAAACACGCGCCTGCGTCGCCAAGGACTCGCTGCGCATGGAGCGCCAGGCCGCCGCCATCAAAAACGGCATCACCGAGACCACCACCATGGCCCAAGCCAAGGCGGAGATGGAGCGGATCCTTAAGCGTGCCGTTCCGCTCAAGCCGGCCGAGGACGATGCCGCGGAACGCGAACTGGTCGTCCATATCACCAGCGAATGCGCCTCGGCCTACCAGTTTGTCGTCCGTGTCCGCGCCGAGCCCGGCGGCCGCATCCGTTTCGTCACTACCGCCGCACGGTTCGCGCCCGAGGGCTATGCCGATGGCGAGCGCGCCGACCTGTCCAAGGATTTCGAGGGCGTCCGCCGGGCCAGGGCCGAGGCGGCCCGGCGCCGGGCGGCGGCGCAGGCGCGGCGGCGTGCGCAGGAGCGGCACAGGATCGAGGCCGCCCGCCTGCGGGCGGAGGAAGCCGAGCGCCAGAGGCGGGCGGCAGAAGCCGCCAAATTGCGGCAGGCGGCAGAGGAGAAACGGCGCCGCGCAGAAGAGGCCCGACGCCGGCGCCAAGTCCTAGCCGCGCCGCCGCCGATCGGCGAACATTGCGCCCCCGACCTGACCCGCCAGGAACGGATCCGGCGCCTCGGCCGCTTCGGCGTGGTGCGTCCGACCGGCGCGCACAGTTACCGGGCCGGGGGTCACCGGCTCAGCTTCGCCCCCAAGGGCGCGGGACTCGAGGCCTGCGACTAGCGACCTGGACCGGGACGCCATGGATCACGCACCGACATCCCCAATCACCCGCGGCGGCCGAGTCGGCCGCAAGTCACGAACAGCCGGGGCCTTCGGCGTCGCCCTCGCCCTGATCCTGGCCGCGGGGGTGGCCACGGTGGCTTCCGCTCAGCGGCCGCCGACCCCCGCCGAGGCCTACGCCCGGGGCGACTTCACCACCGCCTTCATCCTTTACCGGCCGTTGGCCGAGGGCGGCCAGGCGGAAGCGCAATATCACCTCGGCCGCATGTACGCGGCCGGCCAAGGGGTGGACAAGAACTCGGCCCTGGCGCTGGGCTGGACCCGCAAGGCCGCCGATCAGGGCCACGCCAAGGCCCAGCTCGCGCTGGCCGGGATGTATGCCAATGGCGAGGGCACCCAGCGCGATCCCGCCCAAGCCGCGCTGTGGTACCGCAAGGCCGCCCAACAGGACATCGTCCCCGCCCAGGTTGCCCTCGCCCAGCTTCTCGACAGCGGCGAGGGGGTCCCCCGCGATCCGGGTCGGGCGGCGACGTGGTACGCCAAGGCCGCGGCGAAAGGCCATGCCGGGGCGCAGTTCAACCTCGGCGCGCTTTATGCCGACGGCATCGGCGTCCGCAAGGACGAGGCCGAAGCCGCCCGCTGGTTCACCAAAGCCGCCGGGCAGGACCTGGCCCGGGCCCACTACGTCCTGGGCGAGATGCACCGGCTCGGGCGCGGGGTCCGGCGCAGCGACGCCGAGGCGCTCGCCCACTACACCCGGGCGGCGGAGCTCGGCGACGCCGAGGGCCAGTTCCATCTCGCCCACCTTCATGAGCGCGGCCGCGGCGTAGCCCGGGATCTTACCAAGGCCTTTACCTGGTATGGCAAATCGGCGGCCCAGGGCCTGGCCCAGGCCCAGCACGGGCTGGCGACGCTGTACTGGCGCGGCGCCGGAACCAAGCGCGACCAGTCCAAGGCGGTGAAATGGTTCCAGGCCGCGGCCACGCAGGGCCTGGCCGACGCCCAGTTCAGCCTCGGTAGCAGCTACCTTTTGGGCCAGGGCGTGCGCCAGAGCCGCAGCAAGGCGGTCAGCTGGTACGCCAGCGCCGCCCGGCAGGGGCACCGCGACGCCCAATACGTGCTTGGTGACATGTATCTAAAATCGCGGCAGATCGCACCGGCCTGGTGGCTCATGTGCGGCGCCGCCAACCGCGGCCACGCCGAGGCGCAAATGGTGCTGGGTCTGTTCTACGAAGGCCGCAACCTGATCCTCTGGCCATCGCGCGAGCGCGCACCGATCCGGGTCGATCACGTCCAGGCGCTGATGTGGTACGGGCTCGCGGTCGCCGGCGGGGCACGCGGCGCCATCGCCTATCGCGATGCGTTGGCGGCACGGACCACGGCACTGCAGAAAGCGGAAGCGGCGCGGCGACAGAAGGCCTGGCGCGGACGGCCCGCGGCCTGCGATCGCTGGCGCACGGCGCTTCCCGAGATGCGGCGGTGAGGCTGTCCGTTTAAGCGCTTCGGCCAGCATGGCCCGGTCGGCGAGCCGCCCTTCGGCGCGGTGGGGCAGCGCTCGACGGCAGCGCTCCATCATCTCTTTCAGGCTTCGTTTCCGAACGATCGGCGTGCCGCCCAATGTCTTGATCGGTTCCGGGCCGCGGCCACTCTTCCAGGGCCTCGGTGACGGCGCCGTTGCCATGGAACCGGTCAGGGACGGCGGAACAATGTCCGGGCTTATGTCCTCCGGATCAAATCCGCCCGCCAGCCCACCCCGGGTCCCGCCCCCAGCGGTCGCGTCATGCCGTGTTCGCGATCGGCATTCGCGGGCACCATGATGAGCCCGAAAATGGTCTCGATCGGCGAAGAACACAGCCACCAGAACCTGAAGAGCATCGCCTTGGCCTGCTGCCTTGATTAAGCCCAAACCGGACATAAGCACGTGGGCGACTGCGGGTTGGCCGCCGATCCCCTTCGAACCGCCTTGGATCCCCGCGCCCTGGCCTCAGCGGAAAGGGCGGCGCACAATCGCGCTGAAACTATAGGGCTCACGGCCAGTCGATGTCGATATCGCGATCCATGTGATGATGAGGGCGGCCAAAATGAGACACCGTATCTTCGCCGTCTGGATGCTGGCATGCACGGGTTGGGTCGCCGCCTGCGCCACGGCGCCCGCGCCTCTCCCGGACGACGGCGCCCCCCGGACCGAGACCGTCGACGTCGTCAGCAACGGTTGGCACACCGCGATCGTGATCCCCCGCGAGCAACTCGCCGCCACCGCCTTGCTTCCGGAAGCGGCGGACTTTCCGGACGCCGCGTTCCTCCAATTCGGCTGGGGGGACCGCGTCTACTATCCGGCAAAGGAGAAAACCCTGGGGATGGCGCTGGGTGCCGCTTTGATTCCGAGCCCCTCGGTCATGCACATGGCCGGTCTCGCGGTCCGGCCGCGGCCCATCGATCCGGGCTCCGAGGTCGTTGCCGTGGCCCTCAGCAAGCGCGGGCTCCGCCGTCTCATCGCCGCCGTCGCCGCCCAATTCAAGCGGCCCGAGGGTGGCCGCGCCGCGCCCGTCGCCCCGGGACTTTACCCCTACAGCAGGTTTTACGATGCCCACGGCAAGTTTCACCTGTTCAATACCTGCAACACCTGGACCGCACGCGTGTTGCGCATGGCCGGCCTCGACGTCACGCCGGCGGGCGTCATCACCGCCGGCGAACTGATGGCCCGCCTGCGCGCGGCGCTCAAGGAACGCCGGTCGCAGGGCCAGCGGCGCGCCGATTGACGGCACCGCCCGCGGAGGCCGACCGTGCGGTGCAAAATGGTGGCCAGACCGACCCGATGGCGTCAGGATAGCGCCGGAAAGCGGGACCTGAGGATCGGGGAGCAATGGCGAAGACGTATCAAGGCGAGGAGCGGTTCGCCGGCGGCCTGCGCAGCGGCCAAGACTATATCGATGCCCTAAAGGATGACGGCCGGCGCGTCTTCATCGACGGCGAGGAGGTCAATGACGTGACCTCCCATCCCGCCTTCCGCGAAGCCGTCAGCTCCATCGCCTGCATGTACGACATCGCGCACGACCCGGCCAACCGCGAGGTCATGACCTACCCCTCTCCGATTACCGGTAGCCCGGTCAACCGCAGCTGGCAACTGCCCAGATCGCGGGACGATCTCACCGCCAAGCGCGTGGCCTTGGCCAAGCTTTCCGAATCGAACCTCGGCTTCATGGGACGCACCCCCGATCACGTCGCCGGCTTCTTCGTCGGCTGGGTGATGGCGCCGGAAATCTTCGCCGTGAACGATGATACCCGGTTCAAGGACAACCTCATCCGCTTTTACGAGTTCCTCCGCGACCACGACGCCTACATCACCTACACCATCGTGCCGCCGCAGATCGACCGCTCCAAACCGGCCCATCAGCAGGACCCGCCCGATCTCTATGCCGGCGTCGTCGAGGAGCGGGACGACGGCATCGTCCTCCGCGGCGCCCAGATGCTGGGCACCGGGACGGCGCTCTCCGACTACGTGCTGCTCAGCACCATCCGGCCGCTGGGCCCGGGAGACGAGAACCATGCCATCAACGTCGCGGTCGCCTGCAACGCGCCGGGGGTGCGCATCTATTCGCGCCGGTCCTATGCGCGGGCGGCGGGCAGCGTCTACGACTATCCCCTCTCCTCCCGCTTCGATGAAACCGACGCCCTGGTGGTCTACGACAACGTCCTGGTGCCCTGGGAACAGGTGTTCGTGTACAAGAACATCGACATCTGCCGCGATCAGTGGTGGGTCACCTCGGCCCATGTCATGGGCAACAATCAGGCCCAGATCCGCTTCACCACCAAGCTGCGATTCATGGTCGGCATCGCCCAGCGCATCGCCGAGATGAACGGCGTCGCCGCTTTGCCGCCGGTCCAGGCCCTGCTGGCCGACCTGGCGGTCCAGGCGAGCGTCTACGAGGGACTGCTGGATGCCCAGATCGCCACCGCCACGATCACCGCCAACGGTTATGCCGAGCCCGGCCGCCAGGCCCTCTATGCGGCGATGATGATGCAGAGCGAGATCTATCCGAAGATGCTCGACCTGATCCGCGAGCTCGCCGGGGGCGGCCTGATCCAGCTCCCCTCCAGCGTCGAAGATTTCAGCAATCCGGAGATCCGCGCCGATATCGAGCGTTACGTCCAGTCCCCGGATCATTCGGCCGAAGAGCGGGTCAAGCTGATGAAACTGGCCTGGGACCTGGTGGGATCGGAATTCGCCGGCCGCCACGACCAATATGAAAAGTTCTACGCCGGGGCGCCCTTCGTCGTGAAGATGAACATGTACCGAAACTACGATTTCGCCACCAGCCGGCGCCTGGTGGACCAGGCGCTGGCCGGCTACGACCTGGCCGGACGGCGCGCCGACAACGATTGAGGGGGGACCACCCGCCGGGCCCCGCCTGACGGTGCCATCGGCGGCGTGTCCGAACGAGCCATGCCCTATCAGGACGTCCGCGCCTATCTGCAAGAACTTTCCCGCCGTAAGTTGTTGCACGTGATCGACGAGCCCGTGGGCCGCGACACCGAGCTGGTCTCCCTGGTGCGGCTGCAGTTCCGCGGCCTGCCCGAAGCCGCGCGCAAGGCGTTCTGGTTCCGCAACGTGACCGGCACCGGGGGCCGGCGCTTCGATGGCTCGGTGGCGTTGGGCTCGCTGGGAAGCTCGCGCGCCGTCTACGCCGCGGCGCTGGGCGCCGCCCCCGACGGCATCGCCGCAGCCTGGGCCAAAGCCCAGGGCAAGCCGGTGGCGCCACGCCCCGTCGGCCGCGATCACGCGCCGGTCAAGGAGATCGTCCTCGAGCAGCCCGATCTCGGCGATGGGGTCGACCGCTTCCCCCATTTGATCTCTACCCCCGGCTTCGATCCCGCGCCCTTCATCACTGCCGGCGTCTGGGTGACCCGCGACCCCGAGACCGGCGATTACAACCTCGGCGTCTATCGGGGCATGATCAAGGCGCCCGACCGCATCGGCTGCGCCACCGACGTGCCCTCCCAGCACCTCGCCATCCAATGGGAAAAGGCCCGCAAGCTGGGGCGCCCGCTGGAAGCGGCGGTCTTCATCGGCGGCCCGCCGGCGCTCCTGCTGGCGGCGGTCAGCAAGGTGCCCTACGGGGTCGATGAATACGGCCTGGCCGGGGCGCTGAACGGCGCGCCCATCGACGTCACCCCGGCCGAGACCGTCGACTGCCTGGTGCCGGCGGCGGCCGAGATCGTCATCGAGGGCGAGATCCGCACCGACGTCCTGGAGCCCGAGGCCCCGTTCGGCGAGGCCAGCGGGTATCTCGGGCCGCGCAAGATGGAGAAGGTGCTCGAGGTCCGCGCCATCAGCCACCGGCGAGGGCCGGTCTACCAGGGGATCATCAGCGAATTCCCGCCCAGCGAAAGCACGGTGATGCGCAAGGCGGCCTTCGATTCGGTCTACCTCAATCACCTGCGCGATGCCTGCGGCATTGCGGCCGTGACCAGGGTGGCGAGCCATGAGATGGCGAGCTGCAACATGATGTTCGTGATCCAGCTAGACCGGCCCAGCGCCGACCAGGCCTGGGCGGCGCTCCGGGCGGCGGCCGACTACGACCCATCGCTCGGCAAGATCCTCATCGCCGTCGACGCCGACGTCGATCCCGATTCCATGGATTCGGTGCTCTGGGCGCTCGCCTATTCCATGCAGCCCCACCAGGACACCGAGATCGTCCGCGGCAAGACGCCGCGGCTCGACCCGTCGATGCCGCCCGATGCGCCGGGCATCGAGGAGGGCGCCTCGGCCCTGTTGATCAACGCCTGCCGCAAGCATCCCTATCTCCCGGTCTCGCTGCCGCGCCGGGATTTCATGGAGGCGGCGCGATCGCGATGGGAGGCGCTGGGGCTGCCGAAGCTCGATTTGAAGGAGCCCTGGTACGGCTACCCGCTCACCCAGTGGAGCGCGGAGAACGCCGAGGAAGCGGAGCTTGCGGTCACCGGGCGCTACTTTGAAACCGGCGAGAAGCTCGCCCAGCGGCGGATTGCGCCGGAACCTCCCCCGGAGGACTAGCCCGGGACCTTTAAACGGGCAGGCTGGTGGTTTCCTTGATCTTCTCCATGGAGAAGCGCGAGGTCACCTCGCTCAAGGCGCTGATCTCGATCAGCCGCTTGTAGAACTCGTCGAAGGCGGCCATGTCGCGGACCACCACCTTGAGCATGTAATCCACCTCCCCCGCCATGCGGTGGAACTCCTGCACCTCCGGCATCTCGGTAATGGTGCGGGAGAACTTCTTGAGCCATTCGCTCGAATGCTCGCCGGTCTTGATGCTGACGAAGACGGTCAGGCCGAATCCCAGACGCTCGGCATCCAACACCGCCGCCTGGCGGGCGATGATGCCCTCGTCCTCGAGACGCTTGATCCGTTTCCAGCACGGCGAGGCCGACAGGCCCACGGCGCGGGCGATGTCGGAGGCCGACCGGCTGTTGTCGGTCTGCAGTTCGCGGAGGATCTTTCGGTCCGTTTCGTCCATGCGCAAAATCTCCAAATTTTGCAAAGAATTTTTCTAATTGCACGCAATTCGGAATGTACTTTTCTATTTTTCCGGCATCAGTTGTCAACCTGGAAAAATTTTTTTAATTTTCGCCATCTCCCCGCCGCGACAACGCTGCGGGGCACCGTCAAGCGTGGGACTGGTATGAAGGTGGGAGTGGCATGAAGTATTTTCCTTTGTTCGCCGATCTTCGGGGCCGCGACTGCCTGGTCGTCGGCGGCGGCGAGCGCGCCGCGCGGAAACTGCGTCTGCTGCTTGGCGCCGGCGCCCGCCCAGTGGTCGCGGCGGCCGAGGTCAACGACGAAATCCGCGGCTGGGCCGAGGACGGGAAGGTACGGATCGAGCCGACGGCGGCGGTGACCGACGGCGGCGTCGCGGGCGATCTTTCAGGCTATGCCCTGATCGTCGTCGCTGACGCCGCGGACGACGTCGTCCGGGCCGTCTCGGCCGCCGCCCGCAAATCCAACACCCCCGTCAACGTGGTCGACCGGCCGGAGCTCTCGACCTTCGTCATGCCCGGGATCGTCGATCGCGAACCGGTGCTGGTCGCCATCGGCAGCGGCGGGGCCGCGCCCGTGCTGGTGCGCCGCCTGCGCGAGCAGATCGAGCGCGTGCTGCCGGCGAAGCTCGGCGCGCTCGCCCGTTTCGCCCAGCGATACCGCTCGACGGTCAGGGAGATCGAGACCGCGGGCACGCCGAAGCGGTTCTGGGAGGAGTTTTTCGATGGCCCGATCGCCCAGGCGGTGCTGGCCGGCCGGGCCGGCGAGGCGGCCGAAGGGATGCTCAGGCGGATCAACCGCGGGCCGGCGGCCGGCCAAGAGGCCGGCTCGGTAGCCCTGGTCGGCGCCGGGCCCGGTGATCCCGATCTGCTGACCTTGCGCGCCCTGCGGGCGATGCAGGATGCCGATGTGGTGGTCTACGATCGGCTGATCGGCGACGGCATTCTCGATCTCGTGCGCCGCGACGCCGAGCGCATCTATGTCGGCAAGGCGCCGGGCCGCCATTCCCTCGATCAGGAGGGCATCAATCGGCTGTTGGCGGCGCGCGCCCGCGCCGGCCAGCGCGTGGTGCGGCTCAAGGGCGGCGATCCGTTCCTGTTCGGGCGCGGCGGCGAGGAGCTCGCGCACCTGCGCGCCGCCGGCGTCAGCGTCGAGGTCATCCCCGGCATCACGGCGGCGGTCGGCTGCGCGGCCGCCGCAGGCATGCCCTTGACCCACCGCGGCGCGGCCTCGGGCGTGACCTTCATCTCCGGCCATAGCCGCGCCGGCGGCGATGAGCCCGACTGGGCCGGCCTGGCGGCGAGCGGCAACACGCTGGTGATCTACATGGGGGTGGCGACGGCGGGGCACGCCGGGCGCGAGTTGCTCGCTCACGGCATGCGGCCCGAAACCCCCGTGGCGGTGATCGAGAACGGCACCCGCCCGGATCAGCGCGTGATCAGGGATACCCTGGCGGGCCTGGCGGCGGGACTGGCGCGACACGGCGTCGGGGCGCCGGCGGTGATCGTCATCGGCGAGGTCGCGGCCTTCGCCGAGGCGGCATCGGCACAAAACCAGGCGGAGGCGGCCCCCGGCCAAGCACGGCAAGGAGACGTTAATGTCGGCTGAGGTGATTTCGGCGAACCGCCTGCGCGATGGGTTGGTGGTGTATCTGACGGCCGAGGGAAACTGGTCGGAAAGCATTGCCGACGCCGAAGTCGCGCACGGCGAGGAAGAGGCCGCGGCGCTGCTTGCCCGCGCCCAGGCCGATGTCGAAAAGCGGCTGGTCGTCGACCCCTATCTTATCAATGTCGACATCGGGGATGGCGCCCCCCGGCCGACCCGGTTCCGGGAGCTGATCCGAGCCAAAGGCCCAACCGTTCGTCGCGATCTCGGCAAGCAGGCCGGGGCTTGAGGCACAAGCCAGGGACTCCAGACATGTATCAATACGACACCATAGACCAGAAACTCGTGGACCAGCGGGTCGCGCAGTTCCGCGACCAGGTGCGCCGCCGCCTGGCCGGCGAACTGACCGAGGACGAGTTCAAGCCGCTCAGGCTGATGAACGGCCTTTATCTGCAGCTGCACGCCTACATGCTGCGCATCGCCGTTCCCTACGGCACCTTGTCGTCCCGGCAGATGCGCACACTGGCCGACATCGCGCGGCGCTACGACAAGGGCTACGGCCACTTCACGACGCGTCAGAACCTGCAGTTCAACTGGCCCAAGCTTGAAGACACGCCCGACATCCTGGCCGAACTGGCCAAGGCGCAAATGCACGCGCTGCAGACCAGCGGCAACTGCATCCGCAACATCACCGCCGACCAGTATGCGGGCGCCGCTGCGGACGAGGTGGAGGATCCGCGGATCACCGCCGAAGTGATCCGCCAGTGGTCGACCCTGCACCCGGAATTCTCCTTCCTTCCGCGCAAGTTCAAGATCGCCGTGACCGGGTCGGCACGCGACCGGGTGGCGGCGCGCGTCCACGACATCGGCATTGTCATCAAACGCAACGACGCCGGCGAACTGGGGTATCAAATCATGGTCGGCGGCGGGCTCGGCCGGACGCCAATGGTCGGCGCGACGGTGCGCGAATTCCTCCCCCGCCGGCACCTGCTGTCCTACCTCGAGGCCATCCTCCGGGTGTTCAACCTGGCCGGCCGCCGCGACAATCTCTACAAGGCGCGCATCAAGATCCTGGTGCATGACCTGGGCGCAGAGGAGTTCACCCGTCAGGTCGAAGCCGAATGGGCCGCCATGGGGCAGGAGCCAGTCGATCTGCCGAGCGGGGAGCTTGAGCGCATCGCCTCGTTCTTCGCTCCGCCCGCCTTCGAGACACTGTCCGCGGTCGACGGCGACTTCGCGCGCCAGCAGTTGGAGGACCCCGGATTCGCCCAATGGGCGCGCACCAATCTGGCCCGGCACAAACAGCCGGGCTACGCCATCGTCAACATCTCCTTGAAGCCCATCGGCGGCATCCCCGGCGACATCACGGCCGAGCAGATGGAGGCGGTTGCGGGCCTTGCCGAACGGTTCAGCTTCGACGAGATCCGCGCCACCCATGAGCAGAATCTGGTCCTGCCCCACGTCCGCCAGGCGGATCTCTACGCCGTGTGGCAGACGCTCAAGGACCACGGCCTGGATACCCCCAATCTCGGCCTCGTCAGCGACATCATCGCCTGCCCGGGGATGGATTACTGCGGCCTCGCAACCGCCCGCTCGATCCCGCTGGCGCAGAGCATCAGCGAGCGCTTCGCCGACCTCGACCGTCAGCACGATATCGGCGAACTGAAGATCAAAATTTCGGGCTGCATCAACGCCTGCGGCCATCACCATGTCGGCCATATCGGCCTGCTCGGGGTCGACCGCAGGGGCGAGGAGTATTATCAGATCACCCTCGGCGGCAGCGCCGAGGCGGATGCCGCCATCGGCGGCATCGTCGGTCCGGCCATTCCCTACGATCGGGTCGTCGATGCCATCGAGACCATCATCGAGACCTATATCGATCTGCGCGCCGACGGCGAGGGCTTTCTCGAGACCTACCGCCGGGTCGGCAAGGAGCCGTTTCGGGAGAACCTCTATGTCCCTCATTAAGGACGGGCGCATCGTCGCCGACCCGTGGCGCCACGTGGACGACGAGGCGCCGCTACCGGCCACGGGCGGCATCATCGTCTCGCTCGCCCGTTGGCAGGCCGAACGCTCGGCCCTGATAGCGCGTCGCGCGCCGCTGGGCGTCCGCCTGTCGAGCGCGGACCGGGCCGAGGACATCGCCGGCGACCTCGACCGCTTCGACGTGATCGCCCTCGAATTTCCCGCCTTCAAGGATGGCCGCGCCTATTCGACGGCCCGCTTGCTGCGCCAGCGCTACCAGTACGCGGGCGAATTGCGGGCGGTCGGCGAGGTCCTGCGCGACCAGCTGCCGTTGATGGCCCGCTGCGGCTTCGACGCCTTCGAATACGTGGGCAAGACGGCGGCCGAAGAGGCGCTCGAGGCCTTCGCGGAGATCGACGTGGTCTACCAGGCCGCCGCGGACCGCCGCCCCCATGCCGCCGCGTTGCGGGCCGGCCGCCCCTCGTCGCCGCAGACCTAAGCCCGGCGAAAGTAGACCGGCGCCTAGTCCCGATCGAGAACGTCGCGCAGCTTGGCGCCGTCGACCTCGATCGAAACGCCGGCGCGCTCCTGCTGCAAGACCATCGCCACCCGGCTGTCGCGCTCGCCCCAACCCCGGTTCAGGGCTTCGGCAAGCTCCGCCCGCGCAAGCTCTATGAAGCGCAACGGCACCTCGACGTCGCGGCCCAAATCCGCGGCCAAGGCCACGTCCTTATGCGCCAGCTTCAGCGCGAAATCGGCGGGATCGTAGTGATTGATCAGGAAATGATCGGCCAGGCTGTCGAAGGTGCGCTGGCGGCCGCGCGCGCCCTGACGAACCGCCGCCCAGAGCGTCAAAGGGTCGACGCCGGCCTTGACCCCGAGGGTGAAAACTTCCGCGAGCGCGCATTGCACGGCGTAGCCGGCGCTGTTGTGCACCAGCTTGGCCACCGAGCCCGCGCCGACGGCACCGATATAGCGCACCTGGTCGCCGAGCGCATCGAGGACGCCCCGGTGCCGGTCGAACACCTCCCGGTCGCCGCCGACCCAGATCGCCAGCCTGCCGCTCACCGCGCCCTTGGGCCCGCCGCTGACCGGGGCGTCGAGCAGGTGCAGCCCCTTGGCCGCGAAGCGCTCGTGCAGC